>DASRIZ010000465.1:0-15174 GCA_035649735.1 Blastocatellia bacterium | reverse complement strand
CCAATCATTGTTAAAGGCGGTGCTTTTGAGCCGACAAACCACGCTCAAGCGAGCAGTTTCAACCAGCGGCCACGGCCTTCATACGGGCGAGCCTTCACGCATCACGCTAAACCCCGCTCCCGCTTACACCGGGTACGTTTTTCGTCGCACCGATCTCAACGGCTTTGAGATACCGGCCGCGCCTCAGTACGTCGCGCGTGTAAGTTACGCTACGACGCTGATGCGGCAGGGCGTAATGATCGCAACGGTCGAGCATCTTCTTGCTGCGCTTTCCGGCAGTCACGTAGACAACTGCATCATTGATGTCGATTCGCTCGAGGTGCCGATCGTGGACGGCAGCGCCGAACCGTTCATAGAGATGATCGAACACGCGGGTATTGACACACTCGAGGCCCCGCGACAGTTTCTTCGTATTCTAAAGCGTGTCGAAGTCAGCGAACTGAATCGAAGGATGAGCATAAGCCCCGCATCAGTGTTCTCGGTTTCATGTCTGATCGACTTTCCGCATCCGATGATCGGAACTCAGCGATATGAAATCGAGATAGCTGATGGTCACTTCTCACAGCAGTTGGCTTCAGCGCGTACCTTTGGGTTTCTGGATGAAATAGAATCACTCAGAAACATGGGTTTGGCGCGAGGCGGCTCATTGGATAACGCGATCGTGCTCACACCGGAGGGTGGCATCTTGAATCGCGAGGGGCTGCGAACGACCGACGAGTTTGTTCGGCACAAGATCATAGACATCATCGGCGATCTCGCGCTGCTGGGGATGCCGGTGCTCGGCCACGTAGAAGCCGAGCGTTCCGGGCACGGCGTTCACACCGCGCTTGTAGGCCGCGTCCTTCGCGACGACTCTGCCTGGGAAATCATCGATTCATCCGCACTCGAATCTTCGCTAAACGCCTAACTTAATAGCTCAACATTTCACGGCGAGTCTGTTATCGCTTTCGCAGGCTGTGCTAACATCGCTGGGAGTGCAGTCAGCCTGGTCTGATGCATGACGCGTAAGTAATACGGTATTGATTGCTTTGTTTGTGTCGTGTGTAGCTCTTCAATAGTCGGGTGATCGATGGATAGTTTTAGAATTGCCGGCGGCCGCCCTCTCGAGGGCCGGGTTCAGATCAGCGGGGCAAAGAATTCCGCGTTGCCCTGTATGGCCGCGGCTCTGCTTACGGCTGAAACAGTCACTCTGCACAACCTGCCTTACGCCCGGGACATCATCACGATGCGACGATTGCTCGAGGATCTTGGCAGTCAGATTCTGATGCCGGAGTTGAGAACGTTAAAGATTTCGGGGGCGCAGGTCGAGGTCTTCGAGGCGCCGTACGATCTCGTCAAAACCATGCGCGCGTCGGTGCTGGCTTTGGGACCGCTGCTGGCGCGGTTTGGCGAAGCGCGAGTTTCACTCCCCGGCGGTTGTGCGATTGGCCAGCGCCCGATCGATCTCCACTTGATGGGATTTGAGAAACTTGGCGCAGCGGTGTCCATCGAAGGTGGAGATGTGGTTGCGCGAGCGAAGCGGCTTCAGGGGCGTGATGTCTACTTCGATAAAGTTACGGTAACCGGAACCGAGAACCTCATGATGGCGGCCGCATTAGCCGATGGAGTCACAGTGCTCAACAATGCGGCACGAGAGCCCGAGGTCGTCGACCTGGCGGAGCTGCTCAACAAGATGGGAGCGCGCATCGAAGGCGCCGGTCTCAGTGCAATTCGAATTGAGGGAGTGGAGAAGCTTGGCGGCGCGGAGCACACAATCATTCCCGACCGCATAGAGACCGGAACGTTTGTAGTTGCCGCGGTGATTACTGGAGGCAAACTCGATATTGTTAATTGTAATCCCCAGCACATCACTGCGGCGCTGGATAAATTGGAAGAAATCGGCGTTCGAATTGAACGTCCAAATGCCTTTTCGCTTCGAGTCAGCGCCGGGGATAGCATGAGAGCTTCCGACGTCACTACGCTGCCACATCCCGGGTTCCCGACTGACATGCAAGCTCAGTACATGGCGCTGATGACACTTGCCACCGGGACGTCGGTAATCACTGAGACGATCTTCGAAAACCGCTTCATGCACGCAGCGGAGCTTTTGCGAATGGGGGCCCGCATCCGATTAAACGGCCGCCAGGCGGTGGTTGAAGGCAGCAACGGGTTAAAAGGGGCGCGAGTGCAAGCATCGGACTTGCGAGCCTCGGCATCCCTGGTGCTGGCGGGGTTGGCGGCCCGCGGTGAGACGATTATCGATCGCGTCTATCACATAGATCGCGGGTACGAGAAGATCGAAGAGAAACTGCGTTCGGTTGGCGCAGAGATTGAACGGGTCCGGGAATAGTCCCCGGTCCGTAGTCCGTAGTCCGTAGTACGTAGTCCGCGGTCCGTAGTCCGTAGTCCGTGGTCCGTGGTCCCTCGTGCATTGGAGTAAACAGTCGACGCTACGGACTACGGACTACGGACCAAGGACTACGGACCACGGCTGCGCACCACGGACTACTGATTGCTTCTGGAATTATGTTTGACTCATTGCGAGGCTTAGTTGATAATTGCCCTGAAGATTAAGACCTATGGAAAACCTCGAACAAAGTTGCATCTTCTGTAGCATCGTTGCCGGCGACGTACCGGCCGAAGTTGTCTATCACGATGAACAGGTCGTCGCTATCAAGGATGCAAACCCACAGGCGCCAGTGCACGTGTTGCTCATTCCGCGTGAGCACAATCTTGAGTCTCTCAACGACGCGTCAAAGTTAGACGTGTCTTTGTTGGGACACCTGTTGTATACGGCTGCGAAGGTCGCCAATCAGATGGATATCGCCGAAAGTGGCTATAGAGTTGTAATCAACAACGCTGAGGCGGCCGGGCAAAGCGTTCCCCATCTCCATATCCACGTGCTGGGCGGTCGGCCTCTTGCCTGGCCTCCTGGCTAAGAATCACTCTGCCACCGAACCTTTTCAAGCCGCAAAGAACCAACAAACAAATTATTCGCCCGCACGTCCAGTGCGAACGACCTTGCAGTTCTGATGTTCACGGGAGACAACCGTTTACTTAGGCGAAATGAAACCCCAAAGAGGATTGCGATTAAGTGCCATGGACCGTTCGAACTACTCTGACGATTGCGTTAGCGGGGTTGCTGTTTCAGTTGTACGCCGCCCGAAGGGCTGTGAATGCGATCGCCACCATCACCGGCTGGCCCAGGGGTCGATTGCGTATTGGCGCGGGCGTGATAATTCTCTACCTCTCGGTTCTTCCGCTCTCATCGCTGCTCGCTTATCTGTTCGGGATTAACACATCCTTTCAGAGCTCTCCAGTTTTTGATAACGCATTCACATATCCTTTCTGGATCGGAATAGCCTTCGGCGTTCAGCTGTTCATCGTGCTGTTGGTCATTGGAGTTTTGAAGCTTGCGCTGTTCGCGCTATACCGGCGTAACAGAACAAAATGGCGGGTTGTGGAGGCATGGGTTGTAGCCGCCGTGGTCGTGCTGACGGCTGTGTACGTCACTGCTCGAGTTTACAGCGATACATTTCTATTGCGAACCCGAAGTACTGAACTCCAAATCACCGGATTGCCGGAGGAGTTGGTTGGCTTCCGCATCGTACAGGTCGCCGACATTCAGGTTGACCACCGAACGAACGGCAGCAAGCTCCAAACCTTTGTAGAAACAGTAAACGGTTTGAAGCCCGACTTGATTCTATTCTGTGGCGATGCGGTGACGTCGGGAACCGCGTTCGTCGATCAAGCGGCAGAGGCGATCGGTCAGCTACGATCGAGGTTTGGCACTTATGGCTGCCTTGGCGATCACGACTACTTTGCGGGCCGCGATCTTGTTCTCGAACGGCTCCGTTCACGCGGTATCGAGGTTCTTGAAAACGAAACCGCCAAGATCCCAGTTGATAGCGGTTCGTTAATGATCACCGGAGTTACAAACGTCTACCGAAATCAACTTTCCGACGGGATCGTCGACAAGCTGGCCAGCGAACGCCCCCATGGTTCAGTCAGCATCCTTCTTACGCATCAACCGTCTACGTGGCTGGTGGAGAAGGCGGCGGATCACAAGTACGATCTGTTTGTCGCCGGCCACACTCACGGCGGACAAATTGTTTTTCCTCTGCCGGGCTTCCTGCTAACCGGATCTTCATTCGAGACGAAGTATGTGACCGGCTTTTACAAAGCTGGATCTATGCTGGTCAGCATCAACAACGGGCTGGGCTTGACGCTGGCGCCGATCAGGTATCACGCGCCTGCAGAAGTGACCCTGATCGAGCTGAGATAAAGTGACTCGGAGACTGAACAGTCTCAATCTCCCGCGGCTAATGACGGTTTCGCCTCGACCGGAGCGCCAACCTGACCGTCGAGATTGAATCGTTGCGTCCAATCTATCCGTGCCGTTGATTGCATAACCACAAACAGCGTAATGATCGAGCCGATCGTTACCGCAAGCCCGGTAAAACCCTCGAAGAAAAATGCATAGGAAAAACCGATCAGGTAAACCAACTGCGCAGCGGCAACTTCGAGAAATGCGAATCGGTTCCCGACGACGATGCGCATGTATGATACAACCAGGATGATCGAGACCATCGAACAGAGAGCAAACGCCGCGTGAATTGAAATGTGATCGACCAGATAAGCCAGCAGCAGGTGAAATGCGAAGAACGCCGACGCAAGGAAAAAATAGTTCATCGGGTGAATCCTTATCCCTCGCAGCATCGAGATCACAAAGATCAAGAAAAAGAAGAACCCCAGAGATACCGGCGCGAAGAATGATATTCGCGCGGCCATCGGTCCCGGATTTATCTTCTGGGGCATCTCGATGCCGATTCCGTTTCCGGCTATCAGGTCCTTGTAGTCCCAGGTCAACTGCCAGCCTCTCTCCAATCGTTCCTTTGACACTGGCGAAATCGTGTTTGCAGGATGATCGTAGCCGTCGAAATCTGTGGTGGCTACGAGCTTGAAGTTGCGCACCTCGCTTATTCCCTCCCCGAAGCGATAAGTGAAGCGATCAAGCCCTTGCGACTTGTAAGCCACCCCTAGTCGATGCCGTGACTTTGCAGTACACGGAATAGTGGCGACTATCATTGTTGCGTTCTGGCGAGTCAACGGCACGGATGCTCCATCGACCTCGAACTTGAAATCATCATAGTGGCCGCTTGCTGCCGGAAACAAGAAATTGATAGTCAGCACCCCATCTTTGTCTTGAGTATTCTCGAAAACATAATCACCGGAGAACCGTACGCTGTAGGTCGAATACCACAGTAGTCCTTTTTGCCGTTGGTCGAGTGCAAGTCCCAGCTGCACGCTGTTCTCTATGATAGGAGCGTCGTACTTATCGGTAACCGTCCTGTGCTCGATTTTTCGCCGTTTACGCGCGTCGTCCCATTCCTCTGTCAGCTCCTTTCTATCGACTCCGAGCGTAGCTACCGGTGCGTTCTGCTCGAGCGGCGTTCCCCATAATTGACCGACTTCACGTTTGAGATCGGTATCCTGAGTTTCAGTGCGATACGTGATCGTTCCTGCGAGAGTGACCCATCCGACGACGGCGATAAGGTACACGCATGCAATTGCGACGATTGTTTTGACCATTAGATGCCTCCGCAACGAGTGTGAGCGCGCAGTGTCGAGTGCGCTCCGCAGTCGGCTCTGATGCGCGGATTGCCGAGCGGGATGCTCTGGACTCTCCAGCGAGGCTCGGGCGATCGAATCAGATAAGAGGCTAAGAAGAATCACAGGCAGGGAAGTGTGCTTGCCCGCGCTCGGTCACGACCTCGGCAGGTTCAAGGTAGGGAAGGGTGGTGGCTTGCCCCCGCTGTTCGTCTTAGACCTTATTGCAGTACCAGAACCCAATGGCACACTAGAGGTAGGTGGCTTGCCCCGACTGTTGTGATTTTGATCGATTCGAAACAGCGGGGGCAAGCCACCCTTCCCGACTTTGAACCTGCTGAGGCCGTGAGAGTTTTGGAATCCGATTCGAGCTATGTGTCGAGCATGCGAGTGAGGCTAGCGTTGACCCGGCTCTTAAGCTCGGTTTCATCAAGTGTCTTTAGCGCCCGATTAAAGAGCACCCTGCCGCCGACGACGGTTAGCACGACATCGCTGCTCGCTGAGCTGAATACAATCGTCGCGATCGGGTCGTGCACCGGGATTGTATGAGTGTGCGAAAGATCGATTGCGATGAGATCCGCTTGTTTGCCGGGTTCAAGCGAGCCGATGTTGGTGTCTAGCCGAAGCGCTCGAGCGCCGTCGAGCGTCGCGAGTTTTAACAGACTCTCCGCACTCGGATTCCCGAAATCGATCGTGGTAATACGGTGGATCAATCCGCAGAAGCGAGCCTCTTCGATCATATCGCATCGGTTGTTTGACGCTACGCTGTCGGTTCCCAATCCGACCGTCACGCCTCGCTCCAACATCGACATTAGCGGAGCTTGTCCATGCCCAAGCTTGGCATTTGACTTCGGGCAATGAGCCACGCGCGCACTGTTTTGGGCGATCAATTCAACGTCCTCCTGGCCTACCTCTACACAGTGGACCAGCAGCGGGCCCGTATCCAAAACGCCGAGCGAATCAAAGTAGCTCACTGTCGAGATGCCCGGAGCTTTCCACTCGATGCCTCGCACCGCGAGTCCTCGGGCGAACTCGCCGCTCCCGAGCATCATCATTTCGGTCTCCGCCGCGGACTCGGCGGTATGGATACAGACATCCAGCGAATCATCCTTCGCATATCGGGCAACCAAGCGAAACAGATCTGGTGAGACGGTATAGGGCGCGTGGGGCGAAACGCCTACTCGCACGAGATTCGTTTCGCGCGGGCGCATTACGTCAGTTTTTCCCTTCAGTCCCTCAAGACTCCTCGAAGCGTCCGCCGGATTGGGACCAAAGACCTCTCGATACGCGATGCCGCGGAGCCCGCTTTCGAGCATCGCGACAAACGCGGAATCGGAGTCGCCCGTATCGGCAATCGTCGTTACGCCGGCTCGAATAGCCTCAGCCGCACCCAACAGCGCTGACGCCTTCAAGTCATCGGCGGTGAGTTGTTCATATTTGGTCCGTGTCAGCTTCACGATCCAATCGCGAAACGCGAGGTCTTCCAGAAAGCCTCGCATTACGGTCAGTTCGAGATGGCTGTGAGTATTCACGAATCCCGGCAGGATCGCCGCGGGCCCAAGGCTCATCGTCTCCCCATCTTTGAAGTCGGTTCGGGACTCCGCTTCCAGCTGAGTGCCGGCGAACACGATGCGATCATTCTCGGTAACCACCGCGCCGTCACGGACCACCGGCGAGCTTATTGGTATGACCCAGTCGGCTGTGTAGACTCTCTTGCTCATTGGCGACTCGATTAGACAGTAAGGAAAAAAGCAAGTCAACGCCCGGTCGTTGACGTTTAGGTCGGTTTCTATCGAGAGGTGACCGCTACGCAGCCCGGTCGTTGCCGTTGCGCGCGTGGTCTATCGAGAGGTGACCGCTACGCGGCCCGGTCGGTGCCGTTGCGCGCGTGGTCTATCGAGAGGTGACCGCTACGCAGCCCGGTCGTTGACGTTTAGGTCGGTTTCTATCGAGAGGTGACCGCTACGCGGCCCGGTCGGTGCCGTTGTCATGCGTGGGCTAAATCCCAGGCTCTTTTTTAGGGAGCAACACAGATTTAGGACTCTACCCCGGAGCAAGGCATCCCTGCCCGCCTCTTCTGCCGCGTGCCCTGATCTCGAGACAATTGACCCGCCAAAAAACCGTCTGATAGACTCTGGCTACTGATGATTCGAAGGTTGCTCATACTCGTATTCACCTTGTCGGTCTGCGGCAACTCCGTGGCAGCCGCCTCGTTGGTAGGCGAGGATGAGTGCGGTGCGTGCTGCCTTTCAGCGAAAAACTCAAAAGGGCCAAGTCCGCCGAAAGATGGAATGAGTTTTTCGAAGACTTGTTGTTACTCGGAATGCGGTGAGCCACAAGAGACTCAACCCGCGGCGCCAACGAGCGTGCCTGCGATCGAGCGAAACTCGAAAGCCGATGCCCCCATAGCCGTCTGCCTGGTAGCACGAGTTGAGATCCCCTATCAAACCGGCCTTCAATCTTCTGCTCGTAGCATTATTGAATCCACTCATCTTTACCTCAGAACCGGTACTCTCCTGATCTAAGAGCCGCAGTGTGCCCATTTCGTGACGCTTTTCACTTCTAATGGTAGTCAGCGTTTTTCAAACGTCATCGATTCGCGATGCGTTTCTGAAACTGCCATCGCAAAAGCTTGACTCAGAGCGATACGTCAGGGCCGGTGGGCCAAACGGTTCATTGGTGTTGTGCCAACAGATTGTTTAGATAGGGAGAGAACAATGAAGTTGCAAAGGGCGAGGCTGATCAAGCTCGCGGTGATGATACTGTTTTGCGCGACGGCGCTCGGATACTCATTGTTGAATCGGAAGACATATGCCATTTCGCTTGCGCAGAACCCAGCGAATCCGATTCAACCTACCGAGCAGAACGCAGCGCTGGGCCTCGACCACTTTGATGCGCATTGCGCAAGCTGTCACGGCTCGACCGGCCGGGCGGACACTGAGAAAGGAAAAGCTGTAAGAGCGGCGGATCTCACCTCCGATAAAGTGCAGAGCAGATCGGATGCTGAATTGTTCCGCAAGATTTCCAGTGGTGTTCCGGGCACGGCGATGCCGGCTTTTGGCAAGAATCACAAACCGGCGGAAATTTGGCAGACGATTCTATTTCTCCGGAAGATACCGACGCTGACGCCAGAAGACCGAAAGAAGCTCGAAGCTGCCGTGCCGGCGGACGCTCGTCACAAACACCCGGCTGGAAAGGACGAACACAAGCATCCTGAATCCGAGCTTCAAACTCAGCCTAAAGCTGATGCGCATCACGAGCATGGGGCGCAAACACCGGCTAAGCCGTCGCCCAACCAACCACAGCCCACTCAATCACAGACGCAACAACACCAGCATCACACCCAAACTGCTCCCGAGCCTTCGGCTGTTCCTAAGCCTCGTTCAGAACCGCACGATATGTCGAAGATGGGTAAAGAGGAACAGGGGAATGCAGACCCTCATAGCGGACACGCGATGAGCGCAGCAATGAGCACCGTCACCGGTGGGCCGTTTCGTTCTTTATCGGCCGTGGGTTCCGGGACCAGTCTTATGCCGGCAACAGGGCCCGGGTATATGTGGCACTGGTTGAAGAATGATTGGTTGATAATGGTTCACGGCGATCTCAAAGCTGGATTAAACCATCAGGGCGGACCGCGCGGAGTCAACAAAGCCGAGTCTCAAAACTGGTTGATGTTGATGGCAGAGCGTAAGGCGGGCCCGGGGCAACTGATGTTTCGCGGGATGTTTTCGGCCGAGCCATGGACCGCTCCGCGGCGCGGCTTTCCAGAGCTATTCCAGACGGGAGAAACGTTCGGTGGCCGTCCGATCATCGACGCCCAACACCCTCACGACTTGTTTATGGAGTTAGCGGCTGCTTACAACATTCGATTGTCAGAACAAGTATCGCTCAATTTCTACGGCGGGCCTGTTGGCGAACCGGCGCTCGGCCCGGTGGCTTTCATGCACCGAATGTCTGCTGCGGAGAATCCAGCCGCACCGCTTGGACATCACTGGCAAGACTCCACACACATCACTCATGGGGTGATCACCGCTGGAGTGACAGCGTGGCGTTTCCGAGTTGAAAGCTCTTTATTTCATGGCGCCGAGCCGGATGAACAACGCAAGGACATTCAAAAAGGAAAACTCGATTCCTGGAGCGGGAGAGTCTGGTTCACGCCGACGCCTGATTGGACGATGCAGTTCTCATACGGCCATTTGGTCAATCCGGAAGCGCTTGAACCCGGCAACCTCCAGCGGATGACGGCATCAATTTCTCACAACCGTGCCTGGGAGGATGGCAACTGGGCGTCGAGTCTGATCTGGGGACGAAACCACGAACGGCACGGCGACTCGAATGCTTACCTTCTCGAATCGACGGCGAACTTTCTCGATAAGAACTACCTTTACACCAGGATCGAGCTGGTGGATAAAACGGGGTTGCTCGAGGAGAACATATTTGGTCGTCCGGGATTGATTGACTCACATACCGATATCATCGGCTCGGGAATGAACGACCATTTTGATCAAACTTTCCGCATAGGAGCATTCACGTTTGGCGGAACCCGCGACATCATCGCCAGTCCCAAGCTCCGAGTCGGTCTCGGCGCCGACGTAACGTTTTATCACGTGCCCGGTGGGTTGAAGCCAATTTACGGATCAAGCCCAACGAGTTTTCACGTCTTCTTGCGCGTACGCCCAGGAAAGATGAAGCACTAATTCGTCAATATGCGACGGCGCTCTATAATGTTTGTTATTGGAGGTAACCAGATGAAGCAATTGTTGACGGCAGCGATCTTGCTGTTGTTGATTTCGGTTTCGGCAGCGAATGCGCAAGGCTCGCGGCCTGGTCCGGTGAAGCTTGAAGGCCAGGTAGTTTGTTGCAGGGACTGTTGGGCTAAAGCAGACCGCAAGACCACGCCGTACGGCACTCGAGACGATCTCGACAAAGCTGTCGAGTGTGTCGGAAACGGCGACCCGACGCTTCTTGCCGTAGCAAACCCTCAAGGCGAGGTTACGTTTTATGAGCTCCAGTTAGGGAAGTACAAACGGCCAGGCAAGAACTGGCTCGAGTATATTGGAAAGCTAATTTCGGTTCAGGGGGTTACCGGCAAAAAGAAGGACAGCCTGTTCATCAAGGTCGATAGCCTGACGGTGCTCGGCGAGCCAATTGCCGTCACTCAGCCCGAGGTCAATGTAATAGGTACGGAAGTCGATCTGACCTTGAAGGACCTTTCCGGCATCGAGCAACAATTGAGCGCTTATCGCGGTCGTGTTGTAGTTTTGAATTTTTGGGCGACTTATTGTGTGCCGTGTCTCAAAGAGATGCCCGATCTTGCCGCAATTCAAAACCATTACGCTGCGTTGGGCGTGCAAGTAATCGGGGCGGCGGCTGATACGGCCGCGGATAAGCAGAAAGTGCTGCAGTTCATAAAGAGCTCAAAGGTGAACTTTCCTGTATGGCTTGGCGCGAGCGCAGAAGACATGCAGCGATTCGGATTAGGGTCGGCTCTTCCAGGAACTGTAGTTATCGGGCGAGACGGGAAAATCGCCGCTAAGTTCAGAGGCATTATCAAACCGGCGGAGCTAAAGAAGCAGCTGGATAGCTTGCTCGCGACGGCTGAAAAAGAATCGAATCAGCAAGTGGCGGCGACGACGACCAAACCGAACAAGTCGTCAAGCGTACCAAGTTGACCACTCTGACCGGGTGAAGGCCGCGCCGTGAGCGGGGCAGAAAACACTAATCCGGACAAATGGACGTTTGGGGTTCGCTATCTGAGCGATCAGATACCGCGGGCGAGCGTTCGCACGACGTTAACATATCGAGTGCACCCCAGACTCTCACTGGGAGTGGAGTACAACCCGCGTGCGGATGATGTAAACCCTCTCGCAAACTGGGTGGCCATCACCGAAACAGAACGAAGGCCGGCGCTTATCCTCGGCACCAGTTCTGATCGCATTGGCACACCATCCGGGCAGTCATTCTATGCAACGGTCAGCAAGAACCTGCAGCGCGAGATCAAGCTGCCGGTTGCGCCGTATGTTGGGGTAGCGTATAGCACCTATGAAGATCGATTCCTGGCCATTGGCGGGTTGAACATCAACTTCCGCGACAACCTGTCATCGCAGATCATCTTCGATGGTGTAAAGGTCCACCCTTCGCTCAGCTATGTTTTTCGGCGTCACGTGTTTACTTTCCTGCTCGCGCAGAGCAAGAACCCCGGGTTTAGTTATAGCGTTTCTTTCTAATCGCATTGGCGCTCTCAAGAATCGTCGGCATATGGTTTCTGCGCTTGCTTGGTTGTAAGCTGTGACTCGATCAAGGTCGCTGATCAAACATGACAGGAGAAAAATGAGAAAGCGTTTTTTCCTTACACTCGTTGCCTTAGCGATGTTCGCCGGCAGCGCAGGCGTGAGTCGAGCCGGCGTCAGTTCGGTTCAAATGAAGATCGCCGGATATCTTTGCGGCAACTGAGTGTACAACATCAAGAAGGCCGTGAGCCGACTGAACTTTGCACCGAAGATTGACGACATAAAAGTAACCGACATCAAGCGTGGGCTTGGAGTCTTTACGCCTAAGGCCGACAAACCGGTTTCGTTTGCAGCTCTACGAGCTGCGCTAAAGAAAGCCGGATATACGCTGGCGTCAGCAGAGATCACGGTTGCGGGGGTGTTGGCGCGGGATGATCTGGGATGGTGGGTCGAGTCTGATACTTCAAAGCAGCGTTTTTTCCTTGGTGAAACCGTCGATCAATCACTCAAGGGACTGGATGCCGGCGCTCGCATAGAAGTGACCGGTGATTGGGAAACAGTCGGGCAGGAAGCCAATGCTCGCGAGGTCATTCACGCGCGCGCCTCAAGACAGTTGCCTGCGTCAGAGCCGGTTGTACCCAAAAAGCATGATGCGGAACTGAGTCTTACCGGAATTCAGGTGTCGTTGAACGGGGTGCGGAGTGGGTCTCGTTTGTTAGCCGCGCCTGTACGAACGACGAGCCCCGGACTGACGGTTTATAAGGGCGGAGCTGTGACCCCGCGTTACTTTTTTGTTCGTCAGCACCTCGGCGGTCTGGAGGTTACTCGGCACGCGGTCCGCCTGGCGATTTCGTACACCCCGACGCCTACTCTTCAACTCGAGGGCGAGATTCCTTATCAGAAAGCATCATTTGAGGACGGAACACAGTCCGGCTCGGGGACTGGGTTTGGCAACACCGTTGTCTGGGGCAAATACAGGTTTTATCGCACGCTTGAAACCTGGGGTGATCGACAAGCAGCTCTGCGATTAGGGTTGGAGCTGCCAACGGGGAAGAAAGCTAGCCCCGGCATAGACGAGCTCGCAGCGCCTGAATTGGTTCGGCAGCAGCTCAGTCCGATCAACGGTGGATTGGCATTTCACACCGATGTTTCGTACTCTCAAGCCCACCACCGTTTTGTTTATGGTGCCAACATTGAAGGCACGCTGCGCGGCGAGCGAGATGGATTTCGGATGGGACACGAGTTGCGGCTCAACACCGATCTTGAGTATGTGCTGTTGCCGTTGAAGTATCAGAATCCCGGGAGAGAGCTCTTTGTGATTTTGGAGACGACCTACTCATATCGAAATCGCGCGCGCGTCGGTGGACGCGAAGCACCAGGCAGCAGCTCATCTGAATTCTATCTCGCGCCCGCGCTGCAATTCACCGCAAGCCCGCGGCTCGTTCTTGAGGCGAGCTATCAGTTTCCCGTTGTTTTGAATTCGGGACCGCTGGTCCTGCGAACAGACCGTAACTTCCTTTTAGGAGTAAGGTATCTTTATTGACGCGAGGAAATGATGCTCACACTTCTTCTTGCGAGTTTGTTAGTCGTTCAAACAGCTACCAACGGCCCGGCACAAACCAGCCAGCCAGCTCCAAATCAATCTACCGTTGCGCCTGCCTTCCGGCTTAAGAACTTGAATGGACGCAATGTGCAACTGAGCGACTACAAAGGCCGAGTCGTTTTGATAAATCTCTGGGCATCGTGGTGTGCGCCTTGTCTCGTGGAGATGCCCGAACTCGTAAAACTGCAAAAAGAGCACGAGTCTCGGGGGTTGCAAATCATCGGCGTTACTTACCCGGATGACAGTAGAACCAGCATCCGCCGGAAGGCCCGTCAATTCAAGCTGAACTATCCCGTGCTTTTCGGTACTTCGGATTTTATGGATGAGTATCAGATAGGCGAGGTTTTACCGGTGACAGTTGTCGTCGATCGCGATGGCAACATACGCGATCGCATTCTTGGCATACTGGAACCCGAAGAGTTTAGAGAAAAAGTTGCGCCCCTGCTTGGCTCCGCTGATGGGCGGCAGCCGGCAGTCCGTTCGCTTAATACACCGGCCGCTCCCGGAAGCGGTGAGCCAAACCTGTTCACGGCGTCTGATGGACGAGTCTTTTTAACCTGGATTGAGTCGACAGAATCTAAAGCCCACCGGCTGCGATTCGCGGTCCGCGATGGAGGTAATTGGTCCGACCCTCGCACCATTGCCGAGGGTTCGAATTGGGTAGTTAACTGGGCGGATTTCCCGTCGCTGATCGTGCTAAAAGACGGGTCGATTGTTGCACACTGGCTGGTGAAAGCGGGATCGGCTCACGCTTACGATATCAACATTTCCCGTTCGACGGATCGCGGCAGCACCTGGAGCAAGCCGATTCTGCCGCATCGCGACGGCACCAGAACAGAACACGGATTTGTCTCGATGCTTCCGTGGGCTGGGGGACGCGCGGCCGCAGTCTGGCTAGACGGGCGAAACTTCAAAGAGGGTTCGACTGATGGTCACGGATCGTCTGCGAATGAGATGACTCTACGCTTCACTACCATCGATGCGAGTGGCAGGTTCTTTGAAGATGCGCTGCTTGACGCGCGGGTGTGCGACTGCTGCCAGACTTCAGCTGCACTCACATCGGAGGGAGCGATCGTGGCTTATCGTGATCGCTCGGAGAAGGAAATACGCGATATCTCGATTGTACGGTTTTACAAAGGACGCTGGACCGAACCGAGATCATTGGGTGCTGATAACTGGGAGATCAACGGTTGTCCGGTCAACGGTCCTTCGGTATCCGCGGCCGGGCGACGAGTAGCAGTAGCGTGGTTCACTGCTGCTAAGGACGCGCCGCGGGTCAATGTCATTTTTTCTGGCGACGCGGGTGCCACGTTCAATCAGCCGATTAGAGTGGATGACGGCGCGCCGGTCGGTCGGGTTGACGTGCAGATGTTGCCGGATGGCTCAGCGGTTGTTTGCTGGCTTGAGAAAACAGAAAGAGGTGGCGAGGTTAGGATACGTCGGGTGAGCCCGAACGGGTCGCGAGATCAGACTGTAACCGTGGCCGAGTCGGGCGTTGCGCGGGCGAGCGGATTTCCCCAAATGGCGTTGTCTGGAAATGAGGTTATTTTTGCGTGGACCGATCCGGGCGTTCCCTCACGGGTTCGGACGGCAGCGATCCGAATCGACGCGGTGAAATGAGCGACCCATCGAGACTCGGTGACGCGGTGCCCCAGCCCTCCGTCAGGAGGGCGATGTTTATAGACACGGTGACGAGGCGCCCGCCCTCCGTCAGGAGGGCCAAGTTTATAGACGCGGTGACGAGGCGCCCCC
>DASRIZ010000464.1:0-13355 GCA_035649735.1 Blastocatellia bacterium | reverse complement strand
TGGAAGTTTCATTATCTCTTTCAGCCTGAACCGGGAGTCTCGGTTCCGCCTCTCATGAGACTGTTCAACCTGCGCTCGGATCCAAAAGAGGAATCGGACATCAAAGACGCCAACCCATGGGCGCAAAGCGCGATGGACAAGATCGTCGCCGACTTCAAGGCGACGACTCAGCGTTACCCGCACGTCCCTCCGAACGCGCCCGATCCATATGCTCCAACGATGAGTAATCGGTAAGCAGCGGTGCGTCGCGAGTTTACTTTCTGTAGATCGTTCGAACAGTCGAGGGGGGCCCGCCAAGGACGCCGTTTCGCGTAGATTCCACAATCAGCCTGGCCGGCGATTCCAGCGATAATGTGTGTTTCAATTCGCTGGTCATCGGTTGACCTGTCTCAGGATGGCTGAAGCTGTGGACTGTCGTAATAACCAGCTTGTCGCCATCCCACTTTGCTCTGGACACTTGAATCTGAATACCGCGGCCCATCATTACCGAGTTCCGAGTTTCAGACCCGTCGAAAGCATACTCGAACTTCAGAGGCGGCTGGAAATCCCCGCGTGCGAAGAAAATGTACTCGACGGTCAACCTGGTCGTATCTTGCGTTACGGTGATGTTAGAGCCCCAGCCGCTTCCCATGTCGCCACTGCGCGGGCCGGCGCGGCCGCTGCCCGAACGGTCCCCTCCGGCTGGCTGGGTGACGCCCTGTCCGCCCCGTTCCGTTGCCGTTCCTGTTTGGTTGGGCTCCGGCTCACTCGTCCACTTCCCTGAGAAGTCCGGCCTGGTTTGAGCACTCACAGTAATCGCGAATACTGTGACAACCAACATACTCAGAAGCCTCGCAAGTGGTCTCACCTGTGTCTCCTTTACGCTCGACGTTAAGATCATGCCATCAGCCCAGACATTAAGGACTCGGCCATGGCCGCGCCGAAGCCCGCAATGACTCGTACGAGTGGGCCATCATCAGCACACCAGCGTCATCGAAACGATGCCCGATAATCTGCAATCCGATCGGTAACCCCTCCTCGTCGTAGCCTGCACATATCGAGGCTGCAGGTTGCTCCGACATATTGAACGGCGCGGTGAACACGATGTGATCGAACGGACGGGCCGGGTCACTACCAGGCGTCGGTTCGTCAACACCGTAAGCGGTGATCGGTGAGGTCGGGCTGATTAGAAAATTGTACCCCTGGATTGCCCCCACGGCTTTCTCGCGCATCAGCATGATCTGCGCAACCGCCCGCATCGCATCGACTGCGCTGCGGCGTTCTGCGCGCCGGGACCATGCAAGAATAAAAGGCAGGACTTTTGATTGACGGTCCGGTGAAAGCCGCTCGATCTCAGACAACAGACGAGACTGAAAGAAGAGGTTGAGACCCTCGAGCATTTCATCGGTGACAAAAGGCGGCACTGGTTCGACAACCGCGCCGGCATCTTCAAACGCTTTGGCCGCCTTTTCTATCGCGCGCCGAACTGCCGGCTGCGGCTTGAGGCCTGCGCCTATCTCCAGCAACAGACCGAGCCTCTTGCCACGCAGCTCGTCAACAAGCGCGCCCGACCAGTCTCGCCCATCGTAGGGAAGTGCCATAAAGTCGCGCGGATCCGGCTTTGTCAGCGCATTCATGAGAAGCGCCGTGTCGGTAACCGTGCGGGTCATCGGGCCGGTGACCCGGCCGAGATATGGGGGGTAGATCGGAACTCGACCCAGGCTGGGCTTTAACCCAAATATGCCGTTATAAGCCGCCGGCAAACGCACTGACCCGCCGATATCCGTGCCAAGAGCCAGCGGACCGTAACCGGCCGCGATCGCCGCCCCGGCTCCGGAACTCGATCCGGCGGTGTTTCGTTGGGTGTTCCACGGATTGCGCGTAGTGCCGTGCAAGCTCGAAACGCCCGATGCCAACATTCCATAATCCGGCATTGTCGTTTTTCCCAGAATCACGCAACCGGCCTCTTTCACACGCGCGGCGGGGGGCTGATCAACCGCGGCCGGGGTGAAGTCTGCCGCCGCGGTGCCTACGGGTACCGGGTCACCTTTGGTGGCGATGAGATCTTTTATGGTGATCGGCACACCGTCGAGCCGACTCAACGGCTGGGCCTCGCTCCAGCGCGTTTCGGACGCAGCCGCCTGAGCCAGAGCACCCTCAGCATCGATGATGTACATCGCATTTAGCTTTGGCTCGCATCTTTCGATGCGCGCCAACACGGCGCGGGTCACTTCAACCGGCGACAGCGTTTTAGCGCGATAGGCGTCCGATAATTCGAGGGCGGTGAGATCGTAGAGTTCATTTGTCATCTTGTTTGGCTTTCTTTGCTTCTCTCTTTGCGTCTCTGCGGTCCTTTGCGTCTTTGCGCTAAACGTAACTTTCCAATCGCTTGTCTAGCGCAAAGACGCCAAGGACCGCAAAGACGCAAAGCAAAGACGCAAAGGATAGCTGAAACTGCTTCTGTTTCACAGACTGTGTTTTTTCCTGTTCAAAACTGTAAGAAGTCACAGTGTTTCTAGCTCATTGGCGCCAATAAGATGTTTTCCTGGCCGCGACGCCGTTTCTTGATTATCCGGTAATCGAGTCCTGGCAGTCGGAGCATTTGATCGGACCAGGGGGACACGATGGGAAGAACACTGAAAAGTCACTTCGTCCACCTTCTTTTAGCAAGCCTCACACTGGGAACGTCAGCCTTCTCACAAAAGCTCGTAAGTGATTACTTTTCCAGAGCCGGATTTGCGGACCCTGCAAACGAGGCCGAGCCCATGATTCCGGGAATCGAACCCGACGCGTTGAGATTGGCTAATCAACTGCTCGCAGAAAGGGACGGGTTGCGAGTTGAAACGCCTTCCAGAAAAGGCGGCTTGTACCTGGGCGGAGATGTAACTGACGCGCTGTCGCGTTTGGAATGGATCGTTGGGGCTGAGAACGTCAGGCTGCTCCGTTTGGAGCCTGATGGCTCGGTGACACTGAACCTGGCAAAACTAGCTCGAACGGCAAGGATAGAAGAGTCAGCCCGTGGTGAAGTTTCGCGCCGCCTGGCGAAGTACATCTCCGACAACGAAGGACTGTTACTGTTTCTACAGCTAGCCAAGAGTTCACATCGCTACTTGCTATACCTAAGCAAGCGGGCGCCGACTGAAGGTGGGGATCAGGTTGTTAGATCCGCGATGAACCTCGACAACAACTTCGACAGCCGCATAAACCCTCTTAGGCGCAATAGAGTGAAGTTAAGCCAAGAGCGGCCACCACAAGGATTCGACTCCCTTGTGGCGATCAATCCCAGCGCTCTGTGGTTCAATATGGATAGGAAAAAGATGGTGACCCCCGGCAATTTGACATTTCACGAGTTGGCGGAGGCTCATGCCAAACTGGAGTTGGGATTCGATTATCTCAGCCAGGGCGCAAGCCCCGGGGCGCACGACACAGCGATAAAGAGAGAGGAGAGGCTGTTGTCTCAACGACCGCTTTCCAATATGGTGATCACCAAAGGAACAAACCGCAGCTTCGAAACAGCCGCTGAAGCGCTACCGTTCACATCCCGCCTCAATGGGCGTTAGTAGCCAGTCTAGTCAATTGATCTGCGTCATAACATCACGCGTCTAGTGCCGCTAACCCGACCGCCGGCGGAGTATTTGAGCCGCGTCCAGACATTAACCCCGCTTTATAACCCACCAACTGACAGTTTTTCTAAGAATAAACTGTAGCTCCTAACAGTACTTACGGCTGGCCAATCAGGTTTAGAATCACTTGTGAAGAAGGCTGCATCGCTAGTTGGCTGTTCATGCGACTAGCCCTAAGCGAGCTCCCTCGAGCTCCCGTGTTGAAACCGGAAGCGCTCACGAAAAATGCAAGACAATCGCACATTACCAAAATATGCTGAAATGGACGGGCAGCCGTTAAGGACCCTGCCCAACGGCGCACGTTTTGGCAACTACGAGATTCTTGGGACCCTTGGCGCCGGCGGAATGGGTGTGGTCTATAGGGCGTACGATTCTAGACTTGGTCGTCCGGTAGCCATCAAGACGCTGGCGACCCGGTATTCGTCAGACCCGTCGCGATTGACCCACTTCGAGCGAGAAGCCAAGGCTCTCTCGTCGATCAATCACCCAAACATCGTAACTCTTTATGCGCTCGGGGAACCGGAAGGTACCTATTACATTGTGATGGAATTCGTTGAAGGGCTGACGTTGCGACAACACATAGCCGCGCAGAAGATGAGGCTAAGCAGTGTCCTGAATGTCGGAACGCAAATGGCCAGCGCGCTAAGCGCGGCACACTCGGCAGGTATCCTTCATCGCGACATCAAGCCTGAGAATGTTATGTTGCGTCCGGACGGTCTGGTTAAGATCTTGGACTTCGGCCTCGCTAAACTCACCCAACCGCACCCGGCATCAGAACCGGTAGCCTCCAGTAGCGATGTTTCCACTCGAGACACGATGGCGCTGGATGTCAGCGCAGCATCCTCAAATCCATACCTGACCACGCCAAACGAGCTTGCGCCAGACGCTTCGCGGAAGATGGTGCTGGGGACAGCCGCCTACATGTCTCCGGAGCGACTGCGAGGGCAGGAAGTTGATGTACGGGCGGACATATTCAGTCTGGGTGTCACGCTGTACGAGTTAGTCGCAGGCGTGACACCCTTCGGGGGCCGCTCATCCGGCGAGGTAATCAATGCGGTATTTGACGACGAACCACCTCCCTTGAGCCGCTACCGCCCACAAGTCCCGCGCGATCTGGAACACATCATCAGGAAGGCGCTGCGCAAGGATCGGGATTGTCGCTATCAAGATAGCAAGGACTTGCTTATTGACCTTCAAGACGTCCAACACGAGCGTGATTTCGAAGCAACGTTGAAGCGGTCTTCCGAGTATGAATTGTTTGACCAGGCAAGAATGATGATGACCGGTCAAGGCAACGGTGAGACGATCTCGCTTAAGCCAATTGAGGCCAGCAAGCGGACCACTCCAAACGGGGCCACGCCCTACGGAGTATTTCTTTCAGAGATCGTAAACGAAAAACTTGGTTCCGGGGTCGATGCGAATGACGAGGTCCGCGTCGTTGTACTCATCGAGTGGCGGCATGCGTTCAAAGGGTCAGGAAAAGACGATCCGGGTAACACGAACAATGCAAATCTGTTGCAAGTGAAACCTTGATCCTTCAAATTCGCAAAAACCTGCTGTCCGTTTCTTGTTTTTTTCCCTACCTGTAAGTTTTTACAGTTGTGCGGGAGGCAGCCTTACCCCATACTTCCATTTCACACTATGATTGCTCATTTGCTCGTTGTCACTTGTGCACGCCGGCGAGTGCTTCGGGGAAACTTCCTGGGCAATGACGTTCGCACGCACCGCATCGCCGAGAACAGTTGATGTCAACTTGAGTACGACTCGGCGGATGATGATCGGTTTCTGTATTGCTCCACTGAATTAGAAACGAACCGAGGGTCGGCTTACGCCGATCTGCATGGAACGGATTTCGTTTCAAGTATTGGCCAGATTTTTTAGCCCCGTTTTGCGAAGTCGACGACAAGCCACCTATTCCCCATTTGGTGAATCGAACAGATGTGCGTACGTAGACGGTAGGTCTGTGATGTTCAACACGGCCGCCCGCCGATGTGCGTCGAGATTTTGGGTTATGTGCGCTATCAACCGACTTTGGCAGTCGAAAGGTTGTGATGGTCAACGCCATCGGCAGACGTGCGTCGAAATTTTTTAAACTATGTACGCAATCAAACCGACGACGGCAGCTTAAGAGGGAGATAGTTTGAAAGAACAAAACCAAAGTGCCAGGGGCAGCCGCTTTTTGGCCTTCGAACCCGGGCTCAGTTGCCGTAGGCGACTACGGCCGAGAGGGTGTAATGTCAGAAATAATTCGTTTACTGATTGCTGATGACCACGTAGAAATGCGTGAAAAAGTTGTGGGAACTTTGGAAGCCGAGTATTCGGTGGTCGGCGCTGTAAGTGATGGCCAGCAGATGCTGGATCTGGAATCAAGACTCAGGCCCGACGTCGTGATTCTAGATATCTCGATGCCAGTTATGAATGGTATTGAAGCTGCCACGCGTCTCAAACAACGTGCTTCGACCGCCAGGATAATCTTTTTGACGATTCATGACGAGCCTGCGTATTTACGCGCGGCGCTGGACGCCGGCGGAAATGGATATGTGATCAAATCGCGGCTTGCAAGCGATCTGTGCCTGTCTGTTAGAGAAGTGATGGCTGGCCGGCTGTTCGTCTCTCCAACGATCACCGGTCCTCTTGTTCAGCCTCTTGTTAAGGAAGCACAGATCCGATTGATGTAGATTCCCGCCTCCAACTGTAGACCAGGTCACCGCCGACCAGTTTCCAAACGGCCGGGCGCCAACACTCCCCTTAAAACCCGATCAAAAGAGAACGGTCCCTGCGCCGCCAATCGCGCCGCGATTGGCGGCGCGGGCCGGAGCGCGAGGAAGCGGAATGAAGGTCCGCCCGGGCCGTCGTAGGTTGAAACCAAAGAACCCACAACTGAAGTTGTGGGTGTTGGGAGTTTTCGCACAGTCTCTGCGTTGGTGGGATTTGGGAGCGCGAATGTCCAAACTCCAGGTAACGAATTTATTCGGTTCGCCTTCCTCCCTTTAACCCTGTCAAACTTTCGAGTCTTGACTGGTACACATGCCAGTTTCGAAAACCACTCTGCGCCTATAAATTGAGAGAGGAGCAAAACGGAAATGGCTACAGCCGCGAGTTGTTAACGGCTGTCGTCTTTGAAAAGGGGGAAGTACCATAGTGATAAGACGATTTGCATTGATCTTCTTAGGACTCGGTCTTTTCCTCGCGCGTTTGGTCGACGTCGCGGCGGTCCAACAGTGGCCCTGTATGGAAGAGGTCGCAACTGGTGAAGGAACCCTCGAATTGAACAACGGAGATCAGCTCCGCATCAAAGCCGTTGCTGTTTTCCTTCGGGAGAACGGGGACGCCGAGATCTGCCTGATGACCGCAAAGGAAAACTTCCTGGCTGGTGGTCGCTGGTCCAGAGGTACTGACGCGAGCCTGGCAATAGATCTGGAGATCACAAACGACACCGAAGGGGGCCGTGCTACCGGGACCGGAACAGTTTTTTTGCAAGAGGGCTGCGTGCCGATCGCCCGCATAACCATGGGGGTTATTAGACCAAACGGCACGAAGTTCAACGCCAATTTTACTGAAAAGAAGACTCGACCCTGCAAAAATCCTTCGATCGAGCCAGCAGATAAAGAGGCGCAATACGTCCGAGACCAGTCCCGGCCCCCCTTGTTTCGGGGCCGAGTTCGCTGATTCTCGCAAGGATCGGCTGTAAGCTTATTGCTACCTACCTGTCAAAATTGACAGTACCATTCACACCGGGACAAGTAATACACTAATCGAGAGTTCTTTGATCTGTCGCCGTTGGCGGGCTGGATGTCAAAACTACAGTGTCTTCTTCACCGTTGAGCAATCGGGCTCGCCGCAGGAGCAGATTACGTAGAGCGTTCGCTCTACGGGTCTCTCGGCTTTCTGGACTGGCCGCAACTCGTCGTATGCGTAGTTGAGGGATAGGTTAATAGTCGAGGGAGTGCTTCCCAGGCCCCCGCTGCACCGCCTATAAGCAAAGGGTTCGATATCACGGCTTGGAAGAGTTTCCCAACTTAGGTAGAACACCCTCAGCAGAACCAGACGGTTGTATTTGACATTGAACCCAGACGGTTATTTAATGTTTCAAGGTTTCTTCGGCCCGCAGCTCCCGCGGGGTCACAGGTGACGGAGATTGGGCTGGCGGCAGTGGCGAAAAGACCGACACAAAACGACATCAAACAAGGTTGATGCACTGTTGCCGATTGATCACCAGGTGATCGAACTACCAATCCGAGTTCGGAAGGCATTATCAGAAGATGTTGAGCCGCGTATTTAGATTTGCGGCGCAGCCCTCTCCAGGGTCCTTGCTCCTACTCGCCCTAGCCGCGGCACGACATACCGGGCCTGCCAACGCCTGGTACGATGCGACGCAGCCCGAGGACGTGGCCCTGCAAACAAAATTCAAGACCGACAAATCAAACGCCCCCCTGAAACGAGTCCTGGGGTCTTTTAACGACCCAGGCTGTTACGAGAACTCTCCAAGTCTATGCCAGCGCGAGGCCCCACTCGGGAAGGAGTACAAACCATGAAACGCGCACGCATTGTACTGGCTGACGACCATTCGCTGCTGCTGGGGGCATTCAAGAGTTTCCTGGAACCGGAATTCGAGGTGGTTGGAACATTTCTGGACGGACGAACTCTTGTTGAAAATGCAAAGGTCCTTTCTCCGGACGTAATAGTCATCGACATCGGGATGCCCTTAATGAACGGCCTTAGTGCCGGCCAGCGGCTAAAGCAGGACCTGCCGGCGACGAAACTGATCTACCTCACAATGAACCAGGATCCGGATCTGGCCGCCGAGGCATTTAAGCTGGGAGCGTCCGGGTATCTTCTCAAGAGTAGCGCCGCCTCGGAGCTGGCCCACGCCATACGCGAGGCACTAATCGGACGTTCGTATGTTACACCTCTAATCACCGAAGGAATGGTTGGATCGTTCGTCCAAAATCTGAAGCGGAAGAAGCCCACTCACAAGCTGACTCTGCGACAGAAAGAGGTGCTTCAGTTGCTGGCCGAAGGCCGCTCGATGAAGGAAGTGGCAGCGGTGTTGAATCTTACCCCGCGTACGGTCGCTTTTCACAAATATACGATGATGGAACAGCTAAAGCTCAAGACCGGAGCAGAGCTGATCCAATATGCCATTAGAAATTCGATAGTGGGAGCTTGAAGAGCTGTCATTCGTTGTCGCGGCGCGATTCTGCCTGAATCGCGCCGCGCAGATTCTCTGCACTTGTGTGAAGCGTCAGATCGGAAGGAAGCATCACCATGATTCGGCGTAGTGTTAACTGCATTGCATTGATCACGGTCTTGATGGGAGCCGCCGTTGTTCAGCCTCAATTGGCGGCTCGGAGTTCGACAACCGCAGTCCGAGAAGATCACTCGACAACGCACGAAGGATTTCGTTCTGACAAACAGACTCATGACGCCTCGGTAATCCATGTTATGTGGCGAGAACCCGCCGATCTTGAAACCCGCGACTTGTACTTCGGCATAGGGGGCAAGAATGGCGAGCCCGACCTGACCAACACTTTCAGGTTGTTGGGCAAAGACAATTCCGGCCACGCAAAGAAGATCAAGGTCGAAGATTCAAAACATCATCGCTGGACGGTGAAGTTTGGAGCGGAGCCTCGCCCGGAGACTGTCGCATCTCGAATCGTGTGGGCAGTCGGGTATCACACCGACCAGGACTATTTCGTCGATCAAGCGAACGTCGAAGGACACGGGCCCGTACGAGACGTGAGATTCGAACGAGACAACGACGGCTATAAAAAAGTTGGCCGGTGGGATTGGGACAAAAATCCGTTTGAGGGCTCGCGCGAGTTCGATGGGCTGAAGGTGTTGATGGCTCTTCTTAACAATTACGATTTGAAGACCGAAAACAACAAGATTGTCAGTCCAAAGAAAAAGAACACGGGCGAATCGGGCGAACGGGACATTCACATCTACTACGTTGGCGATCTCGGGGCCACCTTCGGTTCGACCGGCAAGTGGTTCGGAAGTCTCCCGGTTTTCGGGGAGCTGCCGACGGGTACAAAAGGTACGGCCAGGGATTATTCCGAGCAGCAGTTCATCACCGGTGTGAACGGCGGGATCGTAACGTTCCGAATGAAACGCACCCGCGCACTACGAGCGATCGACGGCGTAAGAGTTGAAAATGCGCGATGGGTCGGCAATCTGCTGGGGCGGCTCTCCGATAGACAGCTTGGGGATGCGTTCCGCGCCGGACACTACTCAGAGCAGGAGACTCAACTATACGTACAAAGCGTACGGAGGCGAATCAGCGAACTTCAGGCATTGAAATAAAACGAACACCAAAGTACAGTACTGTAATAATCATGACAAAAGCTGCCTGGTCGGCCGACGAAAACGACAGTGCAAGAGCCAGCGCAGAGAAAACTGGAAGTAATTATCAGTTGTTCGTCTAACAGATATCGCCGAGCTTTATTAACTGGTGCCCATCGATAGCGGGAGCGAAAGCTGGAAGGAGGTTGCATGCCCTCCCAAACGCTAACCACCAGTTTCTTTATGTTCGTGGCAATACTCGCCGGCCTTACGGCGCCTTTAAAAATCAACGCCCAATCTACCTCCGCGGTCCAGGGCAGAGTTGTGGACCCGGACGGCGGCGTCGTGAAAGGCGCGAAAATCACTTTGCGCAATCAGGCGACAAACCTGGTACGGGTTGGCGAAACCGACGACGAAGGTATTTACCAGGTTGCGGCCCTGCCGGCAGGCACGTACCGCATTGAAGCCGCCGCGGTTGGTTTTAAGACAGGAATCGTGGAGAGCCTGCCAGTCGAGGTTGCGCGGTCGGTAGTTCAGGATTTTCAGCTACGGATAGGGGATATCTCGCAGGAAGTGACCGTTACTCCCAGCACACCGGGAATTGAGAGGACAACTATCTCTGTCGGCCATGTCATCGACTGGCGGATCGTTCAGGAGGTTCCGCTCAACGGGCGCTACTTCCTCGATCTCGGGCTGCTCGTACCGGGTTCGGTGACGCCGTCCCAGAGCGGGTTCTCAACCGTACCCGGCCGCGGTACCGGAGCTCTGGCTATCAACACCGCCGGCAATCGCGAGGAAACAGTCAATTACATGGTGAACGGCATCACCCTTAATAACCTCGTATTCAGTTCGATCACATTCCAACCTTCGATCGACACCGTCCAGGAGTTTAAGGTCGACAACTCAACCTTCAGCGCCGAATACGGTCAAAGCTCCGGCGCGGTCGTCAACATTGCCACGCGCTCAGGCGCCAACCAGTTCCACGGCCAGGTGTTCGAGTTTCTTCGCAACGACGCACTCGACGCGCGCAATTTCTTCAACTTTACCTCCTCGGAGCCGCCGCCGTTCAAACGCAATCAATTCGGCGGCCATCTCGGAGGGCCAATCGTCAAGAACACAGCTTTCTTTTTGTTCTCTTACGAGGGGCTGCACCAACGGCAAGGCCTCGACCTGAATAGCGTTGTTCTCAGTGATGCCGAGCGCGCATCGGCGACCGACCCGGTGCTCGTGAAGCTGGTCGAATTGATCCCACGAGCAAACTTCGTCGATTCATCCGGCACGCCGCGTTTCGGCGGCTCGGCAACCGCGCCGGTCGACGTCGATCAGTTGACCGGGGACATCGGCTACAACATCGCTGCTACTGACCGGCTGCACGGATACTACGCTATCCAACGGATTGAGGCCCGTGAGCCCAACCGGAACGGCAACACCATCCCCGGCTTTGGCCACTTCTTCTATATTCGACGGCAAATTTTCACGCTTAACGAGACTCATACGTTCAGTCCTGCTCTGGTTAACGAAGCCCGGTTCGGATTCAACCGCCAAAATGGCGGCAATACCCCAAATGCGCTACACAACCCTGTCGACTTCGGGATCCGCAACGGCCGCAGCGAACCCGTGGGACTGCCACAGATCAACATCGCCGGAGGCCAACTCAACTTCGGCGGGCCGACCAATTTCCCGGCAGGGCGCGCCGACACAACCTTTGTCGTCGCAGACATCCTGAGCTGGCTATTGGGACTTCATTCGCTAAAATTCGGCGGCGAGTTCAGACAATTCCTAACAAACGCTTTTCGTATCGGCACAGGCGCGTTCAACTTTGCGACGGTTCCGGCTTTCCTTTCCGGCGTTGCGAACTCTTTCAGCATCACGCTCGGCAATCAATCAAGCAGCATCGCCCAGGGTGCGCTCGGCCTCTTTATTCAAGACAATTACAAGTGGCGGCCGAATCTGACGATCGAGCTTGGCCTACGCTACGAGTGGAATATGACGCCGACCGAGCGCTTCGATCGGTTCATAGTATTTGACCCGCAGAGTGTCTCGCTGCTGCGCGCCGGCACACACACAGGCGAGGTCTATAACCAGAACAACAAAAACTTTCAGCCGCGCTTCGGCTTCGCCTGGGACCCGTGGGGCAAAGGCAAGACGGTGGTGCGCGGCGCTTACGCCATACTCACCGACCAGCCGATGACCAGCGTGGTAACCGGCACGAGCGCGAACCCGCCGCTTGCGATCCCTCTCACGTTTACGGGCTCGATTCGTTTCGACAACGCCATTGACCTGGCCCGAGCCGCCGGACTCGCCCCGCAGACGGTCGACCGCGGCTTCGAAAACGCCTACCTCCAGTCGTGGAATTTGAACATTCAGCAGGCGTTGACTCCTGATCTCGCGGTGATGGTTGGCTATTTTGGATCAAAGGGGTCTCAGCTGATACTGCGGCGCAACATAAACCAGCCGGTAAACGGGGTGCGCCCATACCCGGCGCTATCAGAGTCGAGTCCTATTCTGCCGGGCACGCCGCTGGGCAACATCACCCAGGCCGAGAGCACGGGAAACTCCAGCTACAATGCGCTTTGGGTGACCGTCAACCAGCGGTTTGCGCGCGGCCTGCAGTTCAATGCATCCTACACCTGGTCGAAGTCGCTCGACTACAACTCGCTTAGCTCGCAGGGCGTGGTCGTGCAGAACAGTTACGACTTGCGCGGCGACCGCGGGCTGTCGGATTTTGACGCCCGTCACCGCGTGGTGGTAAGCGCGTTATACGAGTTGCCATTCCGCGGGAACCGGTTCACCGAAGGCTGGCAGTTCGCTACTATAGTGCAGTTGCAGAGCGGGGGTCCGGTCAACATCGTAACCAGCAACAGCACGGTCAACGGTGTAGCGGGCACAGCCAGGCCTGATGTGACCGGCCCGATCAGCATTATCGGCCGCGTAGAGCGTTGGTTCGATACCTCGGTATTTGCTCCTGCCACCGGTTTCGGCAACCTGGGCCGCAACCTGGTCATTGGACCCGGATTCAACAACACGGACTTCTCGATAGTCAAGAACGTCAAACTCGGCGAAAGGATTCGTGCTCAGTTTCGGGCGGAGTTTTTCGATCTATTCAATCATGCGAATCTGGGCCAGCCGGGCAACGTTGTTGGCAGCCCGGTCTTTGGCCGCATCACCAACACTCGCTTCCCCACTGGTGAATCCGGTTCGTCTCGGCAGGTGCAGTTTGCCTTGAAACTGAACTTCTGATCGAAAACTCTTAAGAAACGAAGCCTTGCCAGCTTGTAGGCGCCGGCACGAGCTCCAGAAAGTAAGCCAATGCCCCCTAAACGGTTTGCGAGAGTCAAATTCATCCTAATTGGAATGGCAGTGTTGTTCGTGGGAGTCTTAGCGGTGATGTTGCCCCCGGCAGCACGCGCTATCGATGCTGTAGTTCCCAAGAGGATTTTGGTGCTGTATTGGTACAATCGAGAGTGG
>DASRIZ010000463.1:0-19281 GCA_035649735.1 Blastocatellia bacterium | reverse complement strand
GCTCGGTCAGCGCCGAATGATATGGAGAACGTGCATTAGGTGTCTCTCGAGCTGATTGAGCTTGGGGAGCGTCTCGGTGAGGCTGTGCTTCAGCTCGAGGTACGCTTCCAGCTCGCCCGGAATGTGGTATTGAGCCGGATTCCGGAGGTCTGAAAGCTCTTGCTGGAGCTCGGCCTGTCCCATCTGCAGGTTCTGCACCAACCGTGCGACCTCGTCGGGATCCGGCAGCTGGCCAGCTTGCACGGCGGCGACAAGCCGCGAGGCCTGATCGAGTGCATTTTGGAGAGGTGATTCGACCTGGGTAGTCTCGAGTACGCGAGTCGCGACCGCGTTCAAGTTCTGGAACCGAGAGGCGCGAGCCGCCGCCTCGCGGACTTTTTGAACGGCCGGTACTAACAGCCCGATCAGGATTGCGATGATGGCGATCACGACGAGCAGCTCGATCAGCGTGAAGCCGGACGAGCGACTGGGTTCTCTTCGTAATGTCTGCATTGAATCCCTCCTTGAAAAGTAGAAAACGCGGGCAGCTTACTCTCACCAGGCAGGCTGGTCAACCATCTCAAGAGCGACACCATGTCAACTCTCTCAAGCAAGCCGCGTCGCGAATAGTAATAAGCCGGGGTTAGCGTCAGACTCCGCCCTATCCCGGCCATATCATCAATGCGACGGATGTTACAACGAGCGCGACGAGCACCGTGAGCGGAGTCCCGACCTTTACAAAATCCATGAACTGATAACGCCCGGGGCCGTAGACCAACAGGTTTCCGTGATGGCCGATTGGCGTTAGAAAAGAAGTAACGGCGGCCATCGCAACTGTGACAACAAACGGCTCGGGCGCGCGTCCCAGGTCTTGCGCGAGAGCCAGGGCCACGGGTGCGAACAACGCCGTCGTTGCTGCGTCAGACATAAACTGGGTTACAACCCCGACGATCGCGAAGATCGCCAGTAGCACCAGAATCGGAGGCCAGTTACCAACCAGCTTTTCTAACCCGCCAGCAATTAATGCAGCGGTTCCGCTCTGCTGCATCGCCGCGCCAAGCGGAATTGCACCGGCAATAAACACGTAGATTCGCGCATCGATCGCCCGGTACGCTTGACGAGATGCTATACAACCAAACAGCACCATCGACGCCGCGCCCGAGAGAGTGATTATGTCGAGCGAAAGGAAATTGAACGCGGCCAGCGCGATAGTTGCCAACATTATGACGGCGGTGATTGTTGCTTTGCGCCTCGGTTTCGATTCGCCATGAAAAGGCACCATCATAAGAAACGCCGGCTCGTTGGCGATAGCGGAAATAGAGCTGTCGTCGCCTTGCAGCAACAGCACGTCGCCCGCCTTGAGCTTGACCTTTGCCAATTCCTGTTGCACGAGGCCCTTACTGCGCCAAAGTCCGATTACCAGCGCGCCGTAACGCCTTCTGAAGTCAATTTCTCCCAGCGTCCGCCTGATCATTTCCGAGTTCGGCCCAATCACAACCTGGACCAGTTGATCGGAGATGTCCTCAAGGTTAGCCTCGGAACTGCCGTTCTCGGTCCCGTACTTATCAATCGGGTGTAACTCGATGCCGCGCTCCTGTCGAAACGCAACAATATCCTCGGGCGTTGCCCGAATGAGCAACACATCATCCTGTCGAACCTTGTGACGACTGAATGGGCCATACAGTCGCTCTTTGTCGCGTATCCATCCAACGACCGTAAACCGGTAGTGATCCTCGGCTTTGATTTCGTCTAGTCTTTTCCCGATAAAACCCGAGTTTGCCTGAATCTTGAGCTCGGTAAAGTAGTGCTCCAGCCGAAACCTGTCCTTGAGGTCCTCGACACCGGCATGCGAAGGCAGGATGAAGCGGCCCACCAGGACCATGAACAGAATACCCACCAGGGAGATAATCAGACCGATGGGAGCGATTGAGAAGATTCCAAGTGGAGCGCGGCCGCCGCGTTCAAGGACGTCGCTGGCCACTAGAAAAGCTGGAGCGCCGATGACCGTGATGGCTGTGCCCAGTGACGCCGAGAATGAAAGCGGGATCAGCAGCTTCGAGGCAGGAATGTCGCGTTCGCGGGAAAGATTCATTGTGACCGGCAGCATTACCGCGGTTGTAGTTACGTGGTGCGTGAACGCTGACAAGAGTGCCACCGACGACATCAGCACTGTGACTATTCTGGTGTAACCCGTGCCGGCTAGCTTTCCGATCTTCTGCCCTATTCTTTCCGCAAGACCGGTTTCATGGAAAGCGGCGCTGATCACGAAAATACTCACTACGACGATGGCCGGCTCGCTGCCGAATCCGGACAACGCTTCCTTCGGGCTCAATACCCTGGTAATCGCCAACGCGAGGACCATCAAAACGGCGACAAGATCGCTGCGGATACGCTCAGTAATCAACAACACGCACGCAACTGTGAGGATAATTAGAAAGCTAAGCTGCTGAGAGCTCAACATTGACGATATTTCCATTGTTTTTCGTTATCCGATTCTCCGCTCTTATGTTCTGTAGTAGGTGTGAAGTCGACCGAGGACTCCGGCTACGCAGACATGCCTGATTACGGTGCACAGAAATCCTCGCGCAAAGAAGGAGCAAAAGGAATGCCATCAGTCTTGTGCGATTGAGTCGTATCGACTTCGCTTTGTAAAGTAGACATTGAGAGCCGTTTTTTAGGCTCTCTGTGAATCAGGACACAGGTGTCTGCCAAGGGACGGATCCATCAAAAGTGGATCATCGCTCTACATAGACGTCTTCTTAGAGGGCAATCTGTAGTTTGCTGCAGCTGCGGATTGAAGGCAGCAACCTATGAGCTTTCGATAAAAATAGGAAGTCACTTGATCCTCGCTCGGTTGTGGGGATTGACCTTATGGAGCCGACGATGGTGGAACTCGACGCCTGGTCGCCTGCTCGAACGCGTACGCCAGCTCAATCAGACGAGGCTCGCTGCAAGCCATCCCAGTAAAGCCCACTCCGTAGGGCGTTGGCTTTGCCGCGAACCCTTCAGGGAACGGCGGGGCCGGCGCCTGCGGCGCGTTTGGCACTAAGCCAAACGGGACGATCACCGTCGGATAGCCCGGCTTAGCCGCGATTGCCGCACTGCCAGGACCTGGAAAAAGCAAAGCATCGAGCTGGTATTTCTTCATTGCTGCGTCAATCCCGTTGGCCGCCGAAAGCCTAAGATCCTTCTCGCGATCGGCACGATATCGCGCGGCGTCTGTATCAACGTTCATTTCATCGGAGATGTCCAGCAGCGCCTGTCCATACTTGATCGAGCCTGCTCTCTGATGCGCGATGTTCCACTGTCGTAATTCCGTCAGAGTCTTCACCGGAGCCGCCGCACCGAGCGAAGCCAGCCACTTATTGAAATCGCGCTTCATTCCGTACTTGAAAACAGTCGAACAGGCCGCGTCCTGGCCCTTGGCATTGTTTAAACCCGCACACGTGTTCCAGAGCAGGAAGTTCTCCTGGGGATCAGCGGAGACGATGCTGGGAATCTCAACCGGATCGACGATGATCGCTCCTTGCTGCTTGAGGATTGTAATGGCCTCCTCCATGACCCTGGTCTGCGCCGGGTCGAGCCCGCCGCGCGGCTGCTTTTCGCCGGGTGGTGTGAACCGCTCGTAAAAAAAAGCGCGCGGAATGCCGATACGCGCGCCCTTCAGTCCCGCGGGATTGAGAAATCGGGTATAGTCGCCGTTCGGAACCCGCGAACACTTTGACGTCGCCGAGTCGTTTGGGTCTGGCGCCGCACCCTCGAGAACCCCAAACAGAATCGCTGCGTCCGCCATTGTTTTGGCCATCGGTCCGGCGGTGTCCTGGTCCGCGGTGATGGGAATAACACCGTAGCGACTGATGCGGCCGAGCGTCGGCTTGATCGCCGCGAGCATGTTCTGGTTTGCCGGGCTCAGAATGGAGCCGGATGTTTCGGTGCCCACATTGGCCGCCCAGAAATTCGCCGCAGTGCCGACTCCCGAGCTCGACCCGCCAGTGAATAGCGCCGGCCTGCCGTCAAACGTGGCGTCACGAGGATCGCGACGCGGGTCATAGGGATTGAAGCCGTGACCCACAAGCCCGTTGTAGTTTGCGGGCATGCCAGTCGCAACCCAATTGGCTAGTTCGGTCATGTTGGTTTTGGCGATGATGATGGCGCCCGCCTCGCGGAGGTTTTTGGTGAGCGTGGCTTCGTAAGGAGGAACAAGTCCGTCAAATGCCAGCGCTCCTCCGGTGGTGGGCATGTTTGTAGTGTGAACATTGTCCTTGAGCGCGATCGGAATCCCGTGCAGCGGTCCTCGAACCCTCCCCTGAGCGCGCTCGCGATCCAGCGCGTCGGCTTCTTCGAGCGCTCGAGGATTTACCGCGATAACCGCATTCAGCTTGTCTTCATAGGTGGCGATTCGCGTGAGGTATTGCTGAACGATTTCTCGCGATGTCGTCCGCCCCTCCTTCATTGCGGTCTGCATTTCGCGAATCGTTGCTTCGACCACGTTGAATGTTTGTTTGGCTTGGGGGCGCGGAGTTTGCGCGGCGATGAGAAGAGTAACTACTGCGAGGACGAGAAAGTGGGTCATCGGGTATCTTCCTTTGGGAAAAAAATATTACAGCGCAAAGACGCAAACGACCGCAAAAACGCAAAGCAAACCAGAAACAAGAAACCAGGAAACCAGAAACTTACTCTGCCACCAGAAACTGAATCCTCGAGCCGTCAGCGCCGCCTACAAAAATCCGTTGCGTTGTCTTTACGAAGTCCGAGGGCTTTGCCTTGGGGATGTCCATGAACTTCTGCGGATTGCGATCGGTCAACGGAAACCAGGAACTCTGGATCTGAACCATGATCCGATGCCCGGCGCGGAAGGTGTGCGCGATATCCGGCAAGACGAATGCGATGCGATCCGGTTTGCCCGGTTCGAACGGGACGGGTCGCTCAAAGCTCTTTCGGTATTTGCCTCTGAACGGTTCGCCGCGTATTAACTGCTGATAACCGCCCATTTGTGAAATAGCCGGCGCTGCCGGCGGGCCGGGCGCGGGCGGCGGCGAGGGATTGTTGAAATCGGGATAGTCGCCCGGATAAACGTCGATCACCTTCACATCAAAGTCCGAGTCTGTGCCAGTCGTCGAAACTTTCAGATCGATGGCTACCGGGCCAAAGACTGTTACATCCTGGTCGAGCGGCTCGGTGCGATAGACCAACACATCCGGCCGCGTCGCCGCAAACCGCTGGTCTTCGGTCATGTAATCGTTTCGCACCGCCAGCGATACCGCGCTGACATAGGGAACAGGTCTATTTGGATCGGAGAGATACTCGTCAAAATTCTGAACCGCCGGAGCCTGCCAGGCAAGCTTGCCGTTTGTATCTAGAAACATGGTTCGAGACGGCGTTTGTTGCGGCGGCCAGGTATCGAACTTCCTCCATTGATTCATTCCGGTCTCGAACAGCCAGGCGGTCGGAAACTTGCCGTCACCTTTGCCCTTGAGGTGATAAAGAAAAAACGGAAACTCGATTTTCTCGCGATAGTAGACGCCGGTCTTGAATCCGAAGTTGACGTTGCCGAGCTTGTCGCCGTCTCCGCGCGCAAATCCTCCGTGATTCCATGGCCCCATCACCAACATCAGGTTCTGCGGCGGCGAGTTCTTTTTCATGAAGTCGAACATTCGCAACGGACCCTGCGAGTCCTCCTGATCGTACCAGCCGCCGACGATCATCACCGCCGGCTTGATCCCCTTCAGATGTTTCCAGATCGACCGAGCCTGCCAGAACTCGTCATAAGTGGGATGCTCGATATTTTGCGACCAAAAAATCTGCCGGTTGTTGAAGTACCTTGCATTGGCGTCGGCGAGCGATCCCATATTGAGATAGAACTCATAGCCGTCCGGCGTCCCGTAGTTGAAAGGAATGGTAGTTGGCGGCGGCGCCGGCTCCCCGTCCCGTTGCCTGAATCCCTGGTAGAAGCGGAAGCGATGGGCGAGCATGAACGCTCCGTTATGGTAAGAGTCATCACCCATGTAATAGTCAGTCACCGGAGCCTGGGGTGAAACCGCGACCAGAGCCGGATGAGCATCGATCATACCCGCGGCGGCGAAGAAGCCCGGCTGCGACACACCCCACATTCCTACCTTGCCGGTGTTGCCCGGAATGTTCTTTATCAGCCAGGCAACGGTGTCATAACAGTCGGTGCTTTCGTCGGTGTCTTTTGGCCCCTTGACCGGTTTGTGCGGACGAATAATGGTGAAATCGCCTTCGCTCATGAACCGGCCACGCACATCCTGGTAGGCAAAAATAAATCTCTCGCGCGCGAAGTGTTCGGATGGCCCGAGCGTTGCCCGATACTTGTCGACGCCGTACGGGCCGACATTGTAGGGAGTGCGTTGCAGCAGAATCGGATAGGTCTTTCCTTCGGTGATCACCTCCTTGGGAACATAGATCGAAGTGAACAGTTTCACACCGTCTCTCATGGGAATGCGGTACTCATATTTGGAGTAGTTTTCGCGCACAAAAGTGGCGCCTGTCGTGCCGCTCTGGGCCGGCGCCGGCTGCGCGGTTTGTGCCGAGCTCGATGAGCGCGGTTGCGAAGATGCCGCGCAAGCCAGCGCGAAGCCAATTGCGACAAGGTTACGAAGTTTTGTGACCATATCTACATCGCTCCTATCACTCTCGCACACTCATCGCGAGAGAACGATCACCAGACTAACGACTGCCAACAGGAACAACACGAAGAAGAAGATCTTCCAGACACTATACGGACGATCACCCTGTACTTCACCGGTGCGAGCGTTGACCATAATCTGGTACACCTTCTGATTGAACCGATATGCGCCAATATAGACCGGAAGGAGAATATGCTTGAACGTTATCCCCGAGTAGGAGGTGGCTATATCCGAGATGCGTTGCTCGTCTCCGCCGATGTCTTCACGGACGTCCTGTTGAATTGTCGGGGCAATGAGCCGCTTCGCTTCTTCGAACCCTCCCGGCAGATCGACTTGATACCGCTGGGCCTTGAAGCCGGAGAGAAACGCCGGCTCATAAGGTTTGAGCGCGTCGAGGTCCCAGGGTTCGAGCGAATGCAGCCGCGGTACAGAAACCGATTTCGTACCCGGGACTAGAACGTCATCCATCCATCGCGACACGGTACCCGAAGCCGGATACCAGCGGGTTCGCCGAACCTGCCGAGTCTTTGTCACTGTGTTGCCCTGCGCATCAGTCTCGGTGTATGTCTCCGTTTCGTAATAGTACTCACCGCGTTCGCCAGTATAGTGACTGGTCGTGTGCGTGTCATAGGTCCAGAAGGGCAGATACACGCCGTCGATCGACTGGTGATACGCGAGCCTCTTGAGCGCATTGGGCGCAAACCAAAGCGACCCGAGCCATTTCTTTACGGAGTCGGTCGATTGAGCCGACGAGATACCGAAAGGCAATAGGCTTTCGGGCGCGACAAGCGGATCGGCGGACTTGGGTTGCGCGACAATTTTGACGCCGCAGAAGGAACACTCGCCGGCGACTTCGGGTGGAGTGAAGGTTACCTGAGCGCCGCAGCTGGCGCACTGAACCTCCAGTGCTGTTTCGGCAAGCACTTTCAGCTGGTCGGCACTGGGGTGGAGATACTGTTCGTATGATCGTTCTTGAATCTCTTCGGCGCTTTCCGGAATCGCCTCTTTGCGTCCGCAGTACGGGCAGGTGAGAGCTCCGTCTCGAGGCTCAAAGAGCAGATTCGCGGCACAACCCGGACAGATGTATCTTCGGGGCTTTTCGCTGGTGTGTTTTTGAGAGTCCGATGTCAGAGCTCAAGCTCCAGCAATAATTTGAAGCCATCGTATATCACAGCCGTTTATTGCAGTACCAGAACCCAATGGTGCGCCGGACAGAAGCCTAGCCACCCAGCGGTTCTCCAAATCCGAGCACATGCCCGTCACAATCTCGAATCGCGAACTCTTTCATTTGATATGAATCCTGGATCAGGGGGCCATAGACGATGTCCGCGCCTTTCGACTCGAGCTCAGCGTGAAGAGCCTCGGCGTCGTTAACCCAGAAAAAAGCCTCCCACGTCCCTCCCTGTTTTTCGATCGGGACGATGACCCCGCCTTCCGATACGCGACGCAGCATTATCGCAAAGCCATCGCGACTGCATATCGCGAACTGCAACGGGACACCGGCCGAATACTCACAATCAAATCCCAGCACCTGCTGGTAAAAACCCAAAGTTCGCTCTACGTTTGCGACCGGAAAATACGGCGAGTGACGGAGAATTTTCGCAGTGTTCATAGTGATCTCCTTTCCAGCGAACGAAGTAGTTCCGCGACATCATACATCGCACGCCGCTCGGCTAGATCCGCTGCCGTCATTCCTTCCTTGTTTTTTATTGTCGGGTCGGCTCCGTGAGCAACCAACAACTCGACAATCTGCCTTGCACGACCTTCGTCGTCGGGGATCCACATCAGCGGTGTGTTGTTTTCGTCGACGAGCTTCGCAAGTTGGGGTTCTTCGTCCAGGACCTCGCGCAACCGTTCGAGGTTTCCTATCCAGGTCAGACGAAACACATCCCTGGTGTATCCGCTGAGAAACTTGATCATGCGGTGCAGGTTGCCGTACAGCGCATGATCAAGCGGGGTATTGTTCCAGTTAGTCTCCACCGCTTCAAGATCCGCGCCGCGCTCGATCAATAGCTTCGCTACGTTTATCGAGTCGTGGCTCGCGGCCTCGTGAAGAGGGCGTTGCCTGGTGTCATCCTCGATCTCGATCGGCACGCCGAGATCAAGCAAGAATTCGACGACATCCGCGCGATCTCGCCGCGCGGCAGCGAAGATTGGCACGTGAGAATGGAGATAATCCGGGTGCTCGGCGAGGTGCGCAAGCGCTTCCTCGCGATCCAGACGGAAGCACGCGGCTGTGAATGCCGAAATTCCATTAAGCGCCACCTGGACCGGCGTCGCGCCGTAGCGGACCAGCAAGTCGGCCATCTCGGTGAACCCCAGACCGACTGCCTCTTGATATAACGAGCGTTTCGGGAACTTTGACTGCGGCTTTTGAGAGGCGTTGGGATTCGCTCCGTGCGCGAGTAGCCATTCAGCTAACTTTAGATTGTTATGCCTGATAGCGTTAAGAAGGAAGTAACGCGCGCCGAAGTCATAACCTCCCATATCAATCATCGACCAGTTGGGATCATCCCAGTCGGCCTGACGACCGGACTCTATTGAGAACTCATGAATCAACTCCATCACCCAGAGGATGTCTGCGTGAAAATGAGTGTTGTAGAAAAGCTGGATGTCGTAAGGCTCGGCGCCTCGCTCCAGCAACAGCCGCGCGATTGCTTCCTTCTGAGGATGGGGTGGGCCGTCATCCTCGCCTTCACCGGCGATTCCGCAGAGCGCAGTGTAGCGGCACGGATGTGACCCGACCTCAAAGTAGTCGTTCGGATCCGCACCGGCATCGAGCAACGAGCGGGCAATAGCCGCGGCGTTGTCGGCGGCGGCCGGGATTTGAAGCCGGCCGTAGCAAAGGTGAAGGAGCGGCGTCCAGAGCTTCTCACGAGCGGGTAGATGTCGCCTTCGCTGCGGACCGCCGGGCTCGGTTGCCGCCTCGGGGCGTTGCTTTAGGATGCGCTCGACTTCTTCCAGGTCGCCGCACACAACAGCCGTATGAATGTTGTGTCGAGCGATCTGTGGATAGCGCTTGAGCATACGCAGAGCGGCCCTGGCTCGTCGCGCGTGAGCGGCCGGTCCGTTGCAAAGAATCGGGTCCGAGCAGGCGTACTCGAGAAACTGGTTGACCAGATCGTCAAGCTGGTTGCCGCTCAGTTCTCGTTCTAGTTGATTGTCTGCTGATTGATCCTCGAGTTGTTTCTTGAGCGCGCTCCAACCCGTGAATCCGCGCTCAAGAGCGAGCGCGTGTTGGATGTAACGAAGTTTCGGTTCTTGAGGCGCTTCGGGGTAGACACGACTCAATCGGACTCGGGCTGCTTCATCGTTAGCGCGCAGGGCTTTGAGCCATCGCTTCGCTTCCTTTTTCAGGTTATCGAGTTTTTTGGTGGATGCGGGTTTTGGAGTGTTCTTTTTGGTCATCGAAACCTTCCTCCGAAAGTCAGTGCCTGAAGTCCGCTGAATACAGGCTGGAAGAAGGTTCGGCGATTATCGCTGCGAACCAGGATGGGTAGGAGTAACCTCCCTTGCCGCGGACAAGAGGCGCCCCATTTCGCACCGGGTCGAGTGTTGCGCAGTGAGGTGAGTTTTGTCAACGCGAGCGGCCAGGAATGTGAATCTGATTGACTTCGTTGAAATGCGTAACTTATACTCCGTCCGCTCAAGAGTAAAAAGGCTCACAGTCGGCGCCCGGATCCGAGTTCACAATCGAGAATGGACGGCGAAGGAAGTGCCTCCGTAGTCCAGGGAATCAACTGGACGGCCGCATATCTCACCGTCCAGGGTACGCGTTAAGCACATTCAATTGTAAGCGGCAGCCCTGAAATGAAATCGATTCTATTGTCATACACTAGTGATCGATCAGCGAACTAACGCGGCAAGCCAGCTGCTGTTTAAGATATTGTTTGCACGAGATGTCTAAAACGCCTGCCGAACGACAAGATCCAGAAGTTTGATCGTAGCGGCGGGGATGGAGAATGAATGGCTGCTAAGAGATCTCCTAAACCACGCAAGGTTAAACCAGCAGAGAAGCCTCCGGACACGACCTATTGGAAAAGCGGTTGTTCCTGGATGGATTTGGAGCAACCTCTGGTACGTTCGTTGAAGGTGTACGCGCTTGACCCGAGCGCGGGCAATTACATCGGAAACGTCATGTCGGTGAAGATCAAATGGGAAGAAGGCCTCAAGCCCGGTCCGATAGGGCGCAAGATTGCTGTAATCGATTACGATGGCGCCCACAAGCGCTATTACCCGCCGGTCGATCTCAACGACTCGCGCATTCTTGCCCGCGGCGGCCTCGATCCTTCTGAATCCGATCCGCGGTTTCATCAGCAAATGGTCTATGCCGTAGCAAGCGAAACGATTGAAAGGTTTGAAGCGGCCCTGGGGCGGCGAATTCGCTGGCGGCGCGCGGATCGACCGCGTACCGGAAATCAGACAACCGGATCAACGAGCGATGACAAAGGCACCTGGCGCAAGACAGATGACATCTGGACCCTCAACCTGTTTCCGCATGCAATGGTCGAGGCAAATGCTTTTTACAGTCCGAGCGCGAAGGGCATTCTGTTTGGTTATTTCACCGCCGAGAAAATAAACCAGGGTCGTAACCTGCCTGGTCAGCGGGTATTCACCTGCCTGTCGCACGACATTATTGCCCACGAAGTAACCCACGCGATCATCGACGGCATTCGGACCTACTTTACGGAACCGACAAACCCGGATGTGCTCGCCTTTCACGAAGGGTTCGCCGATTTGGCCGCACTGTTCAGTCATTTTTCGCACAGGGAAGCGCTTCTTGACACGATTCTAAAAACCGGCGGCCGGCTGTACCAATTCGAGCTAAAGCCGGACGCGGCGCCAACCGGAGCTTCAACCCAAAAAGCCAAGCGTGACGGGGAATCCGATCAGAGCAAGGACAGCGAATCCGGCCAACAGGCATCCATCGTTGCACAGCTGAGCGAGCGAAATCCGTTGATCGAGCTGGCCCAGCAGTTTGGTGAAGCGTCGGGTATGAAGCGCGGCCTCCGTTCAGCGCTTGGTATTCCACCCAATACGGATGACATCAATACGCGAGTAAATGACGTCCACTTCCGTGGGTCAATCCTGGTGGCGGCGGTCTTCGATGCCTATTTCTCAATCTACATTAAACGCACGTCGGATCTGTTTCGCATCTATCGAGCCGGCGGCGGCAGCAGCCAACCCGATGATCTTCCCGGTCCGCTCGCCAGAATGCTGGCCGATCAGGCCTCCGCAACGGCAGCTGAGTTCTTTCAGTTGTGCGCTCGCGCACTCGACTACTGTCCACCGGTGGATATCACATTCGGCGATTTTCTCCGGGCGCTGATAACCGCGAATCTCGATCTAAAAGCCGACGATGGCGCGGCAGTCCGCGATGCGTTGATGCAAGCGTTCCGCGTACGAGGCATTTACCCGGAGGGAGCGGCTTTCTTTTCGCAGGATTCGCTTTGCTGGCCGCGTGTTCCCAAGTGGAGCAAATCCCCGCCGGACGACTCATTGCCTCCAGTTGACGGCCTTGTATTCGGCGATGCAAATGGTTTGACGAAAGCGGAGAAAGACATTAACGGTCGCGTGCTCCGGCAGTACGCGGAGCTTAATGCGGAGCGGCTTGGGTTTGACCCTGATCCGAACTTGCCGGAGGAGCACAAACCGTATGCTCCGTCTTTCCATCCCACGTTTCGCATTGCGCCCGACGGCAGTCTCCGAACCGACATGATTGTCGAATTGGTTCAAACGATGAAGATCCCGTTCGATCCCAATTTGCCGCAAGCTGGCTCCTTTCCTTTTCGGGGCGGGGTTACATTGATCATCTCCTCACCCGAAATCGAGGACAGGAAGCGTGGCAAGGCGCACGTGCGCTTCGCGATCAAAAAGCCAATAAAAGGGAGTCGACCCGGCACACCCGATGATGAAATGGCGAACCGGCGAAGGGAGGTCCAGCGTCGACAAAACCTCGCGCTGGGACTGGCCAACGGCGATACCGAAGATCCGAATCATTTCCAGGTGAACTTTGGGCTTCTCCATCAGGGGCTATCATATGGCAACTAGTAAATCGGCTAAGAAAACCGCAAAAAAGAAAACCGCCACTAAGAAAACCGGCGGCACCAAGTCATCTAAACGCGCGGGCGCAGCGGTGAGTCGCAAGTCAGCCGCCGCCAAAGCCGCGCGGCCCAAACGCACAACCAAGGCGGCGAAAAAGCCGGCGCGGAAAGGCGGAGCGAACCTAAAGGGCGATCTTCGGGTGCGCATGTACCGAGTCGGTTTCGGCGATTTCTTTCTTCTGACCGTGCCAACCAAGACCGGTCCTCAACACATTCTGATCGATTGCGGCGTGCACGCGGGAAACATCGGAAGCATGAAAGCGTGTGTTCAAGATCTCGTCAAAGTGACCGAACGCAAACTAGCGTTGGTTATAGTGACTCATTACCACGCTGACCACCTTTCCGGTTTCGCCTCGAACTTTGACGACTTTTGCCAGTTCCAAGTCGGAATGGTTTGGATTACCAATAGACTGGATCCGAACCACAAAGGAGCAGCGAATTTTAAGGGTCAGATCAGATCGCTGGCCGGTCAACTACAGTTGAGACTTGGCGCCCGGGCCGATGAAGGGGCAAAACAAGCACTCGCCAAAGTTGCGAATGCGCTCGGGTTTGAACTCGGTGCGAAAGATAAAGAAGGAAGCAATGAGAAGGCGCTCAGGCTCGTGACCAAGGAGTTCAAGAACAAACCACCGGTTAAGTACTACCAGGGTGGCGATACTCCGGAGTTACCTGCGGCACTGGAGGGAGCGATTACTGCTGAATTGCTCGCACCCGCGCCGCTCGATTCGGGAACCGAGTTCGCAAGTCCGGACAATGCCGCTGCCCAGTATTTGGCGGCCGCAGCCGAAGACGATCTGCCGTCATCCGATCCGCTTCTCCCGTTCGAAAAGGATTGGCCGGCAACCGCCGGCGATTACCCACCAGAAGCATTTAAAGGATATCTTCCCGCAACCCCGAAGGGTCTCGAACAGAAGCTTCAGTCAGCGCAACCGGACGTGCTGCTGGCAATGGCTGACGCGGTTGACGGGACGCTCAACAACCAGAGTCTGGTAATACTGTTTACTTGCCAGGGCAAGAAGCTGCTGTTCGTTGGCGACGCGCAGTGGGGCAACTGGTCGTATTGGCTTTACGGCAAAAAGGTTAGCGGGAAAGATCCCGGCATCAAGGAGACAGCCAAGAGCATTCTCGGGTCGATCGACTTTTTCAAAGTGGGCCACCACGGCAGTACTAATGCGAACCCTATACCCGCAGTCGCGGCTTTGAACAAAGACTGCGTATCGATGTGCTCAACCGAGAGCTCCGACGCGTATCCGGGGAAGAAGCGGCCTTACGGTAACATCTTGAAGAAGACCGAAGTCCCTCGCATTTTGTTGATGGATGAGATGGAAAAGAAGACCACCGACAGACTGGTTCGCAGCGACTGGATTAGCGTCCTCGATGTCAAGGCATCGCCCGAGGCTAAGCAACAGTTGGCTGAACTGCCAGAGAACTTTTCCGCGGGCGATCTGTACATCGATTATGTCTTCCCGAATTAATCTTTGCGTCTTGGCGGTCCTTAGCGTCTTTGCGCGAGACTGTCCTTTCAAATCAGGTTTTTAGCGCAAAGACGCCAAGGACCGCTAAGACCGCAAAGATTGAGTAATCAGTGTGCACCCGTCGCGCATCGAGAAAACTCATCACGATAATTGCGGTGAATAGCTTCTCAAACGCGTTCACCGCACAGCCGCCCAAGTAGCGGGCTCTGTCGGGTCAACCACGCTAAAAAAGAATGCGACTAGTGAAGATTCTTCTTATAGTCTTCACCATTCTTTGCCAGCGAGCACTGGCCGCGCCTCGCTCTTCGCAGACGCAAAACCCATCTACATCTAGAACCAAACGCATCGTTATTGCCGCGAGCAAGTTGCTGGACGGTAAGGGTGGCGCCCTGCGCAACGCACGGATCGTGATCGAAGGATCAAAGATCGTCGCGGTCTACGCTGGAGGGCGCGCGAAGACCAGCCCAGCGGATTACGACCTCCGTGGGTTGACGGTGTTGCCAGGCTGGATTGATGCGCACGTACACATAAGTTGGAGCTTTGGTCCGGATGGCAAGAACTTGAATGAAGAAGGCGGAACGCCGGAGGCCGCATATCGAACGGCATCCAATGCCTGGATGACGCTGATGGCGGGATTCACCACGGTGCAAAACGTGGGTTCGGCTATACCATTGCGCGATGCAATCGCAAAGGGAGTATTGCCGGGCCCACGCATTCTCACCGGAATCGAACCGCTCATCGGGCGAGGCGAACAGACTGGAACCCCGGATGAACTTCGTGCATACGTTCGACGGCAAAAGGCAGCAGGCGCTGATCTGATCAAAATCTATGCGTCGGGCGGCATGCTTCAAGGTGTGATGACTCTCTCACGGGAGCAATTAAATGCAGTCTGCGATGAAGCGAGCAAGCAGGGTGTGAGGACGCTTGTTCATGCCTACCGTGACGCGGTCCCGGCTGCGACGCTCGCAGGATGCACCCAGATCGAGCACGGTCTCGGCGCGACGGACGGCGATCTGAAATTGATGGCTGAAAAGGGGACCTATTTTGATCCGCAGGCGGGACTGCTGCTAAAGACTTATCTGTTGAACAAGGACAAGTATGTCGGTACTCCTTTTTTCCCTACGACGCTGGACGGTTTTGCGCCGATGGAGAAGATTCTGCCGATGAATCATGAGCTTTTGAAGCGCGCAGCTAAGACTCGCGGATTAAGAATCGTTTTCGGCACCGATGCGGTAGCCGGCGCGCACGGGCGCAATGCCGAGGAATTCATTGACCGAGTGCGCGATTGCGGGGTTGACCCGCTAGCGGCGTTGGTCTCTGCCAACTCGTTGGGAGCGGATGCGCTGGGAATGGGCGATCAAATAGGTCGTATTGCGCCCGGCCTCGAAGCGGACATCATTGCGCTCGATGGAGATCCGTTGAGGGACATCACGGCGGTGAGGCGGGTCGTTTTTGTGATGAAAGGCGGCATCGTTTACAAAAACGTTGCCAGGAGAACGATGCGGTGATTCTTGTTTAGATTGGTTTCTTTGCGTCCTGGCGGTCCTTGGCGTCTTTGCGCTGAAAAGCATTGGAAGGGAGAAGTCAGCGCAAAGACGCCAAGGACCGCTAAGACGCAAAGCGGACTTATCTTAACTCTGCGGTCCTGGTGGATCGTCGCGCTATCTTGTTGATCGTTTCGCTGAGTTTGATGATCCCATCTAGATCGCGACTGGCTTTAATTCGAAGTTCAGCATCGTTTGGTGAGCTTAGACGGAAGACTGGGCTGCTCAGGAAGCTATTAATCAAGCCGCTCAGCTCGGGCAACATCGAAGCAAGCTGGTCAGGATTTTCATCATAGCGAATCTTCTCGCCCTTACCGCCAACTTGAAGAACGGTGACATTGTATTTGATTCGCGTGGCGCGAGTCTTTAGATCGGCTGTCGCATCGGCCAGAATCTTGTAGTCCAACGAGGGCCCGGCCGATTGAGTGGCGATTTTCTCCACGTTGATTACGTGGAGCTTTTCAAAGTCTTCGGTCAACTGTGCGTTTAGTCTTCTCCGAACAAATTCAGCGGTCGCTGGGTCGTCGGAGACCGCAATGAGCCCTAACTCGCGAGCCCGCTGGTTAATCGCCTCAACCATAGCCTTGACCCTTGGCGGTGCGGCAGCCGGATCAACCGGCGGCTTGTAAGAAGACTGCTGCTGGCCAAGAAGTGCTTGTGGGTGTCCTGACATCAGGACGAATCCAACAAGAATCAAAATACGAAAGTTATCTCGCGATTTATTCCGCTCGTTCATACTGCATCTCCAGGCTGAACTGCTCTTGAGCAAGGACTGTTTTGCTCGGGGTCCAGACAACGACGAGAGTGACCAGAATTTGAGGATCGCAGATTTTACCGGGCTCCTTCATTTGCGGCAGCCTCCGGATCTAGAAGTGCACAAAGTATAAGCCGTGTGATTGAACTTAACAAAGAGATTCCGGAGATTCAGGAGTTTTGACACGTTTCGAAAGCGAGTTCGTTAATTGACTAATTCGCATTACGCGTTTAAGAATCCAGGATAGCACGATGAATCTTCCTGTGAATCCGCCGATTTTGCCGATGCTCGCCAAGCGGGTCGGCGAATTACCAGCCGGGCAGACCTGGATTTTCGAGCCGAAATGGGATGGGTTCCGTGCGCTTATTTTTCGAGACGGTGACGAAGTCCTGATCCAGAGTCGAGACGAAAAACCGTTAAACCGATACTTCCCCGAACTACTCGAGCCGATCCGATCCCAGTTGCCGGAGCACTGTGTGCTCGACGGTGAGATCGTCATCGCCAGGGCGTCCGCGCTGGATTTCGATGCGCTGCAACTTCGCATACACCCTGCGGCATCGCGAATTAAGCTTCTGTCACAACAGATTCCTGCATCGATCGTGTTCTTTGATCTACTTGCGAAAGGGAATCTTGATTTACGCGGCCTGCCGTTCAGCGAGCGCCGGCTCAAACTCGAGTCCTTGTTGTCGTCGGTCGCGCCGCCACTACATTTGACGCCCGCGACCCGGGATCTAACGATAGCGTCGGATTGGTTTAGCCGGTTCGAGGGGGCGGGTCTTGACGGGGTCATCGCCAAACCGATTTCGGGGACCTACGAATCCAACAAGCGCGTGATGCTCAAGGTCAAACACGAGCGCGACTGTGATTGTGTGCTTGCCGGATTTCGATGGCACAAGAACGGTCAGGGTACGGCAGTCGGTTCACTCTTGCTCGGTCTCTTCGATGGTTCGGGCGCGCTTCAGCATGTCGGCGTGTGCGCAAGCTTCACGGAAAAGAAGCGGCGGGAGCTTGTAGAGTTTCTCGAGCCTTATCGCGAGAATGCTCTTGTCGCCCATCCGTGGAAACATTGGGCCACGCAGGGCGGCGAACACCGGGTGCCCGGAGGTCAGAGCCGCTGGAGCCAGGGCAAGGATCTGTCCTGGGAACCACTCCGTCCGGAGTTGGTGGTAGAAGTCGCTTACGATCACATGCAGGGCAGCCGCTTCCGTCACATCGCCCAGTTTCGAAGATGGCGAACGGACAAGAAACCAGGCGACTGCACCTATGATCAGCTTGAAGTTGTTCCGCCCCAGGAGCTGGCAGAAATCTTCGGTAGCGGCGGGTAGCGCAATCTCAGTTGCTCTTGTTTCTTTTTGAAGCCATCCAGGTTCGCCATTCGCGAGTTGGATCGTCATCAGGGTCGGGAGTCTCCTGCTCGGGTCGCAACGCTTCAGGCACATTTCGCAGGTTTACCCGGATGCGGGTCCATGTGCTTGACCGGCCTCGCATCGAGTCTATCAACACGTCGTCGATCGCAAGCAGTTTCGCCACCCTGGGATGTTTCTTCTTCCATCTTTCCAAACCTGCCAGCGCCGCTTCTTTCTTGGGTGAGTTCGCGATAACCAGAAGCGGCATCCTGATTCGCGGTTTCTTCGCAGCGGCCTTTTTCGTCGCACCTTTGGCGCGAGAAGGCGCCACGCGAGTTCCTTCGCCGGTCATCTTGCGGAAATGAGGCGGCCAGGGTGCGTCCCCAAGACCCGCGGCCTCGTCTTCGTCGGCGAGCTCGAGCAGTTTTTCGAGCGACCCCGGTTCGCTATCCATGTTTGCGTGAGGATCGCCAAGCTCCGCGAAGCGCGCGGGAACGGTTAAAACCGTGAAGTCAGCCGGGTCGCAATCGGGAACTTCGTGCCAGTACAGCGGCGTGGAGACGCGCGCATCGGGAAGGGGACGGACGGAATATGCGGAGCAGGTGGTTCGATCCTTGGCATTCTGGTTGTAGTCGAGGAACACGCCGTGACGCTCCTCCTTCCACCATTTCGAACTTGCGAGCGCAGGCGTGCGTCGCTCGACCGCGCGTGACAGGGCTAGCGCGGCACGTCGCACCTCGACGAATGACCATCGCGGTTGTATCCGCACATTGACGTGCATTCCACGTGAACCGCTGGTCTTGGGCCATCCACGAAGACCCAGGTTCTCGAGTAACACCTTCACCTCAAGAGCAACTCGGCGTACGTCATCCCACTCGACGCCGGGACCGGGATCAAGATCGACCCGCAACTCATCCGGGTGATCTAAATCGGCGGAGCGAACAGGATGGGGGTGGAGCTCGATACAGCCCAGGTTCACGACCCAGGCGAGCCCGGCCGCATCATCGACGACTACCTCCTCTGCTTTGCGTCCCGACGGGAATGAAAGCGTGACCGTTCGCAACCAGTCGGGATGTTGTTCAGGCGCGCGTTTCTGATAAAAGGCTTCGCCTTCAGCTCCCTGTACAAAACGCTTTAGAACAATCGGGCGATCCCGGATACCGGCCAGGGCGCCGGGAGCGACCGACAGATAGTAGCGAACGATATCGAGTTTGGAGAGCTTGAGTTGCTTTGAGAAGTAGGGCTTGTTGGGATGAGTAACGGCAACTTCGCGGCCGTCGATCAAAAGAATTTCTGGCGGGTCATCCTTTTTCACAAAACACAGGCTAACATCGCCCTTGACTGGATACCACCGGCTTTCAGCCGCGTGGAGCTTCACCTTCAACCTACGACCACGGCGACCCGCACCAGACACCACCGGCTTCAGCCGCGT
>DASRIZ010000462.1:0-3723 GCA_035649735.1 Blastocatellia bacterium | reverse complement strand
GAAGATTAGCTGGCTTGGTCGCAGCTCTTCCGTGCTGATCCTGCTCGTGAGTCGCTCGTAGAATGAAGAGGACTCCTCGACAGCCACGTCACCGCGCAGTTTCAATTCAAGCAGGGACTCCATGGGCAGGGAGCCCCGTTGGTTGCCTAGGGCAACAACGATGCGCTCGGCACGGAACGACCGCACGACCTGTTCAAGCTCCGAAACCATTCCAATCACGCGAGGGTTAATGAGACTTTGACCGAGTAGACGCGGATCATCGCCGAGGAAACCGATGACCCGGTAACCGCCTTCTCGACGTGTTAGCACCTCACGCGCCAATTCCACGGCATGTTTGCCGGTGCCGACAATGAGCACACGTTCGGCCAACCGCGGGTTGCGCAGAAGCCACGTCGCTAATAAACGCCACCAACTCATGGCCGTCAGCATGAGCAAGAAATGCACGAGGAAAACATTTCGACCGACCCACATCTGCGGGACAAAACGAACGATCAGAGCGAGAGTGATGGCAGACAGCCCCTGCCCCTGGAAGATGCGGAGGGCGAGCAGGGACTGCATCCGAATGAGAGAGAATTCGTAAAGATCAAACAGATAGTAGGATCCTTGAACGACGACCATTGGCAGCAGGAGCTTCAACCACGCATGCTCGTTAACCAGTACCTGTCGTGCGTCTCCGGCAAACTGGAGATAGACTGCGGCGACGCCACACAAGTAGATCAAGGCACTTTCAATGATCAGAAGAAACACTTTCCTAGACATTACTCACCACCGGAGGAAGCTACGCTGCGGTTGAGCACGGCGCCGACGAAATCCTCTTTCTTGAAAATGGCCAAAGCTTTGGCCATCTCGGCGGGAGTGGTTAAGCCAGGACGAATTACCAGGATGGACTTATCAACCAGATTCAGAAGCATCTGTGCATCGGAGCTTACGAGCAGCGGAGGTGAATCGAACAAGATAAAGTCATAGTCGTTTTCGAGAGCTTGCAGGTCTGCCCGCAACGCAGGGGATCCCAACACTTCCATTGAAGTCTCGACGCGCGATCGAGTTGCCAGCAGGCTGAAGCCGCGCGGCAGAATCTTGACCGTTCCTTCTGCCAGTGGCACGCCGTGAGCGAGACACTCTGGAAGGCCCGCTACCACTTCCGCCCCGAGTAACCTCAACATTGACGGACGAGACAGGTCGGACTCTATGACCAAGACACGCAGATTCGCCCTGACCAGCGCACCTGCAAGATTCAGAACCACTGAAGTTCGGCCTTCGCCATGTTTCGCAGAGGTAATGAGCAGGCGCTTGGGTCGTCTTCCTGCATTTGAAATGAGTGAGACCACGAGCCTTTCGTACTGTTGAGCTGCAGGCGGATCGGAGTTGCATAGAGTCACGAGATGGGGATCTATCCGAGTGGGATCCAAGGTGACCGGGAGTGTCGTGAGGAATCGGGAGTGACGCGGGCTCGAAGGGCTCCTAGTGGTAACAGTGGAAGACTCGGGCGCCATGCCTTCACGCCCGAATCGGTCAGAGCTCCGTTGTAGCAACGCCTCAAGATATGGGTTCATCAAGGTCTCACCTATCGCGATAGGACGCTTTGGAAGAAATTAAGGTACCTCATGGCTAGAGCCATAGCAGGCACTGCAGCCGCCAGGAGCACAAACCCAAATCTGGACGCAAGCAATCTTCGCGACTTCAGGGTTCGTTCTGTCAGGCTCAAAGTCTCGGGAATGACGGTGAGAACGGGCACTCCTAAGAAATAGGCTACGTCGTTATCGTCTTGAATGAGGAATAGTCTCCTTCCTTCAGCAATGACCAGGATCAGCAAGCCGACTCCTAGACCTAAAGCCAGCACGAACCCCGCCAGCTTCACCCGGTTGGGCCCCACAGGTTGCTGAGGAAGGTTTGGAGGATCGACAACAGCAAAGAGCGGGGGTTCCCAGGCCGCTGAGATGCCTGATCTTTCTATCTCGTCGCGCTGTTCGAGCAGGGACCGGTATCGCGCCCCAAGTTGATCGTAGCTCGCCGCAGATTGGATCTTGCTGGATCCGTTTGCAGAGGAGAAACCATAGGTGCGGGCTAGAGCGTCCAACTCTGCCTTTTTTCGGCCGCTCTCGCGGCGTGCCAGTTCCAGCTCCGTTTGCAGGCGTACGAGGTCGCGTTCCAGAGTGAGAGTTTCGTACGCTGCCAAACCCATTGGATTCTTTTCCCCAAGTGCTGCCAGTTGACGATCAATCTCAGAAAGCTGCGTCTTCGCCTGAGTTACCTTGGGATTCTTTTCAGTGTACTGCGGTGCGAATTCTCGAAGCTGTGCGGCGAGTTCCGTTTTGCGCAGAAGCAAGGCGCCGTAAGGCCCGTCTTTCGGAAAGGACGCGGCCATCCTCCGTTGCTCGCGAATCTGACGCTCTTGCTCGTTGACCTGGCGTTCAAGCAAATACTGTTTGTCGTTCAGGCTGTCGATAATTGAAACCAGCGCGATTCGGACCGCTTCCGGATCGCCACCAAAACCCATCGACCTTCCTGCACCAAATTTGCCCAATTGTCTTTCCAGCCGCAGGATCTGTGAGTTAACCCAGTTAGCTTCGAGCGCGGACCGTTTGGTGAGAACGTCGTTCGTCCCATCGAGTGCCGCAACAACGTCCGTAACCACTTGCTGCGCGAGGTTAGGATCCGTAAGGCGATAACTAACATAAAGAGCCACCGGGACCGGTGGAGAAGAATCGAAACTGAATATGGTTTGAATCTTGATTGTTTCGCGGAGGCGTTGAACAGCACTGTCAACACTCTCAGTCACGCTTTTAAGAGGATAACGGTCGATGAGAGGTTTCAGATTGGTCATGCTGAGCACTCTTTCTCTAGCCGTGGCGATTCGGGAACTTCGTGCGTCTGCGTTTTTTCCCGCTCGTTCAGAGATCACAAGCACCGATTGGGACTCGTATACGCTGGGAGCTCCATTCGCCAAGGTCCACGCCGCAAACGCCACGCCTGCGGTATACAAAAGAATCCACCACTTCCTTCGCCGTAAGATCGTGAAATACTCTGCGGCACTTCGGGGTCTGCAATTTCCCATGTGTCACCTCGCAGAGAGCGGGCTGCGGCCCTCGGGCCGTTCGGCGCTCTGAGACCAGGACGGTTTTCTGGCAAGTCCAGACTTCAGGCCCGTCGCTATCAAAAGAATGATCAATCCGCAGATGAAGAGTACCAGTGGCTCGTTTGCCTCCGAAAAAAAGGCCGGAATCTCTCGACCGGTGTTTTCATAGGTCACCAGCTGGTTAGCCAGTTTCTGGGAATAGGAGGCCGAGGAAGGTGCGGTCTGTATGACGAACATGAGCAAAAAAAAGTGAATAGGTGATGTTCGAATCGTGTTGCGCAGCTGCGGCCATTTTCACCTGAGGTGCCATCGCCGTTCGGATGGGGTGCGCGATTTGTGCTTTGCGGTCGACCGACCACTCACCTTATCCGGAACTACGATTCGGTGGATATCGGGCAGATTATGTATTTCCGAAGAGGGAGTTCCTGTATTGCGGAACTCGCGAAATTGGGTACATACTGCACTCGTCGGAAAAAGCTGTCACTGGACTTCGCCCCCGATTCACCCTTCCTTGCGCCACCTGACAGTTGCGTTTTAAGTACTGGAGTAGCTCTTACCCCAATCGTCAATGATTATCGAAGTTTCGCAGAAGCGATACCGTTCTGTTTTATACCTTTTCAGAATGGTCCCAACGTTAGTTGAAGAGG
>DASRIZ010000461.1:0-5953 GCA_035649735.1 Blastocatellia bacterium | reverse complement strand
TGGCTAAAGCGTTGATCTCTTTTATTAGAGCGATGCGACCGGACGAAAACGATTTCAGATGGTTGCTCTTGAACGTCTCCAGCGTCTCTAGCGCAATCTTTGCCTGATCCTCGGCGCTTACCTCGGGCATACCTTGCGGATTGGCGTTGGCGATGATGCTTTTTTGCTGAGCATCCAGTTGCGTTTCAAGCGTTCGCAAACGATCCTGCTCGGGCTTAAGAGACGAAAAGTACTGGGCAACCACAAAAACAAGCAGCGCCACGGCCAAAAGGACCGCGAGTGCTTCGCCCAAGCTCAGTCCGAAGGGAATCTTCGCCGCGCCAGCTTGGCGGACGTCTGACCGCGCAATTCTTTCCCGCACTTGTGTGCTCACCGCGCGTTCCCCCTCGAAGGCTGATAACGGAGATGTATGGTGAATGGTGTTTCGCCGCTTTCTGCCAAGGCGTCCTGACCGGTCTCACCAACGACGAACAGCCCGTTTGATTTCTCCAGATTAAGCATCATCGCGGTCAGTTCGTCGGAAGTAGTCCCAAGCGCTTTCACCTGAACCCTCGCAGAAACATCATCGGATGTATTGACGATCTCTTCTACCTTGATGCTCATTATGCGGGTATTCTTGGGGACATATTCTTCCAGATCGCTGATCATTCTGTTCCACGAGAACACTTTGCGCTGGATTAATTGCCGCGCTGAGGCAAGCTGCAGTGCTTGTTGTTCGGTAAGGACGATCTTTTGCTGTTCCAGCTTGCGACGTTCCTGCTCCCGGACTGCCTCGATCGCAGCCTCTTTTTGGGCCTCAATGCGTTGGGACACCTCGAGTTGCTTGGCGGCCACACGGCTCTTCTCGCTCGCCATCCAGAGAAACATCCAGAAACCTATGAAGTAGACCCCAACCAGAGCAATCCAGAGGAGGCGGCGGTTTGTAAATGGGCGCCGCGAGAGATTTATGTTTGTTCGCATTCCGTCCAAGAATAACCGACAACCGAGTGCCTTTTCCAGCGTTCATTGACCGTGTCGGGCGTTGATTCGGAGGTCTTGCCCTTGGTAGACTCTTCGCAGCCAATTTAGGACTCACACTTTTGAGTCCGTACGGGCAACTCCTGTCCAGGGCTAACGCATCTGCTGATGAGAAGTTCCCGTTGTTGAGCAGTCAACCCCCCGATCTTGTTTCAATTGCGAGGATGAAATGAAAACGTGTCCTGTCTGCGCGCTTGACTTGGAAGACTCCTACTTCTTCTGCCCTGAAGATGGTTCGTCGCTCGCTTTCCTTCCGGCCGAAAGCAACACGGCGAGCAATACGGTTAACCCTTCCCGAACCGATTCGGATAGCCCTTCCCGAAGCGCTTCGGTCAGCTCCTCTCGAACTGATGATGAACCAGCTGGCGGGGTGGTGCTGTACTGCCCAATGTGCGCCGCTGAATACCCGCTGACCTTTTCATCCTGCCCTGTCCACGGGGTCCAACTAACAAAGCACAGCATACCGAGCTCATCGGGAGTTAAAACGGTCGCGAACGAGCCAGTCAAGTCAATGCATGAAACCGCCGCCGACTTTCAACCGAGCGTCAAAACCGTCGCGCACGAGCCCGGCAAAACAACGCATGAAACCGGCGCCGACTTTCAATCGAGCGGCAAAACTGCCGCGGACGAGCCTGTCAAGTCAAACCACGAAACCGCCGCCTACGTACAACCGATCGTCAAAACTGTCGCGCACGAGCCCGATAATACAGGGCAGGAAACGGCAGCCGTTTTACAATGGAGAAGCAAAAACGCCGCCCACGAGCCCGTCAATACAACCTATGAAAAGGCACCCAACTCACAATCGCGACGCGCAACCGTCGCGCAGCCCGGCAAGGCAACCTATGAAACTGCATCCGACTTAAAATCGATAGAGAAAAATGTCGCGCACGATCTCGGCTATACAACCCATGAAACGGCAGCCGTCTTACAATGGAGAGGCAAAAACGTCGCTCACGAGCCCGGCAATACGGCGCGTGAAACGGCGCCCGACTTACAATCGCAAAGAGTGCAGTCCAGATCGACCAAACACCTCGCAACAACAATTGACCCGAAACGACCGCTGATTGACTCACCGCGGCATGCAACCGTGAGCCAGCCTGATAATCCCGAGAATGAAACCACACGTAGCGTTATTACAAGTGAGCTCACTGCTGCCGACGTGTTTGACGACGGAACGATCGCTTCCGACTACCAGGACTCGATTGGGGGCCCTCATGAGCATCGTCTGGAGCGTCCAGGCTTCCGGGTGGCAGCGATGGCAACAGTAATCGTGCTCTCGGTGTTGGCGCTGATCGCTTTGTATTCGGTCATCTCGAACCTCTCCAGCAGATCATCGACAGCGGCCAAGACCGCCAATACGAACAAGAGTGCAACTCAGCCGCTTCCGTTTGTGCCAACGCCTCAGGAAGCTCGCGACTACAAGGAAGAACCTCCGCAACAATCCGACTCGGCCACCGTAGCGTCGGCGCCAGAGGCTCCGGTTGAACGCGTGCGCCGCGACAGCGCGCCTTCCTTAACATCGGTTCAGCCCGTGCGCAAGACTCTGGACTCGGCTCCTGTCCCAAGAGCGCATGAAGCAGAGGCCCCGCCTGTTACGACGACGCGAGCGTCAGAATCGACAATGCGTGCATTGCCAAGAGGAAATGCTTTGCCGAGAGAAATTGCTCTGCCGAGAGGAAATACCGGTGGTTTCGATGCGCGACTGGTAAGGGTTAGAGGGAGGAAGACACCGGATGGGTTTCGGTATGACCTGACGTTCAATATGCAAGAGGAAGCCGGCCGAGCGGCTAACTGGCAGCGCGTTCTGATCAGCACTCGCTCGATTAGTGGCGCAAGTCACTCGCAGGCAATTCCCTTCTCTCATCGCCTGGGTGCGGCTGGGGCGTTGACATTTACAATCAGCGTTGAGCTCACGGGCCAATCCGAGGCTGATTGGAAAGGCCGGGTAGTTTGCACCACGTTGGGTTGGGACAACAAAGGCGCGCCTCTCCAGGCAAGCTTCGGTGCAAATGTAAGCCCTTGATCTGGTTGCGGAGCGACGGGGCTTCATCCTGACTCGCTCACGGCGGGAGCAATTGATCGAGGCTCTTTAACAAGTCATTGCCGCGCAACAGCGGCTGATCCTTGTTTCTGTTATTGAGCGAAAGAACCTTACCGTCAGGATCGAGAAGAACCGTGGTCGGATATGAGTGAATGCGCAGATTGCGAATGAGCGCAATAATGCTCTCGCGTCTGGCTTGCGGCCAGGTCATTCCGTTCTTATCGAGCTGTGATTTGATCTGTGACACCAGCTCGGCCTGATCTGTGTTCATACCAAGAATCTCAAATCTTCTAGCTTGAAATCGTTGATAGGCCGCCCTCAAATATGACAACTCGTGCCGGCAAGGCGGGCACCACATTCCCCAGAAGTCTATAAGCAGGTACTTGCCGCGGAACTCCGACAGCTTTCGTTTCTTATTGTTGAAATCGGTAAACTCAAACTCCGGCACCTGCCCGCCCATTCGCAGCTCGATGCGTTTATAGTCGGACGCTGAATGCGACTTCATCGTTATCAGGTTCTTCTCCACGTCTGCTTTCTTTGTCGAAACGTAGACGCTGCCTACGCGAAATATCACGGCTTCATCGTTCGCCTCAGCGGCTTCGGGCGAGAACGCGTCCATATCAATCTCGCCGTCCGAATCGCAATCAACTCCGAGCTTTCCGCTTGTCGGGCTGATCTTTCTGGAGCGCGGGTTATAATCGTATTGCACCAGCGTTTTCTTGCCCTGAATCTCCACCGAACCGCGAGCGAAGACGCTGCGCGATTCAAGAATCAAGCGCTCGCCTTCCTTCATTTCGTCGGTCCGCACTTTCTTAAGATACAGAACGTATAGCGGAAGGTTCTGGAATATACCTTCCTTGAGCGGTTGATTTATCGTGGCTTGCCAAATAAGTGGGTTGTCATCCTCCTCACGCGAAAACGCAAAGCGCTCTTTATCATCCAGCTCGCCGTTCATATCTACGTCGGCAAGTAGATACGGATCTTCGCCCTGGGGTTCGACCAACAACGCCTGAATGGCGGATCTGTCGCTTAGCGCGTGGTACAGACGCCCGGCTGTCACCGTCGCATCGCTACCGGGAGGGTTTACATTCTTGATCTTTGAGAAGTCTCGGAACGGTCTGAAGACAATCTGTTCGCGGTCATCCGGATTGGCGACCAGTTGAGGATCAAACTTACCGGTGTAGTCCTGATCCGCGGGTTTGGCGGTTGAGCTGACAACCAATGCAGTTGCGATCGTGACTAGCCCGCTCAACCGTCGCAGTTGCTTCGTATGGCAACGTTGGAATAGTCGGTTCATATGATTTCCTCATCGTTTGCCGCTCAGGTTCGCCCATTCTCCCGACTGGATAAAGCTGGCCCAGTAGTATGGGTGCTGGCGGTCTTTGCTCAAAAGCATGTCGAGTTGCACTTTTCTCCGACCCCATCAGGTCGTGCGCCACCCAGTACGGGCGTTGCAATTACACCGACACTCAGTAGGACTGCGCCGGTTCGGCGCATGATTCGATATCGAGTCAACCGCACCATCAATGATCTCCGATTTTCGCTTGCTTCAGACCTTCACAACGAGCTTACCCTGGTTCGATCCATCGAACAGTTTGTTTACCGCTCGCGGCGTTTGCTCGAGTCCCTCGACGACGTCAACCCGGTACTTGATCTTGCCCTCCACGTACCAGCGGCCGAGTGCGGTCATTGCCTCCGCCGCGCGGCTCATATAGTCCGAAACCAGAAAACCCTGCATGCGCGCTCGTTTTACGATCAACATAAACAGGTTCGACGGTCCCGCTCTTCGATCAGTCGCATTGTATTGGGAGATCATCCCGCACATCGAAATGCGCGCGCCAAGGTTTATCAAAGCCAGCACCGATTCGAGAATCTCGCCGCCAACGTTTTCAAAATCGACATCGATACCCTTTGGACATTCGCGCTTCAAGGCTTCAAACACGTTTTCCTGTTTGTAGTTGATCGCCGCATCGAACCCAAGGTCATCGGTCAACCAGCGGCACTTTTCATCGGCGCCCGCGATACCGACGACGCGGCAGCCGACGATCTTGCCGATCTGGCCAACCAGCGACCCTACTGCACCGGCGGCCGCTGATACCACCAGCGTCTCACCGGCTTTGGGCTGACCTACATCAAGCAAACCATAGTACGCCGTCAACCCGATGTGACCGAAAAGTCCAAGGTGCGCGGTCAACGGCATCCCTTGAATCTCCGGCAGCTTGCCGATTCCGGTTCCATCTGAAATTGCGTACTCCTGCCAGCCGAGCAGCCCGGAAACGTGATCGCCGACTTTGAAGTTTGGATTCTTCGACTCCTCGACCACGCCAATCACGCCGCCGCGCATCACGTCGCCCAGCTTAACCGCCGGCAGGTATGTATCCATTTCATTTGCCCATCCCCGGTTGGTCGGATCGAGCGAGAGATACTCGTTGTGAACCAGCAGTTCACCATCCTTCAACTCGGGCACTGGTTCCTGCGTCCATTGGAAATCGCTGTCTTTGAACATGCCGACGGGTCTCGCGGCGAGCCGCCACTGCCGATTCATTCTCTCAGTCATCGTTCCTCACCTTGCGCGACGATCGCAGATTACTCGCGCCCTTTCTGCATGGATTCTTCAGAATCAACCATCGGATTTTGGAGTGTGAGCGCCAGCATAATAGCACGAAAAAACGAACCTGTTGAAAGTGATGGGTAGTGGTTCAGTTTGGGTTCAGAGCCCCTATTTGGAGTGCGCCGCCCCGTTCCGCATTCGGTGACTTTTGCATTCGCGGCGGCGCTTTTGTAGCGTGAACCACAGGAACACTGGCGCAAGGGGAAAGCGCCGCCACGCATCCGAGAATCGTCAAATGCGTAAAAGGGCGGCGCAGTCCAAATAAGTGGCGCGCAGTCCAAGTA
>DASRIZ010000460.1:0-4937 GCA_035649735.1 Blastocatellia bacterium | reverse complement strand
TCGCTTCAATGCGGTAATGGTCGGAATCAAGATCCTGGTGCTCACGTTCTTCATTGTCGTCGGATTTACATATATCCAACCGGCCAACTATACCCCATTCAGCCCAAATGGTTTTGCGGGAATCAGCGCCGGAGCTGCGATTGTGTTCTTTGCGTATATTGGGTTTGACGCGGTCTCGACCGTCGCCGAGGAGACCAAAAACCCCAAGCGCAATCTGCCTATCGGCATAATCGCGTCGTTGATCATTTGCACTCTCTTTTATGCTGTGGTCGCCGCGGTATTTACCGGTTTGATTTCCTATCCCGATTTGAAAGCAAAACTTGCGACCGAGCAAGCGGAGCCGTTGACGATGGCTCTGCAGCACGTCGGTCAGCAGTTCAATACCGATCTTGGATGGGCAGTCGGGATAGTGGCTTTCGGATCGGTGATCGCGCACACCGCGGTTCTGTTGGTGTTTCAGCTGGGTCAACCGAGGATTTTTTTCTCGATGGCTCGCGACGGCCTGTTGCCAAAAGTTTTTTACAAGGTCCATCCGAAATTTCGGACTCCCCACATCTCAACGATCCTGACTGGTGTTTTCGTAGCATCGTTCGCTGCAGTTGCAAGCATCGACGAGATGGTTGACCTCACAAACATCGGGACGCTGTTCGCTTTCATATTGGTCTGTGCCGGCATCATTGTTCTGCGAGTTAAAGATCCAAATCGGCCGCGTCCGTTTCGAGTGCCTGGAGGTTTGATAATTCCGGTTCTGGGGATCATCTCGTGTCTCTATCTAATTTACTTTCTTCCGCCGACCTCATGGCTGCGATTCGCCGCATGGCTGAATTTAGGATTCGTGATCTATGTCGGCTATGGCGCGGTTCACAGCCGCCTGACTGGACGCGAGCACGCCGCGCAGCCGGCCGAGCACGACGCGCGAACCGCTTATACCGGGGTCTGGCTTGCAATCATAGGCGTTGTGCTGCTGGTTTTGACGCGAGGCTTTGATATTTGGCTCGAGGCGCTCAAGTCGCGCGAGAACTCGAGCGGCGCTTCAAAGATGACCTCGGCGTTTGGCGACGTCTTCACCGCCGGGCCGTGGCTCGAAGTATCGTGGTTCTTGATTGTGCCGCTGGCGTTAAATGCATTTGTTTTGTGTCCAATTGTAATCGCCCGAGCGCTGCGGGCGGGGCGTCAAGGTGGCAACGAAGGCCAGGCGGGCATAACGACTTCGAGCTTAATTATTGCGATCGTGCTCGCTGGAGCGACGGCGGTCTATTTATTGGTGCTGGCGAAACACCATTCGTAGCGTTTCTTTGCGTCTTCGCGGTCCTTTGCGTCTTTGCGCTGAACTGTCCCTTCGAAGTGTTTGTTTAGCGCAAAGACGCAAAGGACTGCTAAGACGCAGAGAATAATTGAAGTTGTCGGATAAACACTTCGGAGGAGATCACAATGGCGGAAGCGGCTGTCGCCGTCGAAGAAAAAACCGGATTTGTCCGCGGTCTCGGACTGCTGGACTCGACTACGATCGTAGCGGGCTCGATGATCGGGTCGGGCATCTTCATAGTCTCGGCGGACATGGCCCGTCAGGTCGGATCGCCTGGTTGGCTTCTCGTCGCCTGGATTGTCACCGGTCTTCTGACGGTTGTGGGCGCGCTCAGCTACGGCGAGCTTGCGGCCATGATGCCAAAGGCAGGCGGCCAGTACGTCTACCTTCGTGAGGCATTCTCACCAATGTGGGGCTTTCTGTACGGTTGGACGCTGTTTATGGTAATTCAGACCGGAACGATCGCCGCAGTAGCTGTGGGATTTGCGAGATACTTTGGCGTGCTTTGGCCGACGCTTTCCGAAAGTAACTATATCGTCAGCCCCATCCATCTCGGATCAAGCTACGCGATTTCGCTTTCGACAGCACAGTTGGTTGGGTTGGTTCTAATAGCTCTGCTGACCTGGATGAACACTCGAGGGCTTAAACTCGGCAAGTTCGTTCAGAACGTTTTCACCTTTGCCAAGACCGGCGCACTCATAGCATTGATTGTACTTGGAATTGTCGTAGGATTATCGAGCGGAACCGCAGGGCAGGCGAACTTCGGAGACCTGTGGACAGTGCGAGGCACTCTCCAGACTGTCGGTCCAAACCTTACAGCCATCACGACCTTTGGACTGTTCGTGGCAATCTGTGTATCGCAGACCAACTCGCTCTTCTCGGCCGATGCGTGGAACAACATCACGTTTACCGCGGGTGAAGTAAAAGACCCAAAGCGCAATATACCGTTGTCGCTCGCATTCGGAACGTTACTGGTTATCGCGCTGTACCTGCTCGCAAATGTGGCGTATCTGGTTACGCTTCCATTTGAAACCATTCAAACAGTGCCAAGCGATCGGGTGGCGTCTGCGACTGCCGATGTTATTTTCCCCGGTCTGGGCGCCACGTTAATGGCAGCGTTCATCATGGTTTCTACGTTTGGATGTAATAATGGTCTGATCCTGGCAGGAGCGCGAGCATACTGGGCAATGGCGCGCGACGGCCTTTTCTTCAAAGGAGCGGGGCGGCTCAACCAAAAGCACGTGCCGTCGTGGGGTCTCGGAATACAGGGAATCTGGGCCGCGGTCCTCGTTCTACCTCGAACGATAAAAACAGATCCGGTTACCGGGCTAACGAGTTACGGCAACCTGTATGGTGATCTGCTCAACTATGTGATCTCCGCGGCGCTGATCTTCTACATACTGACCATCGCCGGAATCTTCAGGTTGCGCAAGACGCGCCCCGACGTTGAGCGTCCCTATCGTGCATTTGGATATCCGATCATTCCGGCGCTTTACATACTCGGCGCCACAGTAATTCTCGTAGTGCTGTTGATCTATCAGACAGCGTCGACCTGGCCGGGATTTATCATCATTGCAACTGGCATCCCGGTTTACTTTATCTGGAGAAAGCTAGGGGTCGCGTCTGCTGACCGGGAAGCATAATGAAGTCCAACTCGATTTCGGAACCCGAGTGATGCTAAAAAGTGCAACGCAGCTATAGCAGAAAACTGTTTTCAAACTTTGGATTTCATCACTCGACACAATCACCATTCTCAGGACTCGCGGAGGATTTTTGATGGCCAATCAACTTTTCGCTAGGAAACCGCTCGAAGTATTGCTTGCAGAAATGAAGGGCGATCACCGGCTTCGCCGGGTGCTCGGCCCGCTTCAGCTCACGTCTCTTGGAGTTGGTGCAATCATCGGCGCGGGCATCTTTGTAGCCACCGGGGCCGCCGCTCACAACGTAGCTGGTCCGGCGCTGATGATTTCATACTGCGTCGCCGGCATAACCTGCGTTTTCGCGGCGCTCTGCTATGCAGAATTTGCTTCTATGGCGCCGGTCGCGGGTTCTGCGTTTACCTACGCGTACGCGACGTTGGGTGAACTATTCGCCTGGATCATCGGCTGGGACCTGGTTCTCGAGTACGCTGTGGGCTCGGCAACCGTAGCAAACGGATGGTCGAGTTTCTTTCAGAGCCTGTTACCCGAGGGATTTCTACCGGACGCCATCAGACAGGCGCCAATCGTATACGACGCCACGGCCGGACACTTTGTTCGAACCAACGGATATGTGAACCTCCCTGCTGTAGTCATCGTGCTGATCGTCACTGCCGTCCTGGTGAAGGGAATACAGGAAAGCGCATCCTTCAACGCTACGATGGTTGGTATAAAGCTCGCCGCGGTGCTGTTTGTCATCATTGTTGGTGCGTTCTACATCAACCCCGCGAACTGGCAGCCTTTTGCGCCTTATGGATGGGGTGGAATAAACCTGTTCGGAAAGACGCTTGGGAGCGAATCCACAGGCGGTACACCGGTCGGAATGCTGGCCGGCAGCGCGATAATCTTTTTTGCGTACATCGGCTTCGACTCGGTTTCCACGCACGCCGAAGAGGCCAAGAAACCTAACCGCGACGTTCCTATAGGTATCGTTGCTTCGTTGATCATTTGCACGGTGCTTTATGTACTTGTTGTAGTCGTCCTCACCGGAATGGTGAAATACACTCAGATCGACACCGGCGCCGGTGTCTCAACCGCTTTCAAAACAGTTGGGCTAAACTGGGCTGAATTCATAATCGCAGCCGCGGGCGTTGCCGGGATCACCTCGGTGCTTCTGGTCATGATGCTCTCGGCTCCTCGAGTCTTTCTGGCAATGGCGCGAGACGGCCTGGTTCCGCCGAAGTTTTTTGCGGATGTGCATCCGCGTTTCCGTACGCCGTGGAAGAGCACCATCCTGGTAGGCTCCTTTGTCGCCATCGGGGCGGGGTTGCTGCCGATTGACGCGTTGCTCCAGATGACCAACATCGGGACGCTGTTTGCATTCACAGTCGTGTGCATCGCGGTGCTAATCATGAGGCGGACACATCCGAATGCGGAGCGCCCGTTCCGCTGCCCAATGGTGCCGCTCGTTCCGATACTGGGCATCCTCATGTGTCTGATGCTGATGTTCTCGTTGCCCTGGGCGAACTGGCTGCGTTTGATCGTCTGGCTGTTGCTTGGGCTGATCATTTACTTCACCTACAGCCGGCATCGAAGCTTTATGAAGCAATACCTTAGTCACGAGATGTCCGCTCATGGTCTCTCGCCGGGAGGAGCACTTGTTGACGACGTCGAGGACAAGGACAAGGACAAGGCTCATCCCGATTCCAAGTAACCCGTTTTTTTGAAATCAGGCAGCAGGCAGATTCACTCATTGCCTGCTGCCTTTCTTTTTCTCCTCAGAAGAACCGACCCGCACTCTGACACCACCGGCTTCAGCCGTGTGGTGGTTCAATTTCAACCTACGCTCACCGCGTACGCATTCGGACACCACCGGCTTCAGCCGCGTGGTGGTTCAAATTCAACCTATGACGAAGACCCGCGGACACAGACACCACCGGCTTCAGCCGCGTGGTGTTTCAATTTCAACCTAAGCTCACTGCGTACGCATTCGG
>DASRIZ010000459.1:0-19636 GCA_035649735.1 Blastocatellia bacterium | reverse complement strand
CTCTCCATGAGAAAAACATTTGTCATAGCCGTTCTGGTTCTTATAGCAGCCTCTATCGCCCTAGGGCAAAAGCAGAGCGCGCGAAGAGCTCCAAGAAGGAACGTTGACCGTGTCATAAGACAAGTCGATTATGAACGCATTCAAGCGCAAATTGGTGCTGATGCTGCGGCGCTTGACCGCATCTACGCTAATGATTTTATTGGCATAGGGCCAAGCGGTACAGTGAGAACCAAGGCGCAGGTTATTGCAGACTTCACGTCGGGTGATTTGAAATTTCAATCTATAACCACCGACGATGTTCAAGTGCGCGTCTACGGAAACACCGCCGTGGAGACTGGTCGCTCAACAATGATTGGACAAGACAAAGGGAAAGCTGTTCCCCGTGACAATCGCTTTACCAGGGTATGGATAAAACAGCAGGGGCGCTGGCGGTTGGTTTCCAACCATTACTCGTCACTGATTATGCAGTGATAACCAGATGACGCAGGATGATCATCGTAAAGCGCGCCGAACTAACGAATGCACCCGAGCCGCGCAACGGAGCTTGGTCGACTCCTTCGGGTTGGCTGCGCGGCCGGGTGATGCTGGGCGTTCGCGCAAGCACTGGAAAGGAGAACGCCATGATCAACGAAACCGATATCCAGGAGTTCAAGGCGCGACTGCGTGGCGAACTAACCCAACGAGGGGAACCGAGGTACGAGGAGGCGCGCAAGGTCTTCAACGGGATGATCGACAAACGACCTGCCTTGATCGTGCGGTGCGCGGGGGTGTCGGACGTAATCGCGCTGCCTACGGTGCCAATTATGAACGGCTCGCGGCCATCAAGAAGAAGTATGATCCAACGAATTTCTTTTGCCTGAACCAGAACATCAAACCGGCTTGAAACGGCAACAGATCTGACGCCGAACCATGCGCTGCACCGATGGCGGCCCCGCGCAGCCGCTTGACAATTCGGGCGTTACCGAGGGCCGCCATCGGTGAGCTGATCGTTAGCTGGCTACTTTATGGGAGACTGTATGTTATGAAAGAACTGAGGCGGTTGGTTCGCGTCGTCGAATACTTCTAAACGAAACTATAGGTTCCTCCCCATGGGGACAACACCAACTTTCGGGTTGCGTGAAAGAGTCACTGGAGAACACCATGTCCGTCTGAGGGACTCCAAACGGCAATAGGAAAGGAATGGTTAAGATGAAACTAATTGTAAAGCTGACGACGTTGCTCATTAGTCTATGGCTTTTGGCAAGCTTCAACACGGCTATCTTTATGCAGGACACGCCTCCGCAGGAGGGTAAGAAACCTCAGGAGGTGTACGAGTTAGCTCGAGAAAGCAAGATGGGGAAGGTGACTTTCAGCCACATCAATCACATCACGAAGAATCGCAACCTCGACGCGACAGGACCAGTCGCCTGCGTCGAGTGTCACCATACGGCGCAACCGGCGTCGGAGTTGGCGAAGTTCCCGCCGCTCAAGACAGCCTTTCCGCCGGATCGGACGACCACCCTGACCGCCGAATTGCTGGCGAAAGATCCGAATGCGCTCGGCGGCGCCACATGCATCAAGTGCCACGCGCGCGCTGGCATGAAGCCAGAGGCGTGGCCGGAGATTCCGCAGATCAAACACGAGGTCAGCACCGCCGTGGTTACGCTGACGAACCAGCATGCTTTTCACCGCAACTGCGCCGGGTGCCACGATCAGGTGGTGAAGAACCGCAAGGACGTTAATCCGCCGAACTCGATGAAGTGCGGGGGCTGCCATAAGAAGTAATCGAAACATGTTCTGTTTTTACTGCTCCCAATTCTTGTCGAACCAATTCAAATGAGGACCGCTACCTACGACTTTGCGATACTCCCACAGGAGCCTCAATCAGATGAAGACCCTCGAAAAGAAATCAATTGTGGCCGGATTCTTGTTCACGGTTCGGAGCAATTCACCCAGACTGAACTTTGCCAACTACTGGACGGCGGTGTCGGCCCACAACTGGATTCAGAATCACGCAATACCGTTCAGTCCAATATCACCAAAGCGAACTACGCCGGCGATAAGCTAAGTCAAAAACAGGATGTGATGTTCTTTGAATATTGACCACTTCAAAATGTACGGGCTCGCGGCGGTTCGGTAACGCCGGTATGAGGCCAAAAGTTTTGAATCGATATTGAAGGAGAACATCATGAAACGTTTTGTCACAGTCAGAAGTTTGATTCTGGTTTTCGCTCTGCTGCTGGGAATCATTCCGGTAAGCGCAACTGAGCGTCCATTTGCCTCCAATGGAAATGGCATCGCAACCTTTATCACAGATGGCGCCGGCAATGTCGTCGGTGCGACACTCACGTTATCGGGTAACGGGACTCACCTGGGATTGTTCACCGGTACTGGCACGATACAATTCCTGGCTGACGCCAACGACCCGAACATTTCGCATCCGGCCGGCGAAGTTACCTATGTAGCTTCCAACGGCGATCGTCTTCCGACAGTTATCGAGAATGGTCGGATGGACCTTCGAACTGGAATCGCGACCGGAGACATGGTGTTCCAAAGCGGCACTGGCCGTTTCGAAGGAGCAAGTGGAAGCGCTGCAATCGTAGTCGAGCAGAACTTCGTCACAGGCGCCTACACGTTCACCATGGTTGGAAACGTCAATTACTAATTTAGCCTGATCAACACACTGGTTTTTCAACTAGGGCTGGCGGCAACGCCAGCCCTTTAATCAGGCCATGTGCGATGTACCCCATCGCCGCCGAACAACTTGAGAATTCGCGCGGCTCGGCGTATGAAGCCATTACCTATCACCGCAGCAAGCCGCCGCACAATTCTGGGTTGCATTAAGCCGGGATTCGAACGACGCTTGGACTTTGATCAGGAGGCTTTTAAGCCTGAAACGCGCGCTGACCTGGTTGCTCTTGATGACGCTCGCGAGTACTTCTTGACATTCTTGATGTGCAGGAAATACTGTCGAAGTTCCTCTTCGCTGATCAGATCAGGAGACTTGTGATAGTGATACGAGTCCCAATCTATGTGGAGCGTTGATTTCAGCGAGACCGGAATTGCCTTCTCCCAGTATCCGTACCCTGCTGCGAGTCTCGCAGCGACGGCCACGGTGGCGTGGTCGCAGGTTGTATCAGTCGACTCGACCGCGACGCCGCCCGAGATCCGGGTAGTTGGCGAGATCCTCTTCGTGCCGGCGCCAATGCGTGAAGCGCTTGTCGAATGGAGCGTACGGCACTCTGTCGCGCACCTACGTCACATCGACGTCTGGGCCCTGCTTCTCGAGCCATTCCTCGATACGGAATTCAACGACGACGATGCTGACCGCACATTGCGTGTGCTCGAGGCGAACGGTGTGACGAACGCAGAGGCGGCGCAAGTGCGCACCGAAGTTGGAGAATGCATGCGGCGGTATAACCTCGAGTCCGGGCTCTGGGACTGGTGCCACCTCGGGCTTTTGGATTTGCTCGAAGCGCACCGAGGAGTGCTCGCCGGTGAGTCGTGTCGGCTCGACGACGACGCGTTCAGACGATTCTACAGGCGTGCAATGGAGCTGGCACTCCGAGGCAAACCGCTTGGTTGACGCGACGCCCCAACAACAACGGGATGGACCAGAGCTGCGCAAGCGGACCTTTGTGTTGTTCCATCAATGCTACGCGCGCGGCCCGGTCATCCCTGGCGTTAGGCGATTTGTTGATTGCAGCGTTTTATGGTGATAGGGTGCCGTTCTATGAGAGGTAATTTAGGTACCACAAGTGTCTATAAAGGAGGATAGCTATGCCTAGTAAGATTGTAGACCTTTCGGCGCGGTCCAAAATCATCAGAGATGAGCCGTTCCATGTCCACTTTTGGGAATGTACTCCCAAAGAATATCTTGAGCTGTTGAAAAGCCCCAGGAAAGTCTTGGCTTCGATGGGAATAGAAATTCCAGCCAGATGTCGAATTGAAACTACCATAGAAAACCACGACTGGCTGGAGGAGCATACGAGGGGCTTTACCGCAGCGAATGGGACAATAGTCTGCAACGTCGGCGGGGGTAACGTAGCGCGCGGCGTTTATAGGATCGTCAGCTACGGACACGATACTACCTCGATAGGAAAGTTCAAGAAGAAACTATTGCACTCGCCGGAACAGGAGCAGGTTGGAAAGAAAGCGTAGTGGAGTCCGACCAAGAGAAGCGTAACATAGGCGACAACCGGAGCCGCCGCGCGTATTTCGCATGGTTCATCGGAGTGTTCGATGGCGGCCCGGTTACGCCGGCTTTACGCGGCCAAGAGGGTTGTTGCTTTACTGTTAAAGAGGTCAAATGTGTCACGACGCAAGAAAGAGGACAATACATCCAGGACCCAGATCATCATTGCAGTAATTGGTTTGGTCGGGGTAATGGCTACTGCACTTATTGCGAACCTCGATAAGTGGTGGCCAGCTTCTAATATGAATCAGAATACAAATGGGAACATTTCGCAGCGACCTGCGCCAACTCCCCAGGAGAACAGCAATTCTTCCTCGAAAAGTCAGACCATTGCTCCCTTAACGAAGGTTATCGCTATAATGGACAATAACCTGCTTACCTATGACAAAGAGAGCCGTAGAGAAGCCCGTACTAATCACAATGATATTGAGGATACGCTAAAAGGCCTGGACTTGAAATTTGTGCCTATTAATACAAATCTACGATGGAATGACTACGCCGCACTCTGGGAGGCCAAACCGGATTTAATAATAATCCATGTGTCGGCTTTCTATGACAAAACAGATCCAAATGACACAGACGATAGGTTTCGTATCTTTCTCCATAATGCTATGCCGAAATTGCCCGACACTAAACTCTTGGTTTATTCGCGAGCTTTTGCAGCAGTTACAACATCAGAGATTGAACGCTATGCAGCATCTGTGCTTAGCCTGAAAGAGCGTACGAGTTTTTTTAAAGTAGAGCCTGGACCTAGCCGGAAATACTTCAACGATAAGCAAATCAGCAATAGCCTCAAAGATAAGGTAAAACAGATTTTGAGTTTGTAATAATGTTTTTGCGACAAGACTTTGATGGAAGCGAGTCCGGTTGATCGTGTCGTGCCGTTGCGGCGGCCTGGTGAACCTGGCGCTCGGCGCCTACACGCCGCGCATGGCTGTGTGGCAGTCAGCCGCGAGAAGGAAATAATGAGTTCGTTTTTTGGGGGTAGAACTATGCCTTTTCGAATCTTGCGTGTCGCGCTGGTGTTGATATGCAGCGGGCTGCCCGTCAGCGGCATGGATCCGTCCTGGAAAGGGAAAGAGGTTCTCCTCACGCGGGCCGGCGTCATGCTGGAAGTGCCGGCGGGAGAGAAAATCGCGCCCAGGACTTCAGGTGTCGCCAAGGACTTGACGTTCACGGTCCTCAAGGACAAGGATGGCCGGATTCTCGTCGAGTCGCGTCGCCAGCGCGGCTGGATTGCCAAGGGCGACGCGGTGCTACTCGACCAGGCCGTTACTCATTTCACTAATCAGCTCGCGCTTCATCCGGATGACAGTCATGCCTTTACGGCCCGCGGCGTGGCACTCATGTCGAAGAAGGAATCCGACAAAGGCCTCGCTGATTTAAATAAGGCCATCGAACTCGACCCCAAAGCGACGCTTGCATACTATCATCGCGCTAACCTCGCCTACGAAAGGATGGAGTACGATAAGGCCCTTGAAGATTACAACACGGTGATTAGGAACGATCCAGAGTTCGACTGGGCATATCACGTCCGCGGCTGGATTTACTACCGCCGGAATGACTACGACAAGGCTCTGGTCGACTATGAGAAGGCGATCAGTCTCGCACCGACCGAGACCGTCTTCTACCGCGACCGCGGCAACATCGCCATGATGCGGAAACAGTACGACCAAGCCGTGGCGGACTTTAGCAAGTCCATTGAGCTGGATCCCAAATACTCGTCTCCTTTGCTCCAACGCAGCAGGGCCTGGATGTTGAAGAAAGAATACGGCAAGGCACTGGCCGATTACAAAAAAGCCGTCGAACTCGCGCCGAAAGACGCCACCGCCTCCTTCTACCACGCGGGTCTCGCACTGTTTCTCGCCGGTTGTCCGGAAGCCAAGTTCCGCAATGGCAAGAAAGCGCTGGAAGCCGCCGAGAAAGCATACCAATTGGCGAAAGGCCCCGGCGAAATGTCCGCCCTCGCTGCTGCCCACGCTGAACTTGGGCAGTTCGACAAGGCCATCGAATGGCAGACCAAGGCGGGCGACAGCGCGCCGGTCGCATTTAAGGATGCATATCGCAACCGCCTGAAAATGTACCAGGATCAGAAGCCGTATCGCTTTGAGTAGAATTGCCCGCTGAGTTCTGCGGTTATGTCGCTTCGCGACACGGACCGGGTCTAACAATCGCGTCAACCGAAGCCGCGCAAGCGTGTTTCTCGTGGTTTCTTTCATTTCATTAGGTGGGCTGGTTAAATGAGATATCTCAGGGCATTTCTCCTTCTTATCATTCCTGTCACCGCGGCTGCTCATCCGGGCGGGGGACTCATCGCCCTGAATGCGAATACGGTGATCTTCGGGGACTCGATGTACAACGCCGTTTGGCGACTGGAGAAGGGCAAGAAGCCGCAAGCGCTAATGAAGAACTTTCACGCGCATTGGACGACTCGCGGCTTGGACGGCCAGATCTACTCAGAATCCTTCCAGGAGACGGGCGGCGCCGCTTTTCGCATCGACCTCGACGGCGGCAAGCACCTCAAGGTTGCCGAAAAGTCGCTCGTAGCCGCCTTAGTCTTTGCAGTAGGCAACCGAGGTGAACTCATCTTCCAGAAGGGAACGCAGATTATGGAGTGGAACCCTGCCGGAACCGTGACGCGGTTCCGAGGGTCGGGTGATGTCGCGAAGGGCGAGCCGCCTTTGCAGCAGGTCATCGCCTATAACTGGGCGGCCGATGGGACCCTTTATCTTTCCGACGGCGACCACCTTCGACGCGTGGGGCGCGACGGCGTCGTGCGGTTGGTGGCCCGAATCGATGGCAAGCTGATCGAGCCGAAGATCTGGAACTCTACAGGTGCGCCGAGGATTTGGAGCATCGCGATCGACGAGCGCAAACGCATCTATACGGCACTTCCTGATATCGGTCAGGTTGTTCGCATCGATCCCGACGGCTCACAGCATGTCGTCGACCGGAGCGTCGGCGGTTGGCGAGTCACGGCTGTAGCGACGTTCGGCGATTCTGTCTTCCTGCTCGAGAGCAGCGACTCGACCAACGACGGTCAGCGCGTGCGGGTCATCCGCGATTCCGGAAGGGTGGAGCTGCTGGGCCAGATCGAGCCTTAAGGACTTCGCGACTTGGATTAATCAAGCTGACGCAAATAGTGGTGGTGAGTTTTATTAGGGTTGAATCAGACGTACCTGAAGGAGAACAGAATGATGAGGCGAACACTGGGAAGCAGTGGGTTGGAAGTTTCTGCTCTCGGACTGGGATGCATGGGCATGAGCTTTGGTTTGGGTCCGGCGAAAGACAAGCGGGCGATGATTGCGCTGATCCGTGCGGCGATCGAGAAAGGCGTCACGTTTTTCGATACCGCAGAAGTTTATGGACCGTTTATTAATGAAGAGCTCGTCGGTGAGGCGCTGGCTCCGGTTCGCGAGCAGGTCGTCATCGCAACGAAATTCGGGTTCAACATTGACCCGGACGGGACGCAGCATCAGGCGCCGCCGCTTAACAGCCGGCCAAAACATATCAAACAGGTAGCCGAAGCGTCGCTCAAGCGGCTCAAGACCGATCACATAGACCTGTTTTATCAACACCGCGTTGACCCCGACGTGCCGATGGAAGACGTGTCAGGCGCGGTCAAAGAATTGATTCAGGAAGGGAAAGTGCTACATTTCGGGCTTTCCGAAGCCGGAGTCGAAGCAATTCGCCGCGCCCACGCCGTGCACCCTGTCACGGCGTTGCAAAGCGAATATTCTTTGTGGTGGCGAGAACCGGAAGCGGAAATTCTGCCGGTCCTTGAAGAATTGGGAATCGGCTTCGTTCCCTTTAGCCCGCTCGGTAAAGGTTTTTTGACGGGAAAGATCGACGAAAACACGACCTTCGACAGCACCGATTTTCGCACCACCGTTCCGCGATTTTCGCCGGATGCGCGCAAAGCGAATCAGGCTCTGATTGATTTGATAAGCAGTTTTGCCGAACAGAAAAATGCCACGCCCGCGCAGATCGCGCTCGCCTGGGTTCTTGCGCAAAGGCCCTGGGTGGTGCCGATTCCTGGAACAACGAAGTTACACCGTCTTGAAGAAAACCTCGCTGCGGTTAATGTCGAATTGACGGCTGAAGACCTGCGGGAACTCGATAACCTGACCTCGCAAGTTAAAGTGCAGGGTGCACGATACGGCGAAGGCTCGCAAAAGCTGGTCAATCGCTGATCAATCCGTTCACCAGTCTGCTTGGCCAGTAGGGACAGCATTAACGCAAGAGACGAATTCTATGAACCGCAAGCAACGGAAGACTTTCTGTCGATGTCCCGTACCCCGACGTGCTCCCTTCCTGCAGCAGCAATCCGCACGAGTAGATCGTCGACAGACACACTCGCGGAACAAACCTTGCACCTGACGCGGCGGGCCATAACCGCTTCTCCGCGGGTTCGAGGTTTCGCAGGCCCGCCCCGCAGGCAAACTGTGTCGTTCGGCGACGCTTTCTTTCCGGGCAACGCTTCCGTGAGCTCAAGAGATATGAAAACCCTCAGGCCATTGCTTCTCCAACTCTTGCTGCTTTTGTTCACCTTAGACGGTCAGTCGCAAACTCGAGCTCAATCAAGACGGATTGTTCACAATGCTTCCGCCAGCGATCTGAGACGTCTGCGACGCTTGGAATTACAGTTTGAACAATTGCGCTCGCTCCTGCGGATTCCCGGCCTGTCCGCCGCCATCGTCAAGAACCAAAGACTGTTGTGGGCCCAAGGATTTGGTTTTGCGGATCTAGAGAAGCGAGTTCCCGCCACGCCTAATACTCTCTACTACATTGCATCGTTGACCAAGACATTGGCGACTACCGCGCTAATGCAAATGGTCGAGCAGGGAAAGCTGAATCTCGACGAGCCAATGTCAAAGTATTCAAGCGAGTTCAAGGACGACAAGGTCAAAGTCAAACACGTGCTCAGCCATACGTCGGGAGGGACGCCTGGGGATCGTTTTAGCTACGATGGTGCAAGGTTCGCGTTGCTAACTTCGATCGTCGAGAACAAGACGGGAAAATCATTTCGGCAAATAATCACAGAGATGTTTCTAGACCCTCTGAACATGTCTGATAGTGTCCCCAGCCAGGACGTGCTTACGACAGTCTCACAGAATCCGGCTCTGTCTGGAAAAGATAAACTCGCTCGTTATAAGAGAACGCTGTTTCGTTATGCTCAACCATACCGTCTCTATGGCAATGAGATTATTCCCACTACGTATCCCTGGGGAGGAATTAGCACGTCGGCTGGTTTACTTTCCACGGTGGCGGACTTGTCGAAATTCGACATTGCGATCGACCGCCACGTATACCTGAAGAAAGAGACTCAGGACCGGTCATGGACACCGTTTGTCTCTAACGCCGGTCGCCCGTTGGTACACGGCCTGGGCTGGTTTGTAGAGAACTATAATGGGCTTAAGTACATCTGGCATTTTGGGAACGATCCCGACGAATTCTCGGGCACCTACCTCAAGTTGCCCGAAAAAGGCCTGTCATTAATTCTGCTGGCGAATAGCGACGCACTCAGTAGTCCCTTTTATCGCAGTGGCATTCTCACATCATCGCCGTTCGTAGCAAGCTTCATAAGGATATTTGTCTCTGAGGCCCAGGCAGGCCATACTCTGCCGGATCCAAATTGGGCGACGAACCCAGCGGACTTCGCCAATGAACTATCCCGATTGAAAAAGCCCACGGATAACTATTCTTACGATGGTGAGCAGCGGGCCCACGCGACCATGATGAAATGGCTCGATGACAAGCGGAAACGCACGTTTACAGAGATCGCGGTCAACCCTCGTATTTACGATGCCTATCTTGGCCAGTATCAGCTTGCAGATGGACCAGTGCTCACTGTCAGCAAAGACGGCAGTCATCTGCTGATACAGCAGTCCGGAAACGAAAAGATCGAACTCTACCCGCAATCGAGCGTCAGGTTCTTTGCCAAAGCCGTCGATTTGGAGTTGATGTTCGTTACTGGCGACGACGGCAAAGTCACAACAATGGAGATCTATCAGGCCGGGCAAACACTGGTGGCAAAAAAGATCAAGTAGAACCGTAGCGACATGATTTTGAGGACACCGTCCCCCGATGATAATCTCTCTGATGCAGGCCGCCAGGTAAATCATCCAAAACGGGATCTGCTGGGAATAATAAAACTGTTCGTGGAACAAGCCGACAGCTTGTTCTGAATCTAAAAAGGGAAATATGAAAAATAGATTGTTGATGTTGCTGTTTCTGTTCGGTCTCTCTTGCCAGATCTTTGGTCAAACACCGGCAAAAGGATTTGAAGGTTCGTGGCAAGGTACGCTTGAAGCGGGCGGGCAGAAGCTTCGTTTGGCCCTGACCGTGACGAAATCGGACACAGGCGCTTACTCCGGTAAACTAGACAGCCTCGATCAAAGCGCGACCATCCCGATTGACACGATCACGGTCAATGAAGACGCCGTGCGCCTGGAGATCAAGTCGCCCGAGATCGTTTTCGAAGGCACTCTGAACAAAGAACGAACGGAGTTGACCGGGAAATTCTCGCAGGGCGGCGAACAGTTTCCGCTCACCTTCAAGCGCAATGAGCCGGCAGCCGTGACGCCGCCGTCGACGTCGACGCCGACGCCGACGCCGCCGGCGAAGCCGAAGCCAGACTACTCCGCGCCCGCCGACGCACCCTACACCGCAGAGGAGGTGATGGTGAAGACGCCGGCCGGGCACACGCTGGCCGGCACGCTGACGTTACCGAAGGGTGCGAGCCGCACGCAGCCAGTGAGCGCGATCGTCACCGTTACGGGATCCGGGCCGCAGGACCGCGACGAGAACATCGGGCTGCCAGGGTTTCGGCCCTTTCGCCAGATCGCGGATTCGCTGGCGCGCCGCGGGATCGCGGTGCTGCGCATGGACGACCGTGGGACGGGGGCATCGGGTGGCACGTTCAAGGGCTCAACAAGCGCCGACTTCGCCGAGGACGCGCGCGCCGGGCTCGCGTATCTGCGCACGCGGCCCGAGATCCGGCCCGACCGACTCGGGGTGCTTGGCCACAGCGAGGGTGCCATAATCGCGCCGATGGTGGCCGAAAAGGAGCCCACGCTGCGAGCCATCGTGTTGCTTGCCGGCATCGCGCAGCCCGGGCGCACCGCGCTCCACTTCCAGCTCAAGAACGGAATTGAGCACAACACCAAGCTCACGCCCGAAATGCGCGACTCGCAAATAGCCGAGATCCCCAAGAGGATCGACGCCATGATGGCCGCGGACCCGTGGATGAAATTCTTTCTCACCTACGAACCCGCTGCCACCATGCGCCTCGTGAAGACGCCGGTGCTGATCCTCACCGGCTCGCGCGACCAGCAGGCGGTGCCCGAGCAGCTGGCGCTACAGGAGGCCGCGTTCAAGGCGGGTGGAAACAAGGACGTGACTGCGCGCGTTCTGCCGGACCTAAACCATCTCTTCGTGCAGGACACCGACGGCTTCCCAGCGAACTATGCGAAGCTCCCCGCGCCAATCATGATGCGGACCGACGTGCTAGGGATGATCGGCGACTGGCTCGCGCAGCGGCTGCGGTGATGCCAGACGCGCAGCGACTGCCGGCCATTTCGCTGCGGGTCTAAAGATTTTGTTACTCAATCGCCGAGTCGGTTTGACAAGACATTATGGTCAAACGACATCAAGACTCGCCATGGGTACTGCTCTCAGTACTACTTGTCGTGGGATCCACCGCGGCTGCCGTGGCGCTCTGGCTTGGTGACCATCGCGGCTTAGTACCCAACTCCGGGATCATAATCGCAATTCTTCTTGGGACGTTCTTCGTGTGTTGGTGCTGGGCACTCATGCGTTACCTTCGATGGCGGGATCGAAGACGCGCAGTGGCTCCCGTGCGGCCAACGTACCCGGATGAACTGGAAGGCACGGTATATGGCCTCGTTCCAGGGGGCGTGTATCGGGTCATTCAATCTTTCACCGACCATTACGCAAATCTGTTTCAGCGTGGTGAACTGCTTCGGTTTAAGGAACGTCATTTCCTGCCATATCATGGTGGTCATACAATTGTTTTTGAGGAGAAGTCCTTGTATTTGCAGGACAGCGAGAACGAGGAGCTTCTAGCTAACTTCTCGGATTACGTTGAGCGAGTTGAACGATGACGGCAATCTGAAGCGTCAACCAAGCGACACCGGGCGGCTTCACTCAGCTACCCGCAAGGCGGCAGCGTGCATTTGCATATAGACGAAAGGCATCTCGGAAGGAGGAGTGGATGGCAATAATACCAACAGTCCGCTGCAGAAACATGGAGACATCGATTGCCTTCTATACAAACGTGCTCGACTTCGACTGTGTCGAACACGGTGGCGACGGCGACCCCACCTTCAGTGTTCTCATGAGAGCGGGGTCCTTGCTGATTCTCTCAAGCCATGGCGGGGACGGCACGTTCGGACAGGCGATCTGCGTCGTGACGGACAGTGTTGACGCTCTGTTTCACAGGTTCCGCGCGCGAGGGCTCAAAACACCTGGGAATCCAGACGCTCCGGCAGCGGTTCACGAAGGACCCATCGATCAAAGCTGGGGGACACGCGAGTTGTACGTCGATGATCCAGATGGCAACACCCTACGGTTTGTGGAGGGCTTCGGTATCGGCCCGAGCGTGTAACGCGACGCCTAACTAAGAATTCGTGCAACCACTCGGCGATGCACACGAGCGCAAAAACGCCGCGTGATCGCCAACGTTACGACCGGTGTGTTACGTGAGGCTTGAGCTGGATGCGGGGAAATTCTCACGTCCGGGTCTTAGGGGCTGAGGCCGAGCAATCCCGCCCGGCTACCCAACCACAGTGGAGCGATGCGAGAGCGCATACATATTTTCGGTGCTTCTGGCGCCGGCACATCTACGCTTGGGCGTGAACTGGCTCAAACGCATGGTTTGACGTTCTTTGACACCGACGACTTCTTTTGGGAAGCGACTGATCCTCCGTACCAGCGAGCACGTGAGCGAGGTTATCGGCAACAGCTATTAACGAAAGCGTTAAGTACGACTCGTCGCTGGGTATTGGCGGGTTCGCTGTGTGGCTGGGGCGATGTGGCAATCCCCCTTTTTGATCTGGCAGTCTTCGTCGTGACAGATTCCGATATCCGACTTAAGCGGCTGCGAACGCGCGAACAGGAAGCCTTCGGCGAGCGGATTAGTCCGGGAGGGGACATGCACAATCAACACAAGTCATTGCTGGAATGGGCGGCGCGCTACGACGAAGGTCATCCCCCTGAACGGACCCGACAGTTGCATGAAGAGTGGCTTACAGGTCTGGAGTGCCCGCTAGTGCGCGCGGATGGAGCTAGACCGGTTAAGGAGCTTTGTAAGGAGGTTTCTGCAGCGATGGCTGCAACACGATGACCATCCAGAGGCTCTGGCTGTGCCTGCCCATAGCGTTGCGTGCGATCCTCACCGGCGTCACCGTGGCTGCCGTGGGGACCATGCCGTGGGCCTGGCTGGTGGCGGCGAACACCAGGCACGGATCATCCCTGCCGTGGTCCGTGCCGATCATGGCCGTGTATCTGTGGTTGTATTGGCGCTACTTTGTTCGCGGATATGGATGGCCGCGCTCGACAGCCGAGACGCGACGGACCGACTCGCGCGCCAACCGCCTCTCCGGTGAAGTCTGGGCCGCTGCTCTGCTGGCTGGGATGCTTGGCCTGGTCAGCGTGCTGCTGTTTCAGGGCGTATTGAGTAGACTTGTCGCGCTCCCCCAACAGCGAGAGATCGATCCGTCACAGTACCCGCTTGTAACGGTGTTGCTGTGGGTCGTGATGAGTGCGGTGGTTGCTGGCGTGGTCGAGGAAACTGCTTTCCGTGGTTACCTGCAAAGGCCCATCGAGCGACGGCACGGGCCGGTGATCGCGGTCTTGATTACCGGGACGCTCTTCGGGTTTGGGCATTTTGCGCACCCGGAGGTCGGGCTTGTGCTGTCACCGTACTATATTGCCGTGGCCGCGGTATATGGAGCGCTCGCCTACTACACAGATTCCATCTGGCCGAGCCTGATTTTGCATGCCGGCGGCAACATGTTGAGCGCCTTTGACCTCTTTGCACGCGGCCGAACGGAGTGGGAGCTATCGGTGGCTCGCGGTCCTCTGATTTGGCAGACCGGGCCGGACGCCGCGTTCTGGGGCAACTTAGCCGCCCTTCTCATGATCGGTGCTTTGGCGGTGTGGGCGTATCTGGGACTTGCAAGTGCTGCGCACGGGGCTCGGGCATCCAGTGCCGCCTAACCTGGTGCTGCAGCCAGGCACCCGCTCGCCGCGCTCCCGGACGACCGGGTGAGCACTTGTGTTAGACCGTAATAAAATGCGCGATGAAAGTACAAAGAACGTATAGGCTCATAGGCGTATCGTGTCTGTTGGTCGTGACGGCGCTATTCTTCAACTCCACGCGACCGGAGGCACAGCGCGCGCCCACAGTTCTGGTCCTTATCGGCGGGCGCGTCATCTCGTCTCCAGAAGCATCTCCCATTGATAACGCAACGATCGTGATCGAAGGCGGGCGCATCTCCGCCGTCGGGCCACGCGAAAAAATAAAAATACCTACAGGAGCCAGGACCATTGACTGCCGCAATTTAGTGGTCGTCGCTGGTTTTCAAAACAGCCACGTTCATTTCACAGAGGATCGCTGGTCCGATTCCGGATCCCAGCCTGCGGCGAACCTGACGGCGCAACTTCAGTCGATGCTCACGGCGTATGGATTTACCACGGTAGTAGACACCGGATCGTTCCTACCAAACACTGTTGCGCTCAGGCGGCGCATCGAAACTGGCGAAGTGGCCGGACCGAGGATATTGACCGCCGGCGTACCGCTCTATCCGCCCAACGGCATTCCATACTACCTCAGGGACGGCAGCATTCCGGCGGATCTGCTGAAGTTGCTGCCGCAGCCGGCCACTCCCAGCGAAGCCGAGTCGGCCGTCATTCAGAACATTGAGGGAGGCGCAGATATTATCAAGCTATTCACTGGATCGTGGGTGACGAACCAACGCGTGCTCCCGATGCCGGCCGACATCGCGACCGCCGCCGTTCAACAAGCGCATCGGCGCGGGCGGTTAGTCTTTGCGCATACATCGAGTGTTCCTGGGTTGGAAGTAAACTTATCAGCCGGTGTTGATGTGATTGCGCATGCGCTCGACGATACTCGCGGTTTGACGGCGGAACACCTCCGTCGCATGAGACGTCAGAATGTCGCGCTGATTCCAACGTTGACGCTCTTTGCTGAGACGCAAGACGCGAGCACGATTTTTCGTGAAGTCATGGACTATGCTGCTCTCGGCGGCGAGATCCTGTTTGGAACCGACGTCGGATACCACCAGAGATACAACCCTCAACTTGAGTACGAGTCGCTTACGAAAGCGGGATTATCCTGGCGACAGGTCCTGGCTTCGCTGACGACGAACCCCGCACGTCGCTTCAACGAGAGCAATCGACGAGGACGACTTGCGGTTGGCATGGACGGTGACATCGTCGTTCTCGGAGCTGATCCACGCAGCGGTTGGCAGGCATTTGCTGATGTACGCTACACAATTAGGGCAGGCAACGTAATTTACCAGCGTCCGGCAAACCGGTAGTCGCAAACGCGAACTCGATGCACGGGGTTTAACACCCGCTCCAGCCGGCCGCTGAAAAGCGCGGCGGCTGAACGGCCGGCTAGTGGGCGCTACCAGCGTGGATGTCATGCTCAAGGAGAAAAAATGAAGCACACATTCTTACTTAGCACCGTAGGTCTGCTCTGCTTCTCTCTTCTACCTGCGACCGAAGCGCAAAAACGAACGACGTCTCTCGCCTCGCCGATTCAGACGGGCGCCTTCGTCTTCACGAACGTGACTGTTATCGATGGAACCGGCACGGGTGCTCAGCCGGCGATGACGGTTATCATTCGCAACGACCGCATCGAGACCATCGGGAAGAATGGACAAGTTTCCATCCCGCGCGGAACGCAGGTGGTGAATGCCACCGGAAAGTTCATGATTCCCGGATTATGGGACATGCACGTTCATCTCACCGATGCCAAGCCAAGCGCGATCCCGCCGCTGGTTGCCAACGGCGTGACGGGCGTTCGCGATATGGGAAGCAAGCTCAAAGAACTGGACGAGTGGCGCGTTAAAATTGAAGACGGCACGCTGATCGGGCCGCGAATCTTCCGGGCGGGGCCAATCCTCAACGGAAAGGAATTCGGACCCGTTCAATTAGGCGTAGCCAACGCAACTGAGGCGCGGGCCGCCGTTCGCACACTCGCCAAAGCGGGCGCCGACTTCATCAAAATCCACATGACGCTGACCCGCGATCAGTTTCTGGCGATCATGGATGAAGCAAAAAAGGCCGGACTTCCCGTGGCCGGCCACATCCCCGGCGACGTCAGGCCCGAAGAAGCTTCCGACGCGGGTCAAGCAAGCATCGAACACACCGAGACGCTTTTTCAGGGAACGTTTGACCCTCGAGTACCGCGCGAGCAGATGCTCGCGACGTTCACGGCGCTCTTTCAACGGTTCGCGAGGAACAACACCTTCTACACGCCTACACTCGTCATGTACAAAGTGAGCGCGGACTTTCGGGAACTCAAACCTCACCCTCAGAGCAAATATGTCGCGCGATCGGCACACGAGGTAATGCTGAAAGCAGCAGAAGCGAACAAGAAATATCCGGACATCGTGGCGGGCCGAAAGCGCATACTTGCCGAGCTCGTTCTGCTGGTCGGCATGATGCGGCGGAACGGTGCGAAGGTTATGACCGGAACCGACCTCTCCGACGGGAGAATCTTTCCGGGCTTCAGCCTCCACGAAGAGCTTGCTCTACTGGTGGACGCCGGCTTCAGTCCGAATGAGGCAATCCAGGCAGCCACGCGCGTGCCGGCAGAGTTCCTGCGATTGAGCGACACCGGAACGATTCAGCAGGGCAAGCGTGCCGACCTGGTGCTGTTAAGCGCGAATCCGCTCGATGACATCCGCAACACGACGAAGATCGATGCTGTGGTGCTGCGGGGACAGTTCCTCAACCGGGCGCATCTCGACGCATTGCTTCGAGATGCCGAAGGACTTGCCGCAAAGTATTAGAGGTAGTTGGGCAGACAGGGAGCGCGGAACGCTTGTATGGTAATTGACCCGAGAGGAGGACAGACATTGAAAAGAGCAAAAGACATAAAAGCAAACCAACGTGAAGAACTATTCAGAACATTGAAGGACCGTTTTGAGAAAAACGTGAACCGCCATAAGGGTCTTGAGTGGGCTCAGGTACAAGCAAAGCTGGAAGCTAACACTGAAAAACTGTGGTCACTCAATGAAATGGAGAGTACGGGTGGTGAACCGGATGTTGTTGGTCAGGATAAAAAGACTGGCGAATACATTTTTTATGATTGTTCAGCGGAGAGTCCTAAAGGCCGCCGAAGCCTTTGTTACGACGGCGAGGCTCTGGAGTCAAGGAAAGAACATAAACCGAAAAACAGCGCGATGGATATGGCGGCCGCCATGGGCGTTGAGCTTCTAACGGAAGAACAATATCGGGAGCTGCAGCAACTTGGAGATTTCGATACGAAAACTTCGAGCTGGGTGAAAACTCCTTCTGATATTAGGAAACTCGGCGGCGCCCTCTTTTGTGATCGACGCTACGACCATGTTTTCTTATCTCACAATGGTGCGGAATCTTACTATGCCGCCAGGGGGTTCCGTGGCTTGCTAAGGGTCTAAATTTTTCGATGACAACGATCCTCGACCTGGCCTACGTAGCGCTGTTTGCGGTCGCCTTGCCGCTGTGGGACAACCTCGTCTTTTGGCCGGCATTTTATCGCCAGTCAAAGACCGATCCGGCTCGGGCTCTGACGCGGCTCTCGAGAGGGGCCATCGGTGGCGCGTGGGCGCTGGTTGCTGTCGGGGCGGCGCTGTAGGTAGCGAACGAACGATCCTGGACGTCGTTCGGATTTTCCGTGCCTGACGGTTGGCGGTTGTGGACAGTAAATACTTTGGAAGAACAAAAGGGAAACCTCCATGGCGCTAGACCCAAAACTTGAACTCGATCTAAATCGCGACCAGATGGCGGCCCGGATGAACGAGCTTGCGCCAAAGGGATTCAAGCTCCTTTCACTTAGCATGTACGGTGACCCGAAGGACGCACGCTATGCAGCCGTTTTTGACAAGCGCGGTGGACCTGGCTGGGAATTTGCGCTCGGCTTCACCGTGCCGGACCTGATGAAGCTAACCAACGAGAACAAAGCAAGAGACTTGTATCCGAGTCTCGTGACGGCCACTGGAGGCGGCGGATCAAAATGCCGGATGTCAGTCATCTTCGAAAAACTCGACCCACCAAAGACTCGCGAACTCACCGTAAATATCGGTTTGGAGGTCTTTCCAAAGAGTGTCATAAATCGCACCCGGGATGGTTGGATCTTGATGTCCGCGACCATCTATGACGATGCAAAGAATGAGCCGCTCATCGCCGCTGTTTGGGAAAGGAACTCAAACAATACCGCGTGGAACGCATTTGTGGAAACGGATACGGCTCAGGTCCAAGAGCACGTTAACGCTGAACTATCGGTCTGGACGCGGCTGGCATTCATCACCTCTTCGACTAAAGGCCGGTTGCTAATCCTGTATCGCGACGACCACTTTGGGCCGATCGGCAAGGGGTTTGTTGCCCGCTCAAACATGTCGCGCGAACAGTTCGAATCGCAGAAAGAGATCTGGCTGAAGGACGGACTTCACACTATTTGTCTTCAAGTTTCCGGTCTCGAGGATAATCGCAGCTTTGCGGCTATCGCGGCCCAGAATGACAAGCTTGTCGGCCGTGTCGCCCGTGCGAGCGATGGACCTGGCGGGGGCCCCGCAGTGCCGCAGATCGATGCCGCAGTCTTTGATCTGATGAAGCGAAGCAACATCCGCGGGGCCGCGCTCGCTATTGTTAAAGGCACAAAGCTCGTTCTTGCGCGGGGCTACACATGGGCGGAACCGGATTATCCTGACGTCCAGCCAGACACTGTTTTCCGCCTTGGCAGTGTTAGCAAGTTAATTACCGCGCTCGCGATTCACCAGCTCGCTGCCGAGGGCAGGATCAAGCTAATGGAGAAGGTGGATGAAGTCTTGCCTCTAAAGCCACCTAAAAACAAGCAACCCGCTAATGATCTGTATCTCACTGGCAAAGTTGGCAACTTGCTCGAGCTGAGCACCAAGATCAGTCCACGATACGAGCCTGCGGGTCAGGAGATTGTGGACGAATTCAAGAAAACCTTGCCTGTCACGCAGGAGCAAATCGCAAGGTTCTGGATCACCAAGCCGCTGGAGACCGTCGAGAAGAAACTTCTGGACGATTTCGGATACTTTCTGGCAGGACAGATAGTTAAGAAGAAACGCGCACAGCAGTTAAACGAGACTCTCATGAATGCCGTAGAGCGCATCACCGCGACGCTTCAGATCAAGCGCATTCGCTCCGGGCGTTCGCGGTTGCTGGAACAGTTGTCAG
>DASRIZ010000458.1:0-3646 GCA_035649735.1 Blastocatellia bacterium | reverse complement strand
CTCGAGAGCCGGGCGTGGCTCTTGAGTTGATCGATCGATACCTGCTGCGCACGTTGAACCTTCAAGCTGTACGTGGCCGTCCCAGCGGCGAAGTCCCGCCGCGGAAAATCGCCGTCATCATTGATTTCGCCGAATTCGTCGTCCCTCGCGGCGACCCCATTCAACTCAGTGGTCCATTCAGCGCCAACGTCGTAAAAGTTCTGGGCTGGGCAAACGATCCGGCTATTCTTCATTCGAATATCGTGACGGTCCTGCTGACAGAAGGGCTTCACGATCTCAATCCGCTCGTCGTTGAGAATCCGCATGTCGCTACTTTGAAGATTCCGCTCCCGAACGAAGAAGAGATGCTTGAGTACTTAAGAACGCTGATCGCCACGCAATTTCCGCAACTCCCGTCGAAGAGCGAAGTGTCGGTAGACGTGCTTGCCCGGCGATTGACGGGCTTGAGCTGCGTCGGCGCCAAAAGAGCCCTCTCGACTGCACTGACAGACGATCGGACGATCACAGCCGCATGGCTTATGCGGATGAAGAAGGAGTCGATCGAACGCGAGTGTCAGGACCTTTTGGAATTCCTCGAATCGCCCTACACTCTGGATCAAGTTGCCGGACACGACGCCGTCAAAGCTTGGCTGCGCGAAGATTCGCAACTGCTTCGTCGGGGATTGTTGACCGCTCTGCCAATGGGGTACCTCATCACCGGACGCATCGGAACAGGCAAGACCTTCGTCGTGCAATGCTGGGCAGGAGAACTTGGGGTTCCGTGCGTCGTTTTCAAGAATTTTCGAGACCGTTGGGTCGGAGCGACGGAATCGAATCTCGAAAAGATCTTCTCCGTCCTGCATGCGCTCGGTCAGGTGGTCGTATTCGTTGACGAAGCCGATCAAGCTGCAGGAAAACGAGGCGGTGAAGACAGCGACAGCGGCTTATCCGGAAGAGTCTACGCAATGCTCGCCAAGGAAATGTCGGACACGCGCAACCGCGGCCGTATCGTGTGGGTCTTCGCAACCTCCCGTCCGGATCTGCTGGAAGTCGATCTCAAACGTCAGGGCCGGCTGGATGTACACATCCCCTTGTTCCCTCCCCAGACGACAGGAGAAATGCATGATCTGCTGGGTGCGGTCGCAAAGAAGCTAAAGTTTCCACTCGCGGCGTCCGATATACCGCCGCTTCCCGAGGGCATGGTACTCGGTGGGAATGAAATAGAAGGTATACTCGTCCGGGCTTTACGGCTCTGTGAACTGATGCCCGAACCACGCTCACCGTTGCGAGAGATCCTTGCCGGCGTATTCAAGGAAGTCCGTCCGAACGCTTATACGCGCAAGCTCGAGTATATGGACCTCATTGCCGTCAAGGAATGTACCGATTCTCGTTTTTTGCCGCCGATGTATCGCGATATGACGCCCGAAGATCTGGAAGCCCGCATCGAAGCCACGCGGAGATTTGTTTAAAAACATGAATCTGTTAGGCGCTCTCCGCAGGCTTGGCGATCGTCTGGGTATCATCGAACTGTCCCACGATCCGCAGCAGCCGTCGGTTCCGGTCAAAATCGAGACCCGCTCGATCACGCTTGCTGAGTTGATCATGACGATTCAGATTGCCGAAGTGCGCGAACTGGCGGAACTGCCGGCCGAATTGTCGGTTTCATTCGAAGACGTGTTCAAAGCCGCGGGAATTGAGGCGCCACCCGGCGGTTGGACAGTGGACCGGCTACTGGAATTCGTGAACAGCGATCGGATTCGCAAGATGGATCATGCCGATGCGCTGCGCGAGATCCTCAGCATGCTTGCCGCGGAAAAGGTCGATACCGCGGCTGTGGTCAAAGATGCCATATCGCGCGACCAGGCATTGGATGCATTCGAAGAGTCGATCTCGAAGAAGCGACAACAATGGCAAACCGAAAAGAAACAGTTGCTCGCGGAATTGAAAGAGCAGCAGCAACAACTCGAGCAGGAGATCGACGCCGAAGAGCAAAAGTGGAACGAATGGCGCCGTATGAAGCGTCAACGTGAACTAGATATGGCGCGCGCCGTCGGCTATCTGATCGATAAGCCGGTGATCTCGATTGAGGATGAAACGTAGCCGCCGATGGCGCGGATGACCCGGATGGCTGTGGGTTAACTCGTGCTGAACCTGAGTTTTAGTAAATCCCGCGGCCATCCGGGTCATCCGCGTCATCCGCGGCTAGGTTTTTTGTCCGGAACTAGTCTAGAATTCTTTTCGTTTTATCAATCATGACTTCAATTGAGGGCTGTCAACTATGGGGCGCTTGAGCAGGCTACTTAGGGGATTCCTCGGGCTCTTTATCAGCGGGTTGGAAGAACGCAACCCGGAAGCGCTGATGGAAGCGGCACGACAGGAGTTCCGAAACAAAATGGTGCAGTACAACCTCGCGTTGGCTCAGATGGCAGGGGTTGCCGAACGCCTGAAGAACCAAATAAGAGGAAAGACTGGACGCGCTCAGGAACTCGAGCGGAGGATACTCGCGAACCATCAGGCAGGAAACATGGAGTTAGCAGGCACTCTGGCTCGTGAACTTCAGGAACTCAAGGCGGACCTGACAACGGATACGAACGAGCTTCAGGAAACGGAGAATGCCTACCAAGCGAACCTTCGACAGGCCAAGGTGACTCAAAAAGAATTCGAGGACAAGATCAACAGACTTCAAAAGCAGCTCTCGCAGGTCAAGATCAAGGAAGCGCAAGCCGAAGCCGCTGCAGCCCTGAGCAGCGTGGCGTTCAACGTTGGTGACCTCGGAGACTCCATGAAGACGGTGGAAGAGGTCTTGGCGAAGCGTTATGAGAGATCCGCAGGGAAGGCGCGAGTTGCTGCGGATATGGTTGATATCGCGAAGGTACAGGAAAAAGAGAACGAACGAAGGGCGCTCGAACAGGCAGCCCTTGCTGAGTTTCTCGCAAGCCAGGGGATTCAATCTCCATCAACTACGGAACCATCGACGGCTGCCAAAGAGATTGGTCCCCGGCAAAATACTTGAGCGGGAGTGATAGATGGCAGAAGAGCAAACGCGTCTGACACTGGCTGGTAAGTTAATTTCAATTCTCCTCATTCTTGGACTCATAGGCACAGGCGTCTATGTTGTCCGTAAACGAGGTATTGGTGGCGGCGGGCCTTCACCTTCGGCTACCGAAGCGCCTCAAACGGAAGCCCCGGATACTAAGGGTGTAACTACCGTCAGTGAATACAAGTACGTGCCGGGAGATCGGCTTCCGGCAGTCAAAGGCGTCAGTCAGTACAAGTGGGATCCGAATCAAAAAATCCTGCGGTTTTCCTACAATGTGTGGGCCGGATGGCTGCCCGTTATCGCCGCAAATCATGGCACCAAACCGAATCCCGATAGTGTCTTCGCGAAAAAGTATGGATTCCGGGTCGAGATGGTGCTTATGGATGATCCTGTTGTTGCGCGCGATGCCTTTGCGTCCGGCGAAGTCCATACGCTTTGGGGAACCGTCGATATGATGACGCTGTTCGCGCCCGAACTGACGCGCGATTCGCGGACCTCGCCTCGTGTCATGCAACAGATCGACTGGTCGAACGGTGGAGACGGCATCGTCGTCCGCAACAGCATCAAATCCGTAAGCGATCTGAAGGGAAAGACGATTACGCTGGCGCAAAACTCTCCCAGCCAGTA
>DASRIZ010000457.1:0-9770 GCA_035649735.1 Blastocatellia bacterium | reverse complement strand
CAACAAGGGCGATCTCGCTGGCGCTCCACCTGCGAGTGTGGTCAGTTTGATTTATTGAGAGCCCGCCCCAGCATTCGCCGTTTACAAAAATCGGACACACAATCTGCGAAAGGTTCATTGGCTCGACCTGCCACACGGCGACGGTTGAGGCTAGATCCGGATAGGCGTTTATAAACGCCCGCACGTCGTCGATGATCAAAGTGCGGCGAGTCTCGAGCAGGTGGTTGGTTATGTAATCGTCAGCGGTTGCGCGGACATGACTGATTGAGAGCCGCCGGTCGCTCAGGTATTCGGAAACTACGACGGTTTCTTTGCCCTCAAGCTTGTGGAAATATGTGCGATTTGCTCCCAGTGCCCGACCGACCTCTTCGACCGCAACCTGGATCGTCTCATTCAAATCCAGCGAGCGCCGAATTGATGCGACGATCTGATTTGCGAGCGAAGCGCGCTGCGCGGCCTCTCTCACTTCTCGATAGAGTTCGGCTTGTCGAATGGCCACGGCCGCCTGATCGGCAACGGATTTGACCAGATCGGATTCCCATGAGGTCCATTTGTGCGGCTGGTCGCAGTGGTGAAGACTCAAGATCCCGATAGGCTTCCCATCGACTCGAATGGCGGTTGTCAAAATCGATTTGACGCTGCCCGCCTCCAGCCGGGTCCGCAAAGGCGCGAAGCGACTGTCGTTTGGTGGATCGGAAACCGCCACAGGATTCTCGTGAGATATGACCGACTGTAAGAACGGGTTGTTTACGGTTTGTATTTCCTGCAAAACGGAGGATCGATCGGAGCAGCAATCAGCTACATATTCGTGGTTGACAGGGACCAGCTCCGGCAACGGGCTTGGAAACAGCGCCATTCTGCAGCGGCAAACCGACAGCGCGACACCTAATTCATCGACGATCGCGCGCAATACGGCTTCAGAATCTAACGAACTGTGAATCGCCGAGCCAATCTTGCTTATGAGCGCGTCGCGGCGCGCGGCTTCCTGAGCTTCGCGATACAACTCAGCCTGATAGAGGGCCACCGCTGTTTGCTCGGTGACAAGTTCCAGGAGCTTGATCTCGTTTTTCGAGAACACCCGGGTACCGTCGAGTTCCTCGAGAGCTAGTGTGGCGGCGGTATGTCCGTTGTAGGCGATAGGTGCAAGCACCATGGCGCGAACGCCGAGCCGCACCGACATCGCACGCACGATCGGGTCGCTCTGACTGGTGTCCGGTACTTGTATTATCTCGCCGGAAAGCAACTTGGCGAGAAGCGGGCTTCCTTCAATATCAAGCTCGGCATCGAGCAGACTCGGCACCAGCGCGTTTGAGCGGTATTCCGCTCTGGCGGTGAAAAGTGAATTCCTATCCAGATCGCTTTCGCCGTGTTTGTAAATCACGACACGGGTCACTCTCAAGGTTTGCCCAATGCCTTCGACCGCGACCTTTAGAATCTCATCGACACCGACCGTGCTCCTGATCGCGGTAAGCAATCGGTTTGTGAGTGCTTCGCGGTCGGATGCTCCTTGAGCCCTCTCCTGTGACCGGAAATGGTAGATGGTGAGGCTGAGCGTGGCGGCCGCGGCCCGGGCCAAATGTTTTTCCTCGGCGGCAAACCGCCGTTTTCCTCCTCGATAGAGAAGGACTGTTCCAACGTTCTCGGAGTCGATTGTCAGCGGCACGATCAGGATCGATCGAATGGCAACCTCTGGGCGGTTCGCGGCCGGCGCAAGTCTGCGGCTCACTCGCGGGTCGGCTTGCGGATCGGCAATTTCAATGGTTGAAACTTGCGCGGTTAGGTCCCGGGTGAGGTCAATGTCAAGTTGCCGGAGTTTCTCCCTCTGGACCGGGCCCACGTCACTTGCGCAATAGTCACCCGCCAGCCTGGTACCGCTGGAGTTTCGGAGGAGAATGGCTGCCCGCTCGAGACCCAGCGTACGGCCGATCTCGTCAGCCGCGTTGCGGAGCGCGTCGTTGAGATCGGTTGATGACTGCGCGAGAACAGTGACTTTGTCGATGAGTGTGCAACCCTGTTCCTGTTCGCGCTCCGGGAAAAACCGTTTTGTAAACGAAAGTTTCATGGTTGCTATCATCGGCTCCATTCGCCGGTAGCTCTATCTCCTGACATCGTAAGGACTGAGTAACGAATATGCGCGCCGGTCCTTTCGTCCTTCATAACCAGCCCGGGCTCAGTTGAGAGCTGGCGTATCTCCCGCCAGGAATCTATAGGCACGGCGGTGAAGGCGTCCACGACAAATGGATCGAAATGCGCGCCCGAGCAGCTGATCAATTCTTCGGCGGCGTCGTCAAAAGACCGCGCCGCCCGATAAGGTCTATCGGAGGTAATAGCATCGACGGCATCCGCGACCGCAAAGATTCGAGCGCCCAGGCATATCTGATCACCTTCCATCCGGTTCGGATATCCGCTGCCGTTGTAACGTTCGTGGTGCTGGGCGACGATTTCCGAGGCCCCCGCTAGAAAATCTATTCCCTGAATGATCTGGGCGCCGTATTCAACGTGACGCCTCATGTAATGCCACTCCTCTTCAGTCAACGCCCCACGCTTAAGCAGTATCCCGTCGGGCACGCCTATCTTGCCGATGTCGTGAAGCAGCGCGCCGTTCTCCAGGGTTATGAGCTGGCGATCGTTCAGCCCGATTTGCTTTCCCAATCGCAAACAGTAAGAAACGACTCGCTCGGAGTGTCCTTTGGTCTCGACATCTCGAGCTTCAAGCGCGGCGGCAAGCGCGCGCAGAGTCGCGCGATAATTCAAGTAGAGCTTTTCGAGTGTCGTGTTCAGGTTTGTATTCGCTATGGTCAACTCGTTGGTCCGCACATCGACGAGATGCTCCAGGTGGTGCTCGTATTGCTGATTGGCCTTCAGCAGCCAATGATGCCGAAGTGCCCGCGCGACTGCGGTTTCGACATCCGCCAGATTGAACGGCTTTGTGACGTAGTCAAAAGCGCCGCGACGCATTGCTTCAATTGCACTCTGGATATTTAGGTTTCCAGAGATGAGGATGACAACCGTCTCACGGCAGAGCCTTGTGATTTCTGCCAGCAACTCGAGCCCGCTCATTCCCGGCATCATAATGTCCGACAGAACCAAATCGTAGGTTGTCTCTTTCAGGTACTCGATCGCTTCAACCGCGCTCGTTGCGGTTTTGCATTCGTGCAAGCGGCTCAGCAGGGAATTGAGTACCGAGAGAACGCCGGGTTCATCATCGATGATAAGTATTTTGGCGGCACGGTTTTGAGTGAGATTCAACGGCGAGTTGTTAACTGCGGTCATAAGTTTAACCCCGAGATCGTGAGAGTGTTCGCTTCCATTGAACGCCCTGTTCGTCGAGATTGAAGATGCGGTTCATCAGTTTGAAGTTCCTGCGCAGCTAATCCGAGTCGAACTTCGCAAGTTTGACGATGAGCATAAAACTCGCGTAACTCGACACAGAAAGCCTAAGGGGAGTCCTAGACAGGGGCACAACAAAATGAATCAACCTGATTTAAGAAGGGGACGCGTTTGATCTTAGTACAGAGACGGGTAACGTGCAACACTTTTTTCTACAAAACTTGCGGACACAGCGGCTACTGCGATTCGGCATAGTCGAGCTTGATATAGGCGTTTGCATCACAAACAACCAGCACAAATCGACGCCCGCCGATCTGGACATTCGTTATGCCTTCCGGCTTTATCTTCGGATCTAGATCCTGCTCCCGGCGAACCGAGGGCTCGGAGCCCGATTGGTCAACATTGCCGCTCCACTCCCAGAGAATGAACTCGCTCTTTTCGACGTTTTCGGGAGCCCCGGAAATTATAAGGAATGAATTTGATTCGAGATCATACTGTATGTCGCGGATACCGAATCCACCCAGCTTCACCGGGATGACAGCTGGTTCGGCAAGCTGGAGATTCTCAACCGAAAATGCGCCGGCGGGGTTGCGGAGCTTAATTGCTACCAGTAAAGCGCTGCCGTCTTTACCGAGCGGCGACCTCAGCCCTAGCATCCAGCGACTTCGTTTGAAGTCCCACGCGATTCCTTCTATGTTGAGCCCGCCTTCGCTCGCCTTCAGGCCGGTGTTTAGCTCCGGAACGTTTGAAAGCAGGAACTCGCGCAGATTGGTCATCGCTTCCGCTTTAGGCACGGTCTGGCTTGTAGGGTCAAAGGTAAACCTCACCAGCGCATTGCGTTCTCCGCCATTTTGATCAGACTGGGAGCCAGCGATATAGAAGTAGTTTCCGTCGGATGTTATTGATTCCGGGTCTTCGATTGTAGCGCCCAGTGGTATCGGCTTGATCGAACCAACCTGCCGGCCTGATTCATCGATTTGCATCCAGAGAACTTCGTTTTGTCGTCCGTCGTCAACCATTAAAACGCCGTTACTTCCGCGAACATACACCGCGCCCGACGTCTCAAACGGACCACCCTGAAACGGAATGCCAGACCCCGGAACTGAGAACCTCACCTTGCCTTTGGGTCCCGTCTCGATAGGGGGATTGCTGGGGCCGGATTTCATTGAGCTGTTAACATAAAGGGCCAGAATTACCGCCAAAAGGACGCTTAAGACCTGAGCAACTATTCGACTGGTTGCGCCGATGTATGCGGCCTTCATTCGCTCATCGCCGCCCTTCTTCTTCTTTTTCTTTTTCTTCTTTTCGGCCTTGTCGTCCTCGGAAGTTTCAGCGTCGCCGTTGCTGTCAACCACAGCCGAGGGCGGTGTTTCAGGTTGGGGTTCGGCCTGGAGTTGCTTATCTGATTCTGCGGTAGTCCGCTTTCCTTCCTCTAAGGGTGGGACGCCCGCCCGTTTTCGGACTTCTTCGAGGGCTTCCCCCGATAGTACCGCGGTAATGTTTGCAGTCGTCTCGGCAGGATTACGGAAGGTGAGCACCGTTTGCCCCAATTGAATCTTGTCGCCGTGCCTGAGAGTGTGCGCTTGCGTGCCCAGACGCTCGCCGTTGACGAATGTGCCGTTGCGGCTGCCAAGATCGACAATGGTATAGCCGGCATCCCGCGAGATTACGATTGCATGGGTATTGCTCACGGTCGGATCTATTAGGGTGATGTGATTGTGAGTGGCCTTGCCGATTTCTACTTCGTGTTTGTCGATCAGGTATTCGAGCTTCTCCCCCGATGGAAGCACTCCGATTAGTTTGGGCCCATAGTACCGATCGACCCGTTCCCGGATCTGCGTTAGAGTCGCGAGACGGATACTCAGCGAAGCACGGGTTTCGTTCTTAACGTGTTCGACCGCCTCAACATCGGTCGGGTCCGCAACCGCCAGGACGATCGACTCGGCTTCTTTTGAGACAGCCAGGACGTGATGCTCGCGGGCGAGCTTGCCTGGAAACTCCGCAATCACCGCTTCGTCAATCGGCGCTTTGCTGAGATCGATTACCGGCAATTGAAACGTCCTGCTCATCAAATCCCGAAGGTTTTCCTCGGTTGCTAGCCGCTCTTCAATTAGCGCGCGATACAGCCTTCGACCTTTCGAATCGGAGCGAACGCGATCAACATCCGATTTTGCCGAGAGACCGGCGGCTACGACGGCGCGCGCCAGCGACTCCTGGGTCAAAGGGGGAGGCGTGGAGGCTTTGACTGCAGCCGCCACTTCTTCGACGTCGATTGCGCCGGTTTCGCTGTGATCACTGAGTCTAAAGGTCAGCTTTGAGAGACCGATTCCAATTACGTCGCCGTGATTCAGTTGACGCGATCCGGCAACCCGCTCTCCGTTTACGTAGGTACCGTTGCGGCTCCCTATATCGCTGATCAAATAGCCGGCGATGTCGAGGCGAACCATTGCGTGCGCGGTTGAAACTGCGGGGTCAGCGATGACGATGTCGTTGCGCGGTCCCTTGCCGATTTGCGTTTCCGCGGATGTGAGTTCGCGATCGAACACATCGCCCGTCGGAAGGAGTATCTTCAGGCTTGCTTTGGGCGGCTCCGCGGGAGGACTATCGACTCTTGTATCGAACGGGTTTGCCTCGAGTACAACCGTGCCTACAGGCAACTTTGGAGGAGCCGGCGGACTTTCCGCCGGAGCTTGCTCTTTTGATGTAGGGAGCAAACCTGGATCAACGGCTCCCGAAGAATCAGTCTTCGGTTTCATCGAGTCGTAATAGGCGTTCAACTCGTGCCCGCATCGGTAGCAGAAGCGCTGCCCTTCGCGAGCAACGGGTGATTTGCACTTCGGGCATTCAAGCGTCATATATGAGAGTGTCTTACATCCTCAGCACGAAGACGAGCGAAAAATGATAGCCTTAGGTTTCTTGATGCGACCGTTTATCGTAATCGCCACGCCGGTCTTACGAGGCCTTGGCCTGTATGCGGAGTTATGATAGCGGCTCACAAAATCAAAAGCAAGAAACCTAATTTCAATGCCTCACCTTGACGAACAGACCGTTGGCAAATAAGGTTCAACGATGCTGAGAATGCGGTGTCCCGACTTCATGCTGAATCCTATTCCCCTTATTTGCGACTGGTTGAACACCGGCGATCCAACCAATCACTCTTTCACCTAGAAATGTAAGGCCCTTGAAGCAGCACAGTCTGGAGCGATCGATTAATGAACATCAGTGAGTACGCCGAGATGTACAAGTTGGAGAGCTTTTACTGGTGGTTTGTCGCCCGCCGCCGACTGCTGGAATCGCTGGTTCAGGGGATCTCCAGCCAATTCAAACATCCGGTGATTCTCGATGTCGGATGCGGGACGGGCATCAACTTCTCAGTGTTAGCCAAGTACGGAGATACCTTTAGCAGCGACGCTTCGGAGGAGGCACTCGGCTTTAGCAAGACGCGGGGAATTGACGGGCTGGTCCGATCGCATATCGAAACGCTGCCGTTTTTGGGTTCCACGTTCGACATCGTCACCGCGCTCGATGTCCTGGAGCATATCGATGACGACCTGGTGGGGATGAACGAACTTTATCGCGTCACCCGGGACAATGGGGTGTTGGTGATAACGGTTCCGGCGTATGGGTTTCTTTGGAGCGAGCACGACGAGGCGCTTCATCATCGCCGCCGGTATGCCGCATCGGAATTACGCAACAAGCTAACCAATGCAGGTTTCGCGGTCGAAAGGATCACCTACTACATAACCTTCCTGTTTTTCCCGATATTGTTCATGAGGTTTGCGCAGAGCGTTTCGAAGAAATCAATTCAGGCTAAGACCTCGCACGTGATCTTACCCGGCTGGCTCAATTCTTTTCTCATAGCGATTCTGGGGTTGGAGCGAACGCTCCTCCGATGGATGAACTTTCCGTTTGGGGTCTCGATTGTGTGTCTGGCCCGAAAGACAGGGAAGTAACATCAGCCGCAGTTTAGTACCTGCACTTTCAGTCGTACGCGAAGGAAACACCACGCAGCAGTTTACTTAAGCCATCTCTCAAGCACCCATCCTTCAGCCATGACGTGCGGGCCCTCCAGGATTCTAATCTTGGTTTTTCCAGTCGCGGTCTGGAGCACTCGCACTCGCGTGTTGTTATCCGTCTTAAGAGCGCGGCCGGATTCGATCAGCGCGTCTACCGCGGGTTGATCCTTCTTTGAGAGTGCAGAGATCATCTCTTCCGAAGCCTTCTCGTCAACCGCTACCATCACCGAGTCTCTGCCCGCAATGTATAACTGGGCGTCAGAGCCAACATCAAGGCGGCCGCCACCGCCCGACTGTTGAGAGGGTGTACTCGCCGGCGCTCGAACGCTGCGACCAGCGTCGGTAGAGTCTGAACGCCAGGTGGTCATCAAGATGATCGCCGCGCCAACAACTAAAACAATGACGATCGCGACAGCACGTTTCAAACCCGAGATCCCAGTGACTCTCGCGCTGGAGACAGAATTGTCCAGGTTCCGTACTTGATCGATCAGGCTCTCAGCGGCGAGTTCCGTGTGTTCTGTTTCTTTATCCGCGGTTCGAGCTCTCAATCGGCCGGCGAAGGCCAGGCCAAGGATCAGCAGCCCGCCTAAAGCCGAGAGCGCAGTGCCTGAAGTGCGCGGACCTGTATTCTCAAAAGTGGCTCTCACTGTGTGGATGCCGGGTGGCACTTCGATCTGCTGCACTCCGTCCTTGTCGCTCAACATCGGGACTATTTTGCCGTCGACGCGTGCAGTCCAACCCGGAAAGTTGTAAGTCTTCAGCCTCACGATGCTGTCTTTCTCTACCCTGACCTGAATCTCGCGGTCCTGCGGGTCCCATCTCGATATTTCGACGGCGGCAGCTTCCGGTTCAACAACCACTTGCCTGGTGTCGGGTAGTTCCTGTGGGTGAGTGGCGTTTTTTGGGGTCCAACTGGACTCGACAACGGTTGAGGTTGCGGGGTGAACGTATGTTGGGTGTGTGAGAGGTCTGATGACTGCCCATCTGATAGAAAGCCAAACATTGAGTAAGATCACCACGACGATAGCAGCCCGGCAAGTCCAAAGAAGTATTGGAGGCATCGCGCTTTGATTACGTATCTTATGAATAGCTGCGGCAACAAGCAGCGAGGTGAACATCCCCGCAAGCGCCAGCCATCGCCAGGCTGGAACAGTGATTTGAATCTTGGGAAGCATTTTTGAAATGTAAACTGAGAATGATGTGCTCATGAACATTGTCGCGATTCCCATTGTTATCCACATTCCCAGTGGTGACCATTGACCAATTGACGCGCCATCGGCCTGTTCTTCCCGCCGGCGAACCCGACGCAACACCAGAATGGTAGATATCAGCGCGAAGGAGTTGAACAAGAATATATTGTTGAGCAGCCGCCACAGATCGTAATAAGGCTTCTCATCGTCTACCGGCGCAAGGGTTATGTAGCTTTGGTGATAAGGAAATAGATCAGTAGCGAACTCGTATGCGTACTTGGTTTCGAGCGCAGCCGGGAGCCAGTAGACTGCGCTCAGCAACAGACCCAACGTCATTGCAGCGCCTAACCGTGCCCCAATTCTCCAGTCTCTCTCCTTGACTGCCCAAACTACCGCGTAAAATGCCATCGCGTAGGAAAACATCAAGCTCACCGGAAGGTGAATGAGCAAATGGAGACTGTAGAACAAGGCGAACCCCGCATAGTGGTGCGGCTTGCCGTCGCGACCCAATCTATAAGCAAAATAAACGACAAGGGGCGGAAAGATGTATCCGATGACACTTGGCAAGCCACCTCGCCAATAGAGATCCAGCATATGAATGGGAAGCATTATGTAAAGCACCGCCGCAACGGTGCTTGCCAGCACTCCGTAAAAAGTTCGCGCCAGAAAGTACAGCGCAAGTCCGGAGCCGACCAGAGCAAGCGCGGTTAAGACGAATAACGCGTTCAGCCAGTCGCTGAACACAGCGTGGATCGTCGAGGTTAGATAATAGAAACCAGGCGGGTAATAGATCAGCGTTAGTATGCCGTAGCCGTGGTTGATATCGGCAACCCATCGCGGGTAGATGACACCCGAACGCAGCGCGTTGTCGAACTGCTCCATCGTATGCAAGTGCATCCACAAATCGTGAGTTGCTATAAGCCGTCGAACTGGCGGGCCGCCCAGGGTTTCTTCGTATCGTGAAAAAAAGAAGGGCACCGCCGCACTTACGCCGACGATAGCGATGATTGCGGTGACCAGGATCTGTGAGCGCCAATTCTTGAGATCGAGTCTTTTCGACGGCTTGTTGGGGAGCGTTTTCGAAACGTCAATCTCTTTCTGCATTCCCATCCTCACTCTGTTCGTACGAAGGCAAAAGCTTTCTAGCACACGCTTCGGCGGAAAACCAGTACGACAACTTGCGCTAGCACGCCGCCGCACGCGGTGTGGTAACATCGTGTCTCACCTTTATTCG
>DASRIZ010000456.1:0-41680 GCA_035649735.1 Blastocatellia bacterium | reverse complement strand
CGGAATAAGACAGCGCGTAGCTGTAGCCGTAAAGATCGCGGCCGCCCATCAACAGAGCGATGATCTGCCGGTCGGGCTCGGAAATTTGTGAAACGTGAACGGCCGGCAACCCCGTCATTCTGATCTTGCCCCAGTCACCAGTCCGCTTCATCTCGCGCCAGCCTAGCGAGATCGTGAGCCCGTATCCACGCAGCGTGCTTCGCACATCAACGATGTAGAACAGCTGTCGAGAGGACGGCCACGGGCGTACCCGCTCATCTGGGCTCACCCGCATTGATTGACCAACCGATTCAAGTTGCTGCAGCCAGATTGGCGGCTTCGTCGCTGGTTGGACCTTCAATCGAGACGCACGCGTGGTCCCGAGGTATCGCTCGTCGTCATCGTCGTCATATCCGTCTTCATCAAAGTCTGTGGGGTCAGCCATCACCAATCGTGTAGGCAGATGACCGGTTCCGGTGAGAAATCCCTTTCGCTCAGCGGCAATCATCGTCGCCCAGAGGTGTTTGCAGAGAGAGGTCTCGTAGTATGGACACGTACACTCGGCCAGCAAGTCCCGCCCCTCTACCCTTAAAAACACTCGATATCGTTCACTGCCTGTCACGACTGCCTGCACGACCTGCTTGTCTCCGCGGCTGATCTCAACACGACCTCTGTCGAAATACGATTGCCCGCGACGCCGAACGCGCTCGGTTAATCTTGGGCCGAATCTACTGGTCAGGTACATCAGCGTCTTCGCCAGAGAGCCAGAATTACTACATCTCAGTTGGGTGATTCATCAAATCAAATCGATGGAGGAATTACAACAGAATGCGAGGGATTGGCGGGAACGTGATTAAACGGCAAAACCGTGCCCTGGTGGATGCTCGCTACGAGGCGGAGTGCACTCGAAATGATTTGTGCTTCATCAGCTCTCTATTCTCCGCCGTAATTGATTTGCATTCGACGGATTTGAAAACTTGCAAACGCCAGCACCACCGCGGTCAGGATCAACAACCCCGGAATCGAAAGATAGGCCGGCGTCGGCTCAGCTACCATCGCGAACGGGCCTTCAGGAACGGGAACGGGAGAGAGCGAATGCAGGTAGTGGATAATGCTGATCTTTTTTAACACCGGCGGCAGCAGAAAGTTGATCCATTCCCACCCATAAACCAGAAGTCCTGGAATGATGGGGTTTCGAAAGAAGAGGCCGATAACCATGAACGCTGCGCCGTACCCTATGCAGCCAAGAACGGTTATTCCAAAATATGCAAAAGCCTGGCTCTTATCAAAACCGATGCTCGCGCCCGCCGAGCTCAACCAGACGTACAAGAAAAACAGCGAGCCCGCGGTTGTTATGCCAAACAACACGACCGACGCAACCAATCCCGAGAGGTACTTTCCGCACACCAGAACCTCGCGGCGCAAAGGCGATAGAAAATAATAGTGAATGCTCCTATCGACTACTTCACCGCGAAATAGATTCATGAAGATCCACGCGCAACCAAAAAACACGATCGTTCTCAGAATCAGGCCCTCATAGAGGTTGGCAAAGACGATGTTTATCTCGCCGATATTGTTCTGCCGCGACTGCTCGAAACTCATCTGGGCCGTAACCGCTGCCATAAGCAGAATCGGAACCGCCGCGAGCAGATAAATCAGAATTGCGCGCTTGCCGATAAAATTCTTTCGGACTTCGAGCCGCAATATCGCGGCAATCTGACCGGCCCACAGCGACCAGTTTCGATCACGCGACGATTTCATTTCGTCAATGACTCCGGTTGATGCGCTCACGCTGCTTCGCCTCCTCCGATCAAGTACTGATACACCGCGTTTATATCGTCATCGACGGGCGCGACCGATTCCACGGTCAGACCGTCTTCGACGACTATATTGTTCAAAAGCAGATAAAACGCGTCGGCATCCCGGGTCTTGATAAACAACCCCCGCCGGTCTTTATGAATCTTCGCTTCGACCACCGAGTCCTGTTCGAACACCCGCGCAGCCAGCAGACCGGGCCGATCGCACCGAATCAGTATCTGCATCGGGTGCTCTTCCATCTCGCTGCGCACGCCGTGAATCTCGCCCTCGGCGACCACGTAGCCGTTGTTCAGAAGAATAACGCTGTCGCTCATCATATCGACTTCGTGAAGGATATGGCTGGATATGATCAGGTGAAGCCCTTCGCCGGCGAGTTGACGGAACAGTCGAATCGTTTCGGCTCGCGCCATCGGATCAAGACCGTTCAACGGCTCATCCATAATCATTACCACCGGTTCGTGAGCTATCGCTTGTGCCAATCTCACCCGCTGGCGCATACCTTTGCTGTAGGCGCCTATCTTAAGGTGAGCGGCCTCCAGCAGTTCAACCCGGTGCAGCGCTTTCCAGGCTAGATCCTGGGATACCCTCTTTGAGTACCCGTGAACTCGCAGGTATGACTGAATAAACTGGAACCCGCTCAACGCGCGCGGGAACGAATCAAATTGAGAGCAGTAGCCGACCTTACGGAAGAATACTTCAGGGTGATCGGGTTTGAGTCCGAGCACGCTCATCCGGCCGCGCGTCGGCCTAATTAATCCGGTCATCAGGTTCATCAGCGTGGTCTTGCCGGAACCGTTCGGTCCTACCAGGCTTGTGATCCCCGGCTCGATCGACAGGGTTACGCGGTTTACTCCGAGGATCTCGCCGTAGAACTTCGAGACGTCTTCGAAGACGATCATGTGGTCATCGGTCTTGTTGATCACCGCACCACCTCATACGCTCGAACTCTCCTGGTGAGCAGCAAAACACACATTCCAAGAAACAGACCGAGCATGATCCACGCCGCCGCAGTCGGCAGCACCATCCAGTTCGGAAAATTCATAGAGTTCGGCGCGCGGAACAAGCTATCTTCGATCGTTTTCATTATGATGGTCAGGTTAAACAGGCTTCCCCACCGTGTTACAAGCACACCGTTTACCATAAATCCCATCGCGTTTGAGATAATGAACAGGCCAAACAACGCCGCGCTTGCGGCCAGTCGCCACTTAACCCACGCCGATATCGTCACCGACAACAGAGCGAGTAACAGAATCCAAGTCCAGCTCCCGATAAACACCGCGCCCGCGATCCAAAGATTCCTAGCGGCCCAACCCGCACCTTCCAGATAAGACTGAAAGAGAAACAACAGCTCGCCCGGAATCCAGGTAACCGCCGAAATGAGGATTATCAGCACGCTCATTTTGCCAACCACGTACTCGGCGCGCGACAACGGGCGGCACAAATAGAGCGGCAATGCATTGTTCGCAAGATCGCGCGAGACCAACGGCGGCCCGATCAACACCGTCAACAAAAACGCAAGACCGGTTTGAAACGCAACAAAAAACTGAAAGAAAACTCCATTGATCGGCACCAGATCCCGCAGATTGATCTCGAAGATCGCCATCGCCGTCAGGTTGTGATGCAGGTAAATCAGGATCGCCATAACCAGCGGGCATACAAAGCATAGCGCGAAAAACCCGGTGAACAGTTTCGAGGAAAACACGTCACGATAAGCGTGACGGGGAATCACCAGAAAACGCGACCACTCAGGCGTCAGCGGCCCGGCGTACGGTTTGTAAGTGTGCTCATAGACCGCCATTATTGCTGCCCCCTAACAGGTAAGCCGGCAGCTTGCGGTACGCCGCCGTCCTCCATCGCCTTCAAGAAAATATCTTCGAGAGAATCCCGTTTGAAATTCAGACGTCGAATTTGAACCTTTTGCTCGCCGGCAATGCGATAGAGATCGCGAATCTCGACGCCGTTCTGCAAGACCAGCTTCAACCGGCGCTCGCTCGTGAGCGCGTATTCGCAACCGAGCGTCGCGATTGCCTCAACAAAACTCTCACGGTCTCCGCGTGTTTCAATCTCGAGAAACTTGATATTCGATTTGCGCTCTTCTTCAAGATTGCAGGAGACCACAATCCGGCCCTGCTTAACGATTAGAATTTCCTCGCAGCACTCCTCAACATCTCGAAGCAGGTGAGAGGACAGCAGTATGTGAGCTTTGCCGCTGTCGCGGATTTGTCGAATTAGCTCGATCATCCGTTGCCGCGCGGGTGGGTCGAGCCCGTTGGTCGGCTCGTCAAGAAAGATCAATCGCGGCCCGTGTACGATCGCCTGCGCAAGCTTCGCCAGTTGCTTCATCCCGAGCGAGTACGTTCCAACTTTGCGATACCGCGCTTCGCCCAGGCCGACGTAGAACAGCGCCTCGTGGGCACGTTCGAGCGCCGCTTCCGAAGGTAACCCCGAAAGCTCGGCCATCAACCGGACGAAATGAACGCAAGTCATATTAGCGATAAACGAATCGCGTTCGGGCATGTATCCTATCAGGGTTCGAATCTGCTTTGCTTCGTTGCGAATGTCTCGTCCAAAGATGTGCGCCGTTCCGGATGATGGTGAGTGAAACCCGAGCAGCGTGTGAATCAGAGTCGTCTTGCCGGCGCCGTTTGGCCCCAGCAGGCCAATCGCTCGTCCTCGCAGCTCACCTCGCAGCTCTCTTAGTATCGGGCGGCCTCCAAAAGTCACGCTCAACCCGTCGAGGTCGATCACCGGAGCCGCCGGCGCCGCCTCGGGCTCCTTCGACAGAACCGCAACTCCGTTCATCTGTTCAGCAGTCTTTGTTAGCGCGTTGTCCATCGTGTTAGTTCGCTCGGTTGTCGTGAAACGTTTGCTCGCCCGGATATCTTGTCGCGGCGTCCGCTTAAGATCAACCCCTCGTCGCGTTTGATGCTTGCTTGCGGATTAAAATTTGATTTCCAAGTCTCAAAACATTACGCCAGCCGTTGAGTTTGAGTTCCCAACGGCTGGCGCTTTTGACGAGTCGAATTCGACTCTTACTCAAACATTGCGAAGACACGCAACGCAGAACCCAGGCACACAAATCCTGTGTCGCTGTACAACTTTTATTAAGAACCGACGCAGGTGAGTTCTTCTTCCTCTCCCAACTCTATTGCGGCGCAGGCTTGTTGAACTTCGAATCCTCAACCGCGATGTTGTGCTTCACCTCATCAAACTTATAGGTGAAGCTAAAGTCAGGACGCGAACGCCGAATCGTAAACGGGATCTTGATTCCATCCACCTCCCTGTAATCCTCCAGGTACGCCTGAAGCGTCGTACCCTGGACCGTTACGTCTCGTCGAAAAAGCAATCCGGTGCCAACATCAAAGTAAAGAACCTCACTTACCCCATCGACAGTGGCGGCTTCGACAACAAAAGCGTCACGGTCACCAATCGTCTCCCGGCCGGTCACAGACATTTTCGGATAAAACTCTTTGAGCTTGATCTCCCTGTGCAAATCGTATTCGCGTTTGAAATTCTCTACTTCGGGTCCCTTCATCTCTCGCGATCCGCGCTGGGCGTTCTGAGACCAGGCCACAACACCGTTGAAACCATTTTGACTGAGCCCTGCGGCGCTATTTTCGACAATCACCAGGAATTTATTTGGCGTTTTCTCGTACACCTCGAGCCTAGCTGTCCCACCCGAGGTTACAAGCGAGCCTCTCATCACTCTAGTAGTTATCTTCTCGATGGCCGCCGTGCCGCCGACCGCTTTGATATACCTATCGATTACCTGATCAACAGTGGGGGCGTTTTTTGTGCTCGGCTCCGGCTTTTGGCGAGCGCCCTCTGACACAGCGGTGGCGGCGAACACGAGGCCCAGGATGGCAAGTGTAAGAATCCGGTTTAGCAAATCTTCCTTACTAAACAGAAAAATGCCGGTGACCCAGATTTTGTTCTGAGTCACCGGCACTAGAGATCCATCAACGCACGGAATGCTGGATGATATTGCTCATCCCAAAAGAACCCGGCATCCCGATGAGGTTTGAAGGCTTCAGTCCGATTGGTCCTTCTTCACCGTTCAGCGCAAACGATATGTGATCACCTTGCGCGTATGCGTACGCCAGCACCGGACCACTGACAAGCGAGCTGATGCCCTTCCGTTGCTCTTCGGGCAACCCGCTCGCAATCCCTCCGACACGCTTTCCTATGCCGCCCAGCACCGGCGCCAGGTTTTGATAGATCAGCGCTGAAAAGTTTGCTTGTTTGTCTTCCGGCAACGCAGCCACGAATCGCGGCGAGTGCAGCAAAGTGTAGCCTGAATCGTGATAACGTACCGCACGATCGATAAGCGCGCGACTCGGCCCGGCGATCATATAGCCGTTCGAGTAGGTGTAGCTCAACTCGAGTCCGAAATCGAGCGACTTAAGCGTGTAAAAAGTACGACCTCCCGACTCGGAACGGTCCCACTGGAAGCCTCTCTTACCTTCGCGGCTGGCTAACTCGTTCATCTTTACCACCAGCTGCTCGAGAGTCTGTTGCAGGTGCGCCGAATCGTAAACTTCAAACACCATCTTCCACGAAGGCGTAGGAAGCAACGGACCGTCAACCGCGAATGCGAACTCCCCACCAAGCGGCTTTGCGAAGTCTTCTCGTATGTTGAGTCCGGTTTCGTTCTGGAATTCTCCGATGTGCTCGCTGAACTTCGGATCGACCGCGTTCAACGCGCTCATCAAATCGTCAACCAGCGCAACAGGCTCTTTCACTACAAACGCCGCTACGATGTTCGCGTCGGGTGAGATGAATTCCAAGGCTCCCATCGGCCCAGGCGCCGCCAACCACGATGCCATCCCGTGACTCGTGTCGTTAAAACTCAGCGTCGCGCGGTTGAACGACTTGCCTTGATCTTCTTTGATCTCAGCGATGAAGTACTTCAGGTTGGACACGCCCAATCGATCCATAGCGGCGTTCGTCTTAGCATCGTCGCCCTTCGCCTGAGCTATGAACCTTTGAAGATCGGCGGCGATAATAAACCCGGCGCCGTCGCGATAGATGTCCGCGATTCGCGAACGGAATGAACCTTCGGCGTACTGCCCCGCGCTCGAACCCTTCGCGCTGGCCGACATCCGCTGGAGGTACTCGATCTTAGGCGAAGCTGCCAGCACGTCACCGTTGATCCACACATAAAGATCACTTCCCGCGTTTGCGGCAGCCGTTTTCATTTCGCCCATCGGGTTATCTACAAATCGGACGCCAGGGGCTTTCTTCGAAATCAAGCTCATCGTCGACAGCTGTCTTTCGACATATGAACGGAATGAGCTCGGGTCCTTTAGCGTGGTTAACACAAGCGGACCATCCGGCTCGCCCTTGCCCGTTCTGGCAAGCTGAGCTGTTACCACTATCTCGTCTCCTATCTGCTCGCCGAACTCGGCGATCTTGGAAACGATGTTATCCCACTGCTCCTTGCCACGGGATGATCCCTGCTCCCTGTCCCACCACTGGCTAAGCTCAGGGTTCTGCGACAGTCGCTCCTGGATGAGCTTGTTTGACTCAGCAATCGTCTCGCTAAGGTTTGGAATCGCAACGTAGAACGCCGTGTCCTCGGGGACCATATCGAGCAACCTGGTCGAATACCTCACACCGGGCCGAGCTACTCGCTCATCAATCTCCTTGCGCAGCTCGGCGAGCATCTGCTTGTATCGAGCAGCATCACGGCTCCAGGCTATTTCGTCCTTCACCGGAACCCGCTCGATACTCGCGGTCGTCGCAACCTGATCGCCAGGAAGAAGCACATTTTGCTTCCCACCATGCTCGACGTGGACCTCGCCCTCGACAACCGAGACGCGCGAACCCTTTGTGCCGTTGTTTACTGAAAACACCGTGCCGACCACCGATACCAGGCAGTCGTCAGTCTGAACATAGAGATGACGCAAGCGAGTTTGTTTTGCGGCCTGAACGATGATGTTGCCCCGATCCAAATGAATCGTCGTCCCCTCTGCGCCATCGGTAACCGAGAATTCCGAGCGTTCTCGCATCTCGATCAAAGTGCCATCAGGCAATTTGACTACGGCGCCCGCGTCCTTAGCCGTTCGGACCTTGTCACCGAGCTTGAACTCCTGTCCCACGGTGAGCTCCTGAGTGTTCGCATCGGATACCAGATACGCTTGACCGTCCATCGCGTGCACAACCATGTTAAAAGCGTCGCTGCCCGCGTTAAAGAAGCGATTGTAGGTCAAAGAAAGAGCGGCGATTCCAACGAGGATCGCGGCGGCGATCGCCCATCTGGTAGCCGTGCGGCGCGAACCCGAGGTCTTCGACGCGCCTGGCGCGAGCGGAACGGCAGCGACTCCGTACCGCGCTTCCTTGAGCGCTTTGCGACACGGGATGCATTCGTGGGTGTGATCTTCAAAAAGGAGCGAGCGGGCCGACGACAGACTTCCGGTCAAGTATTCAGGTATGAGCTTCTGGAAGTCGTCGCAGCTCCTGATATGTTCGACGTGCGCAGCGGGCGCGCCGGAAGTCGCCGGCTCGTTAGACAGCTTCGCCCACACGCGGTCCGCTGCGCTCTCGACCACAGACTGATCCACCCGCTCGCTGCGGATCTCGGCCGTGGCCCGGTCAAGGATGTCGTTTAACTCTTTCTTACTCCGTTTCATGATGTCCCTCCAGGAACTTAGCGATTTCTTTGCGAAGCCTTGTCCTTGCCCGATGGAGCAGCACTCCGATCACCATCTGGGAAGTACCGAGCATTTCGGCAATTTCGAGATTGCTGTGCCCTTCAAAGTATTTGAGAGCCACGATCTCAGCGGCTTTTGGACCAAGCGTAGCAATTGACCGCCTGATTTGAGTTTGAAGCTCGCGATCGAGATGTTGAGTTTCCGGACTTGGCTCGGAGCTGTGAGGCGCGTCAAACGCGACCTCTTCTATAGACACCGAGCGCGAGCGGGTCCGGCTGCGCAACAAATCAAGCGAGGCGTTAACTGCGGCGCGGTGGAGATAGCTGCCTGGGCTAGGCGACAGATCGACTTTCTCCTGGCGCCGCACGAGTCGGAGAAAAACGGTTTGAAGAACGTCCTCGGCATCGACGACGTTCCCGGTGACCCGGTAAGCGGCCCGGAAAACGTGGTCATGATGTTCTCGATAAAGGAGTTCGACCTCATCGGGAGGACTGGGTACTGCTCTCAGGTGTTTTACGGCTTGCACTCTTTCCTCCTTCACTTCGTCTCCAGCCATTAAACGCACTCCGGGGAAGGATTATTAACAAGTGAGTGTTGTGGGCACGATTTTCGGCTAAGGCTCGCCGAAACTACGCTCGCCTTCAGTCAAAGAATATCTTTGAGCCTATAAGGCCCTTCGAACAGACCCTACTCAAACTCGGATAGCTTCCGCAGATAATCCTTGAAGCGCTTTGGAGGATCGAGTATCTCATAAACCTCATCCTTTTGAACCCAAACCTCAAAATATAGAGGTGCACAGGTGGAAGAAAATCGGTTTTGCGAAGCTCCGTTCAGAGAGTCAATCAAAAGGCTTATGAGGTTGGGTGGTTTCTCCCGTGCGGGCCGAAAGCGAAAATCTGAATCCGCGTGGTCGAAGGAATTGAACCCTCGAACTTAGACCCGCACGACGGACCCAGGCTGTAGCGACGTGAGCGCGTGTAGAGCTTGGGGTACGAGAGGCTTAAGATCATCGTACCTGTTGCTTTTCGTGATCAAGATCATGATCGCGATGTTTAGTCCACTCAGATTCTGTTGATAAGGTATGTTTCTATCGACCGTGATGAGAACATCAAACGACGCATCGGCGGCTCTCAGCAGCGCCCCGTTCTTCAACCCGGCGAAGCCGGCCTCTCGCGCGGTTTTGACTTCGTGGCCGACGAACTCCCGCTTGAGGCGGCGCGGCATGCACTCATCAAGCAGCAATCTCATACTTGTTGAGCAACAACTGACGAGAGGCCTCGATGATACCTAGCGCTTGTTCTCTGCTGACTGTGGGAAAATCGTCGAGGAACACTTCAACGCTGTCCCCGCCTTCAAGGTAGTCAAAGAGATTCTTGATCGGAACGCGCGTGCCAGTGAAAACCGGCGTCCCGCTCATTTTCTCCGGATCGACTTCGACTAGCAGGTCTATGTTCATCGGATTACGAACTCCCTAACCTGAATATTCTTCGCGGTCATTCTAGCACAATCTCAAGAGGCTATCCGAGAGCCAAGCTGTGCCGAAGTACGAGTTCCGAATCGTCGCGGCCTGTCAGTATTCGACGACATCTCCGTTGAGAGCAACCGACTAGTGCCGGGTTACGTCACGATGACAGGTCTCCACCTAGTGCGTGACGCTGTTCTTCGCTCAGAGCCGCTTCCACCTGCAGCTCCGGCAGATCCACGCCTGCAGCCACAGGAACGCGGCCGCCGGCGTCGAACTTCATGTATTGAACCGAGCTGACCCGGTCCTCGCCACGCTGGCGCTCGTCAAACGTGGCCCACACCCGGGTGCCGTCCTCCAGCAACAAGTACATCTTTTCGGGCAATCGCCACCATTCCTTGAGTTTCACTTCGCGAATCGACGGGTCATCTATTTCGATCAGCAGCGTACATCCGAATTCACCGTCTCCACCAAGCACTTCGTTGTAGGTGTCGATTTCGTGCTGGATAGCCGCTTCTTTAACCATCCGCTCGGTGCGGATCATCTCCTGAATCTGATACAGCATCGTCTGGTGGTTCTCAAACAGCAGTGTCAGATACTCTCCGATGTGGACGCGTCGCGGGGCCTTTACCGCAAAGATCTTTTCACGGAAAGCATCGCGACCTTCTTCATACGTAACGTAGTCGATGATCTCTTTGCGTTCTACTAGTTTCATTACTTCTCCCCTTGTTCGCTCTTTGGTTCGACCGGCGTTTCGAAGCCATCATTTCGATACGCTCGCGCGAGAATCGACATCGGATGCATTGGTTTTACACCCGCGTGCTGCTGAAACTGAATAGCCGCGAGCGGGCAGTCTGTGGCCCATACCTGAGACTCACTCTCTTGCATTCCGTCAAAGGCTCGCTTGCCGATCCTTGCCGACGGCTCGAAGCCCTCGACAGTCATCGCGTAAGTCCCGTCGTGGCCGCAGCATTCCATAACCGTTTGAGGCGTCACTCCGGGGATCTTGCGGATCAGGTCTCGTCCTTTGAAGCCGACCCCCTGCGCTCGAAGATGACACGGCGCGTGATAGCCAACCGTTGCGCCGGGAGTACTGCGGAAATCAGTGTTAAAACGGGGTTCGTTGCGGATCGACCAGAGAAACTCGCTTGGATCCATTACCGCCGCGGCTACTTTCTGGGCAGCAGGCCGATCTTCAGGTTCGACCAACGTGGGGTGCTCGCGTCGCATCATCATCGAACAGGTCGGATTAATCGCAACGACCTTCGCACCGCTCTCGACAAAAGGCAAAAGAAGCTTCAAGTTGGCTTTCGCCATTTTTCTAAGCGTTTCAAGATCGCCGCGTTCCCAGGCAGGCATCCCACAACATTGAAGCCCGGCGACACACTTAACGTCTACTCGGTTCTTCTCGAGGACCTCCACGGTGTCGCGGCCGATCTGCGGTTCGTTGTTTTGAACGTAACAGGTCTGAAACAGAACCACCTCTGCTGATGGCCCTGCAGCAATCCTACCCGTTTGTTCCGCCCATTTTTCAAAAGTGCTCGACGCGAACTCGGGAAGCAATTTGTCGCGATGAATCCCCAGCACCTTTTCAAGAAAGATTCGATGCAACCGGACCTTGTTTGCAGAGTTGGCGAGACCAAGACTGGCACGGGCCATTGAACCCGCCCGATCCGGATCGGCGAGAATCTTATCCCGCATCGTAAAGCCTTTGCGGCGAGCGCGCTGGGCAGTGTAGCGGTGCACCAGTTTCGGAAAGTCCAACCGAAACTCGTGACCGTCGCGCTCGGTGTATGGGCACTGTACCTCACACAACTTGCACTGAAAGCACGAATCCATAATCGTGCGTGTCTCGTCGGGACTGATCTGACGAACATCGCCGTCGTACTTCTTGTCCAGGAGCGAAAAAAGCGTCGGGAACGCGTCGCAGTACTTGAAGCAGAGGCGGCAACCGTGACAGATCTCAAAAGTCCGCTCGATTTCCTTATTGAGCGCGCTCGCGTCCCAATACTTCTCTTCCGCCGGGTCGTAAGACAACCCGTCTGTTGGTTTGTATCCGATGTTTTTTTCGTTTGTAGTCACTGATCCAAGCTAAGGTGTATTTTGGACTGCGTCGCCCTCATTTGGACTGCGCCGCCTATTCCGCATTCAAGACTGCCGCATGCGTGGCGGCGCTTTGTCCGACGTCGAATTCGCTTAAACAGAAAGCGCCGCTCGCATGCGACAGTCATACGAATGCACACATACTATTATTGCACCCCGCCTAGCTGATCGAATTGAGCAGGTTGCTAAATCGCCCGGCGTGCGACTTCTCAGCCTTGGCGAGCGTTTCGAACCAGTCTGCAATCTCGGCGAAGCCCTCCTCGCGAGCGGCTTTCGCCATTCCCGGATACATATCGGTGTACTCGTGAGTCTCGCCGTGAACGGCCGATTTGAGGTTCAACGCAGTATCGCCGAACGGCTGGTCGGTGGCCGGATCGCCGACCTTCTTCAAATAGTCCAGATGTCCGTGGGCGTGTCCGGTTTCGCCCTCAGCGGTGTCTCGGAAATTGCCGGCGATCTCAGGATACCCTTCAACGTCGGCGACCTTAGCAAAGTATAAATACCGGCGATTGGCCATCGACTCGCCTGCAAAAGCATCCTTCAGATTCTGGTGGGTCTTACTTCCTTTCAGTTCAGCCATTTTTGTCTTCCTTTCGATTAGTTCGTGATGATGAATTGCGCGAGCGCGCAGCTCCGCGCTTTTTCGTATTTGCCTTTGAGTTTGCGCAGGCCTCGCAGATGCCTACCAATCGGATGTCCAATTCCTCAATCGTGAAGCCCGCGACCGTTGGAATCGCCGCCGAATGAAGCTCGGGGATCGAAATATCTTCGAGGCTGCCGCAAAACCGGCAAACAAGATGTTGATGCGGACTAACGTTGGCGTCGAACCGCCCGATCGCTCCAGGCGAACTTACTTTCCGGATCAGGTTCTCGCTTTCGAAAAACTGCAGAGTGCGATAAATCGTCGCCTGTGACAATCCGGGCAGTTGTCTGCTTAACCTGCTGTAAACCGAGTCCGCCGTCGGGTGGGCGAGATCCTCAGCAAGCGCTCGATACACCGCCAGCCGCTGAGGAGTAACTCGAATTCCTCGAGCGCGACATTCCCGCTCGAACTCCGAGCACCAGCCGTCCACTTCTCCCCCGTGCCTGGTGAGCACAGTGTTGCGTTTGATTCTCACGTGAGAATTATTATCATCTAGCTGTTGCAAGTCAAGGGGACAGAGTGGATCGTTCAGATTTTCAGAGGTCAACACGTTACGGTGGATTGGAGCTTCAGAGAGAGCGAGTGAGAGTGAGAGTGAGTGAGTGAGACGAGTGGCCAGATCAGCAGGTTCAAAGTAAGGGTGGCTTGCCCCCGCTCCCTGTAATTGTTCGAGTTCAAGACGAGCGGGGGTAAGCCACTTCCCTACCTTGAACCTGTTGAGGTGCTCACTTAGGACAAGCGCCTTTACTTACTTTCACGCTGCTGAGGTATTCACTTAGCCCAAGCCACCCTGTCTTTAACCTTCTGAGGCCGCTACTGTGGTTTTGTGTCTTCTGGATCGATGCGGGTGGTGGTTCGTTCGCTGCTGCCTTCTTCACCCTTGCCGCGAGCCTTGCGCTGGTTCACCCACTCATCGATGTTCTCGCGTATAATCTCGCCGAGATCTTCAACCTCGCGAGCGGACTTGTTCCAGAACTCCTTGAACGCGCGCTTGTCGATCCACAGGCCGTATCGCGGATCACCCCACATCCCTTTCCAATCGCCTCCGCTCCGGCCGACTTCGTCTTCGTAGTACGCCGACAACTGTCTGCAAGCCATTGCGGCAACGGTCAGCGAACTTCCCGCCGGCAGCGGATCGAATACAGCAGCAACTCCCGGATCGATCTCCTTCAGACGAGCCAGCACCCGGTTGTACTGATCGATACAGAATGCGGTCACATCTTCGCTGCTTCCGGTCCATTCCGACTGCAGCGCCATGCGCGACGTCCGGCGCAACACATTCACCAGCTTCGCTATTTCCTTTTCTCTTTCCATAAATCACCTCTTACCAGCACGAACCAAATCTCACCCGCCCTGCCCACGCGCGACGACTGCCGCAACCGTGCACCCTGGCTCGAAATCCAGACGTAGCCGCGGGACTGGCTTCGTCTTCAAAGTATGCTCCAAGTTCGTGAGCCGCGATTCTAATCACATCTGCAGATGCGTTTTCTGGGAGAGCGACAAACAGCGTCGCGACCGCGGGCTCGATCTCAGCTATCCTCGCGAGCACCTTGTTGTATTGAAGGGCGCAAAAGCGAGCGGCGGCCTGGTCGCGGCTCCAGCCTGCGTGGCTCGCAGCCCGCGAGATGCGTCGCAGCACGTTGATCAGCTTTGCGAGTTCTCTATCTCTTTCCATTTCTCACCTCGTTGTCTCAAAAGTTCAACCTGTTCGCGCAGCAATTGCTTGCCGCGATGAATGCGCCACTTGACGGTAGAAAGCGGCGCGCCCAAAAAGGCGCTTATTCGTTTGAGCGGCATCTCGTCGAAGAAGCGCAGCCTCAGAACGAGCGCATAATCAGCCGGGACGTTTTCGAGAGCAAGCCTCAATTCGTCACCGCCTTCCGGACTCCTCACCAGAGGTTGCGCAAGTGCCTGGACCTGTTCGATCAGGAACTCATCCAGATCGACGCGCCCAGCTTGATGAGAACGCTCGCGTTTGCTGAATCGAAACGCCCGATGGCGAGTGATAGCCGAAAGCCACGCCGCGAACCTCGGGGGTTCATCGATCGACGGAAGCGCTTTAAACGCGAGCAACAACGTGTCCTGGGCGACATCTTCGGCGTCTTCGCGTCCAACGATTGACTGAGCCGTGCGCACGACCGCCGCGCGATAACGTGCCGCAAGCTCATCAAAAGCACCGAGATCGCCGAGTATCGCGGCAACGACCAGAACTTCATCCGGCGGCTCTCCCGCAAACTTCGCCATCCTGTCGCTCCAGCTTGATGCCCTCATTATTATAGAGACACGTGAAGTCGAAAAGGTTAGCTGGTTAGTCCGTTTTCCGTAGTCCGTAGTCCTGTTAGTCCGTAATCCGTTGTTGTCAAGAAATGCTACGGGCTACGGACTATGGACGACGGACTCCTGAGTTGTCTTATCGTGTGCGAGGTTTGAGGTCCTGGGTATAAAGCAGCATGTATGCGCGGTAACTGTTCATGACCTTAGCGACGTAGTCCTTGGTCTCCGGTATCGCAATTTCACTAACCAGCCGATCGACGTCGTTCGATCTCGAGCGAGCGATCCATCGCTCGACATTCCGTTCGCCCGTGTTGTATGCAGCCAGCACCGCGTGAGGATTGTTTGGAAACAGCTTTAGCAAATCGGCGACGTAACGCACCGCCAGCCGCACCGCGACCTCGGGCATATACACGTCATCCAGTTCAAAGTCTTTCATCCCTTCTTCGTTCGCAAGCAGCTGAGCGGTCTCGGGGATAAACTGCAACAGACCTCTGGCAGACGCCTGGCTTTTAACCGCTGGATTAAAACGGCTTTCCTGTCGCGCCAGCGATAGAACCAGTCTTGGATCGACCCCCGCGCCCGGCGCATAACGATCAAACGCATCCCGATACGGCGCCGGATAAATCAGCTCGACCAGATCGCGCGGCATGAGCTCGAGTTGGAAGTCCTGGGGAACGGACTTGGCCGCGGATTCACCAAATGCGATTGCCCGAAAGGCTTGATCACCGCGATTGCTATAAACTGCCATCGAATAGGAAGCATCCCCGCCAGTAGATTGAGGCATCGACGCCGCACGCGTGGCGTACCGCCCGCCTGGCGGGTTCGATCCTATTCCGGATTCCACAAGCTCGGTTACCCCTTCGTCGTAGAGCCCAAGAAACATGAACTCCGCGGCTAGCGCTTGATGAGATGAATCAGCCTCGGTCTTCCCGGCGCTCTTCACAACCTCGCGCCCTACCGGAATCAAGCGGTATCGCGAAGCCGGTTGATACGCAGGCAGGTGCGCATAACTCTTGCGCAAAATGCCGAGCAATTCAGTCCTCGCTGCGTCATCTCTGGTCAGGCGCATCGCTTGATTTGCGGCATCCTTTGCCTCGGCATATCGGCCGGCATCCAAAGCTGCGCGCGCCTGTGCGTGGTAGGCCCGGGTCATCGGCTCGATTACTCGCCGGCCTTCTTCGGTCGCGAGCAACCCTAGTAGCCGCTCAGTCGCACGCTGGCCGAAGTAGTTATCGCGCTCGTCCGGCGTTGCAAGGTAAGCACGCGCGGCTTCAGCAAGGCGTCCCATCTTCTCCAGCGTAAAGATGCGCAGAAAGGAAGCCTCACCGCGAATCGGTGCACTGATCGTCTTCGCGGTCACCGGAAGCGCGGCAACCCTCGTCAACAGTTGAAGCGCTGCGTCGTAGTTCCCTCTTGTGAGTTGAATCTTCGCTTCGTTGTACAAACCGACAGTAGCGAGCGGTTGATTCGCATACTTCTGCACTATTCGCCGAGACCACTCGATAGCTTCGTCGAACTTTCCGGCATAGCGAAGGCAATCAACCACGTTGCGATGCGCGCCTTCGAGGAGCTCGCTATCCGGATACTCGGTGATGAATTCTTCGTAACGTCGCGCGGCTTCCTCATAGCGCCGGGCTTGCTGGAGTGACGAACCGACATAATAGTAACCCTGCTCGCCATCTTTCTTTTCCGGAAACTCTGAATGCGCCCTCGCAAACCACTTGATCGCTTCGTCATGGTTGTATTCGCGAAAGAACGTGAAGCCGGTTTGATAGAGCGCTTCGGCGCGATTCGGGCTCTCCGGAAACCGCTCGACTACATCCAGCATATGCGCTCGAGCCTCGACCCAGTGACGGTTGAACAAATAGATTCGCGCCCGTCGTAATGCATCGAACTCATTCGGTTTGATCTTTGCGGCTCGATCCAGCGCGTCCAGGCCAAGCGCCGCGTCAAGCGCATAGTCATCGCGTGATCCATTCACTAATTGATTAAAGAGTCCGCGCGCCGTCTCTGCCTCTCCGGTCTTCGAATACGCTTCGCCGAGCCGGGCCATCGCCTTGCGACCCCTCCCTCCGCTTGTGGATGCGATGGGTCTGAGAAGCGCAATCGTCGCGCGGTAGTCGCCGCTTTCGAAGTGACTGTCAATCAAGCGCTCGCGGGCCTTGGGAGCAAGGGCGCTGGACGGATAACTCACCAGCAAGCGAGTAATGTATTGACGCTCCAGCGCCAGATCACCAGCGTCCTTGCCGATCAACGCCAGATGCCACAGCGCATATTGGGTCAGGATCGCGCTTCGACCCGCCAGTGCCTGATACAGAGACGCAGCTTCACTGCGAGCCCCGCGTCTTTCCAGCAATCTCGCCAGGAGATAATCGTAATTGTTGCCGGCGAAGCTTGCCGGGTCCGCCGTGCGAAGCTCCCGCAACAGCGTTTCGGCTCGCTCGAAGTTGCGCCCATCCATCGCCGCTCGAATTTCGTTTGCTTTTGTTTGTAAGGTCTGCGCGTTCGCCTGAAGCGAAATTACCGCAATAATAACCGCGATCACCGGTCCCATTCGAGACGTACGCGGGACGTTGATGCTTATTGACGCAGCCCCCATTGGCAGCTCGCCCGTTAGGTGGGTGCCAATCGCGGACCACAAACGGTTAACCAAAAAAGTAAGCCTCAAGTGTTTCAGCATAAAGCACCGAGCCCAACACCAGTTCGTCAATGATCACGTACTCATTTGGAACGTGAGCGAGTTTGTCGTCGCCAGGATAATGCACGACCGACGTTATCCCGGCGAAATAGAGGTTCTTTGCAACCGTGTTCCCGCCAAACGTCTCGTACTTCATGGGCAGGTTCATACGTCGAGCAGCTTGATCGAAACTGCGAATGATGATCGAGTTCTTGTCCGACAGATGCGGCTCGGTCTCGTGCAGCACCTTAACACGGAGATCAGCATCCGGTGATCGACGGCGAGCCGCGGATAACTTCGCCTCTATTCCAGCTAGCACCTGTTTCTTGTCGATGCCCGCAGGCAGCCGGAAATCGATAGTCGCGCGAGCCATCGCCGGCACTGTGTTCGCAGACGATCCCCCCTGAATCGTTCCGACGTTCATCGTCCAGCCGTCGAAGGCCTGATCGTAATTTGCTCCGAGGTCGAGCGTCTTTATTTCACTAATCGCCTCGGCGAGCGGCACTATGGCGTTGCGGCCAAGCTCCGGGGTTGAGCCGTGAGCCTGGATGCCGTGGCTTTCGAGCTCAATCCACAGGATTCCCTTTTCGCCGTAGATCGAAAGATCCATTCTCCCGCCATCGGGAATGATCGCAACGTCAAACTTCAATCCGCATTCCTCGACCAGATAAATGATTCCCAGCTCGGATCCCAACTCTTCATCGGCCGCGGCTATCAAATAGATCGTTCCGTCGAACTTCGGGTGCTCGGCGAGAAATGCCTTGCAGGCCGAATAAGCGCAAGCAAATGAACCCTTGTCGTCCAGCGTCCCGCGCCCGTAAATATGATCGCCGATAATGGTCGGTTCGAAGGGAGGCGTGTTCCATTGTTCGAGCTCGCCAGGTGGAACGACGTCCATGTGCGACACGAATCCAATTGACTTTGTCCCGCTTCCGATCTTTCCGACGATGTTTGTTCTACCCGGCTCTTTCTCGTAGTAGGAGACTTCCATCCCAAGCGATTGAATGCAGCGAGTGACAATGTCTTTGCAAAGATACTCGTTGCCGGGAGGGTTGACAGTGTTTTGGCGAACAAGCTCGCAGACTATGTCCACGATCTCCTCGCGTTTTACGTGCTTTGCGAATTTGGATTCCATAGACTCTTCCGTTTCTGTGATGAATTCCAGATAAGTATAGAACGCCGTTGGTTGACACGGAAGGGGCGTTGTTTCGTAGTCCCGCCTTCAGGCGGAACTAGCGAATCGCCAACGTTGAGGTCCGACTGAAGGCGGGACGACGAAAAAAAGGAAAAGTATTGTCTTGGTTTTGACGCCGTGCTATAAGAACCGTACCCCATTACTGCCCCTCCTCGAAGCACACGGTGCCGGACCTCTGATTGTTTGAAACGAACACCTCGCGTCGCAAAAACGTCGCTTGAATCTGGCACGGCTCCCCTTGCGCTCTGTCAAATATTAAGGAGAAGGGATGTCGACTCCGGTTGTACTTTACGAACAGGAGTACGAGCAACTCAAGCGTGTAATCACCCGCCTTTGCGCGGACGCGAACGCCAAGTTTGTTTTTCTTGTCGATAAGAACGGACAGCAAATCGCAGCGCACGGAGAAATGCTCAACCTGGACACGACCAGCCTTGCGAGTCTCACGGCCGGCAACGTCGCGGCTACCGACGGACTGGCGCATCTGATAGGCGAGCGTGGCTTTCCGGTACTGTCCCACGAAGGAGAGCGCGACAATATTCACATTTCAATCGTCGCCGCGCGGGTCATACTTGTAGTTATTTTTGATGAGCGCTCGAGTCTTGGACTTGTACGGCTAAGAGTAAAGCGAGCAACCGCCGAGATGAACACGGTATTCGAGGTAATCGACGCCAAGGTCGATCGCGAGCGTGACATGGGAATCGCGCTCGATTCACCCTTTGCCGAGATAACCGAAGAGGACATCGACGCCCTGTTTAACTAATGCCCCTGTTAACAGCGAGATCGACCGGGACTCAGAGTTTACCCCCGGCGCAGCGATAGAGGGATACCAGCCTTGACCTTCATTAACTACGCATCGCGCGAAATAAACTGCAAGATTGTCTATTACGGTCCTGGACTGGGCGGCAAGACCACCAACCTCCAGTACATTTACGACTCGACTGCCGCGCAAGCCAAGGGCAAGCTCATTAGTCTTGCAACCGAAACCGACCGCACATTGTTCTTCGATTTTCTGCCGCTCGACCTGGGGACGGTCCGCGGGTTCAAGACACGTTTTCATTTGTACACCGTGCCGGGTCAGGTCTTCTACGACGCCAGCCGCAAACTGATTTTGAAGGGCGTCGACGGAATGGTCTTCGTCGCGGACTCGCAACGCGAACGAATGGACGCCAACATTGAATCCATATTCAATCTGGAATTAAACCTCAAACAACACGGCTACGACTTAAGTAAAGTTCCCTACGTGCTGCAGCTTAACAAACGAGACTTACCCAATGTGGTTTCAACCGCAGATCTCTCAGCCGAACTCCGCCGGAAGGATGAACCCGTATTTGAGGGTGTGGCCAATCGGGGCATTGGTGTCTTTGACACTCTCAAGGCGGTCGCCAAACAGGTATTGCTCGAGCTTCGCAAGAACGGAGGCGGTTGATCCGTCGCAGCCCTAGACCAGTGTTTAACCGTTTACGCCGGAAGCCGGCTCCGAATCTATAACTCCAATCCAACTTATCCCCTTCAAACCAGGTGGTGATCAGCGGCGCATTATTGTCGGCCACAGACAAGCGTGATCGGCAGAATACGGCGTGAGCTCAGCTAGAAACGGGTATGACTCTGCATACCCGGTCGCAACATTTGTGCAAATAACAATGCCGTTTGCGCGGCATTGATTCTTGCGGCTTTCTTGACCAAACGACGCTGCAAGCGCCTTTGCCAATGTCGAAAGAAACTGATGTCACGTTCCCCATCATCGTATAAATCCGACGATCGGATGACAGTTGTTCGAAGCTGAATACCGAGGGAAGGCTGTAGGCGGGCTAAGGAAAAACTCCGCAATGGCACTCGACAAAGGGAACAACAGGTCAGTATGTTGCGAAAAGTCACAGGTTGAGCCCGCTTATACAGTCCGTGCTTGTTTAGCAGGTCGTTAACGATATAAACTTACGATCTAATATGTCAGAAGAAATCAAACAAAAGATCCAGGATGAGTTGCGGCAACTCGAGTTTGAACTCAGGAACGAGATTCCACAGGACCTCAAGATAGCCGTGGCTATGGGAGATCTATCCGAGAACGCCGAGTATACCGCCGCGCGTAATCGCCAGGACTATGTTCGAGCTCGAATCGGCAACTTACGCAAACGGCTCGCGGACTTGTCAATGATTGACATTACGCGGTTGCCCCACGATCGGGTCGGATACGGCTCCACCGTCAAGCTCTATGAGGTTGATACCGGCGACGAAGTAACCTACACGCTGGTAATGTCCGAGGACGCGGATATCGCTCAACGTAAAATTTCCACCTCTTCGCCTGTCGGCCGCGGGCTCATGGGGCGAATAGAAGGAGACGAGGTGGAGATCATCACACCTGCTGGAAAACGGCGATTCGAGATCGTTAAACTCCGGACCATACACGATTCTGAAGACCAGTAAACAATGACGTATTATCTGGCCGTAAATGCTCGCAGCTGATGGAATTCTCGTTTGCGACATAGGTTGACAATGGGGTTGTGCGTTTGCGATAGTAGCGCTTCGCTGGTGGTTGGCGCGGCCGAGGCGGGGAGGCGCTCCAATGATAAGTGACGCGATCGGGGCCGGTGGCAAATGGATCATTTCCGCGATCGTGCGTGGAGTCTCCCGAAGCCGCATCAACCCGAATGCGCTGACCTTCATCGGATTACTGATCAATATCGGCTGCGGCGTACTTTACGGCTACGGCAATTTTTTTGCGGCGGGGCTGTTGATGATCGTCGCAAACATCTTTGATATGCTTGACGGCCAGGTGGCCCGCCTTCGCGGGCGAGTCACTCGGTTCGGTGCGTTCTTTGATTCAGTGATAGACCGTTATTCCGATGTGATAGTTTACGTCGGGATCATGGTGTTTTATGCGCGCAACACCGCGGCTCACTCGACGCTGCTGGTGGCGTTGACGGGTCTCGCGCTCGTCGGATCGGTGATGGTCAGTTACTCTCGCGCTCGCGCGGAGTCGCTTGAAATAGCCTGCAAGGTAGGCTTCCTTGAGCGACCGGAACGTGTGGTGCTTCTGATCATCGGCTCGCTGACCGAGATAGGTCCGGCGGCCAATCCGTTCCTGCATAAGATGCCCCAGGTTTTGTGGGTGCTTGCAGTGCTTTCACACTGGACAGTCGTGCACAGGGTGTATCACACCTGGCGCGAGATGCGAGGGCCGGACCGTGCTGCGGTTCAGGCTGCTCGCGTCAAACGGGAAGAAACGCACGACGAGAATCTGGTGCGGGCTGATTACTCCATTCAGAACTGATCTTCAGTTCTGCAAAAGGAAGACAATTGTGAGCGCGAAACTTGGAGTCGGAGAGAGAAGCACCCAGTCAATGCTGTGCCCCTGTTGCGGGGAAAGCGTCTTTCGAGGCGCGCGCGAATGCACCTGCGGCGCACGATTCGTCGGCGAGCCGCTCGACGAAACACCCATAAAAGTTCAACGTCTCGGACCAGCTATGACCTCCATCGCATTGCTGGCCCTGGTCGTGGTCGGTGCTTTGGTAGCAACCAAATGGATCGCCGCCGCCGGAGTGCTGGTGATGTGGGCGGCTTGGCGCGCGGTGAAGCTGGCGCGGCGAAACGCCGAATGGTACGGCGGCTACAAGACGGCTGTAACTACCTTGACGCTAACGACCGTCGGATGCCTGGGCATAGCTACCTATGGCATCGCTCACATCCCAAAAGCGATTGAGAACTACAAGCTGAGACAAACCGCGGCCACCGAGGCTTCGATGCATCACGCAGCAAGCCTCCTGGAAGATTACCGGCTCAAGGTAGGCCGCGGATCTTATCCAAGGCTTCAGGACTTCAAAATGGTCATGGGCGAGTCGGTGCCCGCAGACTACTGGGAAAACAGTCTCAAGTATCAGCCCGTCGACGCTAACCTCGCCGACACCGCGATAGGTATCACGACACTTTTCGTCGATAGTTTCGAGCTGCGCTCCAACGGACCTGACGGCATAGCAGGCAACGACGACGACATCATAATGCGGGACGGAATATTCCTCACCAGTGCGGAAGCAAAAAAGAAAACGGTAGCTCAACAGCACCGCTGATAACTCGAGAGAGAACTGAAGTCGACAAAAGGCAAAGGTGATGGCTCACTTTTGCCTTTTTCATTTGAAGACTTTCGGCGTCCGTTATGTTCAAGAAGATTCTGATTGCCAATCGCGGAGAAATCGCCGTGAGAATCGCGCGGGCGTGTCGCGAGATGGGTATCTCGCCCGTCGCCGTTTACTCCGATGCGGATCGCGTCGCCCTGCACGTTCGAGTTGCCGATCAGGCTGTTAACATCGGGCCTCCACCTTCCACCGAAAGCTATCTAGTTATCGACAAAATCATCGGCGCCGCAAAGAAGACCGGCGCCGAAGCGATTCATCCAGGCTACGGGTTCCTCTCCGAAAATGCCGAGTTCGCCGAAGCCGTGGAACAGGCCGGACTCATTTTGATTGGGCCACCCGCCTCGGCGATGAAGTTGATGGGCTCAAAGACCAGCGCCAGACAAGTTGCCCAGGCCGCCGGCGCTCCGGTAGTGCCGGGAACCGTCTCTCCGATCCCGTCGATTGAACAAGCGGAAATCATTGCCGGAGAAGTCGGATACCCGATCATGCTAAAGGCCGCTGCCGGCGGCGGCGGAAAAGGAATGCGGCTCGTTCGCGCCCGAGAGGAGATTGCGAGTGCGTTCTCACTTGCGAGCTCGGAAGCTGCGTCGAGCTTCAATGACGCCTCAGTCTATATCGAGAAGTACATCGAAGCGCCGCGACATATTGAGATTCAACTGATCGGCGACCGCTTCGGGAACATAGTCTATCTCGGCGAGCGTGAGTGTTCGCTTCAGCGCCGGCATCAGAAGGTTCTCGAGGAGTGCCCATCTCCAATAGTCGATCAGAACCTTCGACGCCTCATGGGCGAAGCTGCGGTCAGCATCGCGCGAGCCGCGGGCTATCAGAACGCCGGCACCATTGAGTTCCTCGTCGACCGGGAAAAGAACTTCTTTTTCCTGGAGATGAATACCCGGCTTCAGGTAGAGCATCCGGTCACTGAACTAGTAACCGGACGCGATCTGGTTCACGAACAGATTAGAGTCGCGGCGGGCGAACCGCTGTCCTTCTCGCAAAATGAAATAGTAATGCGCGGGGCCGCAATTGAATGCCGAATATATGCTGAAGATTGGGAGAACAACTTTCTGCCGAGCCCCGGGCGAATCACAAGATTAGTTACCCCTTCCGGCCCGGGAGTGCGTTACGACAGCGGCAGCTATCAGGGTTGGGAAGTCCCAATTCATTACGACCCGCTTCTTGCGAAGCTTTGCGTTTGGGCCGATACCCGCGAAGAAGCCATAAACCGTCTAACCAGGGTTCTCGGCGAGTACGCGGTTGAAGGCATTCGCACGACTGTACCGTTCTTCCGTGCGGTAGTTCACAATGAAGAGTTTCGGCGCGGCGAGTTTGATACCGGGTTCATCGATAGGTTTTGGAACGCGCGGAGCACGGAATCAACTTCGCTTGCTGAGGGAGAAGTGATGCTTGCGGACATCGCCGCCATCGCTGCGATTATGCATACCAGAGCAAGCGGAGCGCGCCAAACCTCTTCAAGCATCAAAGAGAGCAAGTGGAAGCTCTCAGGCCGCGTCGCGCAGAGAAGGTAGCATAGACTTTAGTCTGTGGTGGCTCGAATTCCGTTAAGGAGTGCGGTGAAGTCCAACGACGACCGATTATGAAATACGAAGTAGAAATCCAGGGTCGTGTGGTCGATATTGAATTTGAACAGCGCAATGGCCGGGTCCAGGCGCGCGTCGGCTCACGTCGTTACGACCTCGAAGGTATCTCCCCGGAAGAGGGTGTGTACACGTTTCTGGCCGGCGATCGCGTCTTCGAAACCAGCGTTTGGTCGCACGATTCGAATTCGCTGACCATCACGATCGGCGGACAATTCTTTTCGGCCAAGGTAGTTGATCGGAAGCATCGCCGCCGAACAGTCGAGCACGGCATCGAAGGTCGCCAAAACCTTGTCGCGCCCATGCCTGGAAAAGTCGTTCGCGTGCTCCTTGCCGTAGGCGATGACGTAGCGCAGGGTCAGGGAGTAGTCGTTGTTGAAGCTATGAAGATGCAGAACGAAATCAAGTCACCAAAAGCCGGCCGGGTGATCGAGGTTCGAGTAGTCGAAGGAGCGACCGTTAACGCCAACCAGGTTCTTGCAGTGGTCGAATGAGCAGAACCAAGCCTTGGCGCGCGTGTGTTCGTTGCGGCGTTCGTAGAAACAGACAGATTGAATCTTCGCAGAGCTACTTTCTCTGCGCTTAGAGTTGTGGGTCACTCAGCCTTCTCAGCAGAGAAGCCACAAGCTCGATCACCGGTGAATCTGATATCACCTCAAACGCATCGTGGGGTCGCCCATCAGAATCCACGACCGCCGCACATCAGGGTCACTCACAGCGCTCTTCGCTGCGCCAACTGCGTCTCCCAATCTCATTGACGTATTGTTAAACAGTTGCCGGAACAACTGCTGATTCATCGAAGCCTGTCCATGAGGCGGGGTCATCCCCGATGAGGCCCACACCGCCACGGCTCCGCCTCTTGGCGGTTTCAATAATGCTTCAGCCAGGCTGTCGATGGCGGGATCGTGGAAATACCCGTTAAGACAGGTCATCATCACAAACACCGGCAAATGATCCAGGTTCTCCAGCGTGAATGCATCTTCATTGGTTAGCAGGTTTCCTCTCCACTGGGTCGCATTCCCGTGTCCCGTGTAGTTTACAATTCGCTGCCCTCTGATTATTGCGTCTATCAACGCTGTTCTTGCGGCCTGATCTCCAAGCCGTTCTCGGTCGATCTGCTGTGGCCTGATGTCCCTCGGCGCCAGTACCGCTAGTTGCGCGCTCGCTGCTTCAAAATCGAATCCATCATTAGCATCAGAGACCAGCAACATCTGATCCGATTGGCGAGACCGATCGTATTCTATGATCTTTGCTATCATCGCTGCGGCTTCTTCGCTGGTGCGCACGGGCAAGCGTCCCACCGCAAGGTCTGGGACTCCGTCCGAATTGAAGTCGGCAAACCAGTCATCTGAGGCGGTCTCCATATAGGCTGTGTCTATCAACCTCGTGGGCACGAGATCATAGTCCCCGAAGCCGAGATAGTTCTTGGGATCGTAGCTCGCATCTCCGGCGAACAGCGCGTATCGAGGCGGTTTCTTCCAGTTGCTCCTGGCATATGAGAGAAAGTCCCTCACGGCTTGTGGAGACTTCTGCCCGAAGCTGAATTCGTCGTACAGATCGTCTACATCAACGATCGCGACGCTGAAACCTTGTCTCTCTCTGGCAGTCTTCAACTGGTCTACTGCGCCAAAGAGCGCGCCGCACGTGACAATTACCATATTCGCTTCTAGTCCAGGCTTGCGCCAGTTCGACGGCGAGTTGGCCGCCACACGCGTTACTTGATCGGTCCGATCATCCGTTAGTGCCATCAGTATCCGCAGACCACTCGCACGCACCGTCAGAGACACGGCATACCCCTTTCCTGTTTGCGCGACCTTTCCTTTCACTTCTTGAACGGTTGTGGGGTCGGTAATGTCAAACACGCGAATATCAGAACTGCTAAAGCCCGTGAGCGTCAGTTGCTCGTTCGCGTGCGCGGTGAGCTTTAGCACGTCATTGTCAGCAGTATAGGTATGACTGTAGGTGAGTCGAATCCTGTCAATCAGGCTGACATCGGAAGGTCCACCTTGGGACACAAGAGTCACCTGGTTTTGGCCCTCTTTCAGCAGCAATGTTGACACCGGAAGCGTGATTTCCCCCTGCGCCTGGCCATTGAAGGAAACATGCCCCAGCTCGATGCCGTTTAGATGAACGCTGACCTGATGCGGCATCAGGGTCACGCCTTGCAACGACACTTCGAGCTGGGCTGGCGCCGGCGTCGTAGGATCGAGATGCAGCACGTTAAGAGATTGATTGACAGGCTGGCCCGCTATTACTTGCCCGAAGAAGTTTTCCCGATCGCCATTCCTAAGCGCAGAGAAATAGATCGTGCGATCTTTTCGCTCAATGGTAAAGGGGAAGCTCCCTCCCCAGATGGGAGCGCCAGGACTTTTTAGAATCGAGATGCGTTGGCCAGGATGGGGTCCCGCTACTAGCCAGTAGACGCGGGTGTCTGTGGAGGCAGAGTCAAGTCCCACTCCATAGAACTCGACCGCGTCTGCTGGATCGAATTGCCCGTCGCTTTCACCGATGACCGCGATGGGCTGCTGCACTCCATCTACGAATAACTGCAACCGGCGGGGATCAACCTTTGGATCAAGCTCTGCTCGAATTAATTCGGACTGAGTAACTCGATACCAGCCCGCGCGTTTTACCGAGAGCTTAACCGCCGTATGAGAGGCCAGGTCGTTTGGAACTGACCCAATACCAAAACCGGATTGGACCTTCGGTCTGGCTGACCCTGTGGTGCGCAGGTCAGCTCGTGATTCTATGGGCATCGATTGGGTGTCAACTCTGCCAAGACCTGTCAGCAGTCTCGCCGAAGTCTTCACCGGCGGGGGACCACCGACGATCATCTGAGGTGTAGTGGGGCCGTGCCACGTGCTCTGTCCGCTCAGGTCTATGTCTTCAAGCCAGTACCTTACATCGCGATTGTCAGCCGGCGACGTGTCCCACCAGGCGTAAGACTGCCCGGCCTTCAATTCTGTGCCGGATCCGAGCATCAAGGCTGAAGCCGCAACAAGTTCCGGTGTGATATTAGTTTGCTTGCCGGCTTCCTCGCGATAAAGCCGGAAGCCCAGATTGTTTACTTCGAAGCCTGTCTTCCATTCGAGCAAGACACGGCTCTCATAGCTTTTGGCGCCGAACTCGATGACATCTGCAACGGTTGGGCCACTGCAAGCGGAAAACTCTGAGGTATTTCCCAAGGGGTCGGTTGCGGTCGAGGTAATTCGTTGACCTGATTCCAAAGAGCCCGACAATATGATGGCATTGCTACCGGTGAAGTCCGCGATGCAATTAACGCCGGTCATCACGTTCGCCGATCCAAGATAGGTTTGGCCCTCGCCGTTGCCTGACGGGTCACAGCTTGAGTTCGAGAAAAAGTCGAGAGCAAAATTGGTGCTCGCCGAGCTGTTGAGTGTGCCTTCTATTCGAAGACCGTCCGTGATATTGATAGCCGAGGTTATGACAGGAAAGTTTTGCAGATTGTTAGCGCCAGTGTCTGGATCGCAGGCAACTGCATCATTCGCCGTCACTCCATTGGCTCCAATGCCGATACTTAGATCAATTCCCAGTTGTTCGTTCGCATAAATGGAGTTGCCTCGAATTGCATTGCCCGAGCCGGAATCGACGAGCACGCCTAGCCCGTTAAAGGCGATGATATTGCGACCACCAGCAGATGTTCCGCCAATCGAGTTGCTCGATGCGTTAAGTCGGATGCCCTCAATACCATTGCCCAATGGCGTGCCTGCGGCATTCGTGCCAATGTAATTCCCCTGAATCTGATTGCTGCTACCCCCAATGATGACGATGCCAGCGTTTGAATTGCCTGAGATAATGTTGCCTGCTCCCGATGCAACCCCGCCTACGATATTATTCGATGAGCCGATTACAATCCCCTCAGAATTCCCGATAGCTGCTGTTCCTGCGGCATTCGTACCGATAAGGTTGCCTTGCAACGTAGTCCCCGTCGACCCAGCGGTCACTCTGATTCCAGCACCTCCGTTGCCGGAAATGACATTACCTTGCCCCGAGACTGTGCCGCCGATGGTGTTGTCTGGCGAAGAAACAAGATCAACGCCGTCGTCGCCATTCCCCGGACCTGCCGCCGTCCCGGCGATATTGGTGCCGATATAGCAATTCTCAACGTTGTTGCCTCCTGCTGAGCTCATCCGAATGCCGTTCCCACCAAAGCGGTTGATCACCAGCCCTTTGACCGTACTGCTTCCGGCAGTGATGAACAATCCATTAGCACCTCCGCCAGCTGACGAGCCGTTCAGTACTATAATCGGCGTGCCTGCGTAGCCCGGCTGTGTGGTGCCATCGATGACTAACGGGTCGCTGATGCTCGGCAGAGCCAAGGCCCCCGAGCCCGGCGAGATCGTCTGTTGTCCGCTCCCGACTGAAAAAACAATCATGTCCAAACCGGGCCTGGAGTTGGCATCTAGAATCGCCTGACGGAGCGAGCCCACCCCGCTACTCGCTGTGTTGGTCACCGTGTAAGTATCCAAGGGCGCACCCTGCTTGTTCTGCGCCCTCAGAACCGCCACCGTCGCGCTCGCGGGGAGCAAGCGTGATAGGAATGACGACGCCCGGACTATGGATGAGGAGAACAAACGGCCATTAGCTTCGCCGTGTTTCGTGAAAAAGTGCGATCCCAACACGGCAAGCAGCGCAGCCGTAACAAGCTTGATGGTGAGATGGTGACTGGACATTCGTTTCATCTCTATAGTCCTCCGTGGGCAGTCCCGAGCATCGCAACACGCACATCCACGTGCTTGGGGTGTTTCCGAGAAACCGGAGCCTTGTGACTCGGCATGCGCTGAAGGGGTAGGGGAATACGCTGCGCCGCGTCGAGGTGATTCGAGCGTTGACGCTAATGACTCTTCTCTGGGACCGAATGCGCGTGCCAGGCTGCGATCTTCCACCCGTCTGCAGTGCGAGTGAAGACTACGGTTCCTCGAAAGATCAAAGCCTCGCCGGCTGTGGCATTTGCCTGGCCGGGCGCAGGACGTTCATAAGTCACAACCGCGGCATCCGCGCCGAGCGCGACTACTTCAACATTTCGATAGTCGGATGGGCTTCCAGGTGGAAGCTGCGCCGCCTCAATACGCTTGCGGTAAGCTTCAGCCCCGCGCCACTCGCCGCTGGCTACGCGGATCACCAGACGCGGTGAGTTCCAGAACGTGTCCAGGTAGCTTTTCTTGTCGCCGCGAGTGAGCGCGGTCGACCACTTGTCGAAGACTACGCGAACCACGCGCTCTACATCGCCCGATTGCTTGCTTGATTGTGCGCTGGTCACGTTGCTCGCCGCGAACAGCGCGACCATCGGCAGTAATAGTGATGATGCTCGTTTCAAAGTCATCTCTCCTGTTTGGATTTCTCTCGACTGTACTTAAACACAACGACGGACCGGTGGCAATCTACGAACTGTCTGACACTTTGCGCTCAAATGGCGTTTGCCGGGACGAGATGCTAAGCTGAACCCTCGAAAGCGAGGACGGATGACGAACCAAGAGGCGCCAACCAATCTTCGGCTGCACTATACCATCCTGTGTGAGGACGTAAGGGTCGAAATAAACCACAAGCTTAGTCTGATGGGCATCTTCTACGCGATGCAGGTGCCCCAACTGCCGGTGACTCTACTAAAGCTTGTAATTCTCAATCACTGGTCCGGTGAAGGACAATACCTGTCTGAGGTGCGCATATTGACCCCCGATCGTTCGCAACCGGTAGCCGTTTCCGCGCCCTCGCCGTTTCAGGTTCCACCCGACGGTTATGCCGATAACGTAACCATCTTTGCAAACGTGACCTTTCCGACCTCCGGAAGCTATGTTGTCCAATCTCTCATCAACTCGAACGTCTTTTCTGAGCAGGCGCTTCACATTGGCGATGCGAATCAGCAACAGTCAGTCGAGACTAGCGAGACGATACAGTAATAGCATACGGCATTGACCCTCCAACGAACCGCGATATAGGCTTGCTCTGAGAGCGCAGGCATCCCTGCCTGGCTCTCGAAATGCGAAGCAGACAACGATACCAGTGCTCCCGGGTTCATCAGTCGGCGCAGCTTCATGCAACGAGAAGAACTGCTCAACCTTTTAGATCAACAGGCCCGTGACGCTTTCGAGCGCGCCAAGCGTATTGCACTCGAAAACGGCGGAGTGGTGACGCCTCTTCATATTGTGGTTGGGATTCTGAACTCATCCGACCTTCACAACATTGACCAAGACATATCGTCTTTGCTTGATGCTGCGCGCGAAGCAATCAACAAGCGGTACCCCGAAGCTTCCGAATCAATCACGGTGTCAAAGGAAACTCAGCGTACCATTTCCGACGCGGGCGAACTCGCCAAGCTTGATGATTCCGTCCGCGCCGCGCCGGCGCATCTTCTGCGAGCCGCGCTTCGGAGTCAGACTGTCAAGGAGGCTCTGGGCGAACCCGAGCGTTTCGACGGCGTTGCCAGGGTTCTGATCGCAACAACGCGACTGACTTCCGGAAAAGAGGGCCTGGATGTCGAACCGCGGACTAAAGCGCCTCCCAGTCTCACGGCTCAACCGGCCGAAGACTCACCACGTCCGGGGCGCGGGCTTATCGGCGCGCTGAATGATTATTGCTGTGACGTGGCCGAGGATTCGCGCACGTCTTCGTCGCATCCGTTCGTTGGTCGCGAGCGAGAGATCACCGCGGTGCTCGAAACGCTCTGCCGCAAGCTCAAGAGCAACCCGCTGTTAATTGGAAAGCCCGGGGTAGGCAAGACCGCGTTAGTGATCGCCGTAGCGTCGCGCCTGTATGGCGGCACTGTTCCGCAGCGGCTGCGCGGAAAGCGGATACTCGAAGTCTCGCGCCTGCGGCTACTGGCTGACGCAAAATTCGCCGGCGAAACCGAGGAGCGGCTGAAAAAGCTGCTCGAGGAGGTTCGCCGGGCCGGTGACGTAATACTTTTTTTCGACGAGATTCACACGCTGCTGAGCGCAGGCGGCGCGGGTGGAACGGGAGACATAGCCAACCTGCTTAAATCATCGCTGTCGAAGGGAGAGGTTACATGCATAGGCGCAACGACGCTTGCCGAATATTACAAATACATCGCCCGTGACGAAGCCCTCGCGCGACGTTTCAGCACAATCACAATCGAAGAGCCCTCGCCTGAAGAGACTCGCCGAATTCTCCTCGATACCCGCAGCGCGTTCGAGTCTTATCACGGGCTGACGATCGACGACGAGATCATCGGACAAATCGTTGAGATGGCCGAGCGTTATCTCCAATCGCGAAGCTTTCCCGATAAAGCTTTTGACCTGCTGGACAAGGCGGCGGCAAAGGCGACGATTGCCGGACACTCTCATCTAACGCGCGAGTGCCTGACCGAGACTCTTTCCGAGACTACCGGGCTCCCTCTGGAGATGATGGATGAAGACCCCGGGGACCGGCTCGAGCGACTCGAAGATGTGCTCAACTCCGCGGTGCCCGGCCAGCAACGCGCTGCTCGCGACGTTGCGCGGGTGGTGCGGATTGCAAAGCTCGGGCTCGAAATCAGGCCCGAGCAGCCCGACGGCGTTTTTCTGTTTGTGGGTCCTGAAGGTGTCGGCAAGCACGAGATGGCAACGGCGCTGGCAAAGTTTTTGTACGGATCGTCACTGAAGATGGTCGAGTTCGACATGAGTCAATTCACCGAAGTATGGTCGATCTCGCGATTGATCGGCGCGGAACCTGGTTATGTCGGCTATAGTGACCGGAGCGGCTTGCTGTCAAAAGCGGCCGAAGACAATCCACACTCGGTTCTCTACTTCCGGAACATCGATCTGGCCCACGCGATCGTTCAGCAGTTTCTCGGCGAGGCGTTCGAACAGGGACGATTCACCGATGCGACAGGCGCGAGGATTTCACTCTCAAACACCACGGTTGTGATGTCCCTCTCTCAAATCGGCGAAACCATCAAGCATTCACAGATGGGTTTCGTGCACAATGGAGAAAGCGAAGAGCGGCGTTTGACCGGGGATCTGCGACGGACCGGGAGTCTCCATCTAAGGGAGCGCGGTGCCGGATTTGGTATAAACGAATCGCTTGCCGACACAGTGGACGAAGTGATCGAGTTTCAAGTGCTCGATCGAGCGGCGACCGAACGAATAATCGCGGAACGGCTCCACGCGCTCAGCGCAAGATTGACCGCCTCTCAGCCAGTGGTGATAAGCATGCATCCGGAGCTCGCAAGTTTCTTCGCCGAACGTCTTATCAGCGAGCGTAAGAGCCTGGCGCAGCTCGAACGCCTCCTCCAGGAGACCATCATTATCCCGTTCACTCAACTGCATCTCGACCGGCACACCGCAGGTGCAAAGTCAGAAGTTGTTATAAGCATCGAGAATAGAATCATACGAGTCAGTATTTAGAGTTTGGGGCTCCGTCACCCGAATTCATATCAGCGCCCCGGACGTTGAACTCTCAGCTCCGCCGGATAACAAATGGAATTCAAAACTGAAGCTCACGAACAAGTGTATGAGAAGACTCGCGGCTATCTGCATACGCTTTTCGGCGAGGTAAACGTCAAGGTAATGGACGATACATTTGTCCTGCAGGAGGGGTCGACGTTCGTTTACGTTCGCGTGTTTCCAATCGGCGATAAGAAGTCCGGGGTTGAGATATTCGCATACGTGGTCGTCGATGTCGAAGTAACCGAGCAGTTGATGCGTTATCTTCTGACCTACAACCTGCGTTTGATTCTTGGGGGATTCGGGCTGGCTCGAGGCGAAGGCGACAAAGGCACGGTGCTTCTCACCCACACCATACTTGGCGATTCGATGGATCGCGAGGCGCTGTACGCGAGCGTGTCGGCAATCGCGCGGGTCGCTGATGACCTGGACGAACAGATTGTTACTGCTTTTGGCGGCCGGACAGCACTCGACAAGCTGATGTCGGGAAAGAAAGAGCCGGTTGAGTACTGGGAGTAGGATTTAGAGGCTGGAGGATTGAGGATGGAGGGTTGAGGATGGAGGGTTGAGGATGGAGAATTGAGAATTGAGAATTGAAAATTGCAAATTGAAAATTGGCACCTCCCATCCCCCATCCTCCATCCTCCATCCTCCATCTTCTATCCTCTATTTTTTAAGGTTCTATGCTCAAAGTTGGACTCACAGGGAGTATCGCTGTTGGAAAAAGCTACGTTGTTTCGGTGCTTGCCGAGCTTGGATGCGTAACTTTTGATGCCGACAGAATAGCTCATTCGGTCATGGAGCCCGGACGTCCGGCCTACCTGGACATCGTGCACGAGTTCGACGACGTTCTTCGCGCCGACAACTCGATCGACCGTCAGAAGCTGGGCGCGATTGTGTTCGCGGATGAAACGCGCCGCAAGCGGCTGAATGAAATCGTTCACCCGCGGGTAATCGAAGAACAAAACAAGCTGCTCGCAGAAGCGGAAGCTGCAAACCCTGACGGTATCGCCATCATCGACGCTGCGTTGATGATCGAGTCGGGCGGCTACAAGCGTTTCGACAAGCTGATAGTAGTCTACTGTGATCGACAGACGCAGATTGAACGATTGATGGGTCGGAATCAGATTACCCGAGAAGATGCAGAGCGGCGCGTCTCCGCGCAAATGTCTTCAGATGAAAAGCGGGCGTACGCCGACTACCAGATAGACACAACCGGAACGATTGATGAGACCCGGCAACGAGTAGTCGAAGTTTTTGGAGCCCTAAAGCGGCTGCAACAGCCGAAGCCGGTGACTGGAAGATAAACTGCGTGGTCAGCCTGCTTTCTGTTTGATGGCGAATGTTCGGCCCGCGATTGTTATTGTGCCACTGCGCCCGGATCCGCTTAAGTTGGGTGCTACTGAGTAACTCACGATACCGTTCCCAATGCCCACCGCTCCGGAAGTAACTGTTACCCAACTCGGGCTACTGATGGCTTGCCACGCGCATCTCTCCTCGCCGAAGACGTTCAGGCTGCCAGTGCCGCCGCCTGCGGGGAATGATTGAAACAAAGGCGCCATGGCTATGCCGCACTCATCCCCCAGACCGGCATCTTGCACGACTGTTATCGCATGTCCGGCCAGGTTGATTGTTCCAAGTCGCGCGGAGCCGGTGTCGTTTTCCCTTAACTCAAGATCAAGGGTACCGTTCCCGCTGCCGCTGTCGGCTGACACAATGGTGATCCAGGGTTCGGCGGTGTTTGCGAACCAGGAGCACCCGCCGGGAGCGACAATGTTTATGCCGGCGGCGCCACCCGTAGCCGGAACAAACACCTCGAGCTGAGAAACCGAAAATGCGCACATCGGTACACGCCACGCCCCGCGGCCGTGCGTAAATGCAAAGATGTTCACTGCGCCTGGCGAACCGTTTATTGCCAGCCATTCGGTTGCGACGTTCGCAAAGCCCGTGTTCTCTCGCGCCCAGTTCGCTCCCCCGTCCACGGTCACAAACACCCCAAAATCGGTCCCGACGTAGAGCCGGGATGAATTGGTTGGATCGACGACTAGCGAATGCACTGGAATATCAGGAAGCCCTGTGACGCCCGCGCCGTCGATCCCGACCCAGGTCGCGCCCGCGTCGGTGCTCTTGTACACGTGCCGATCTGACGGGATTGTGTCGAAAGTTGAATAAGTCGCATACGCTTTGTTTGCGTCCGCGGGATCAAAGGTCAGTGACGACACAAATCCGTCTCTAGGCTGTGCAAACGGCCAGGCGGTGTTCTGATCGGACGTCAGACCGATGTTGGTTCGATGGATAAGCCCATCAAGCGTCCCGGCAAGCACGTTGTTCGGGTTTGTCGGAGCCACTGCAACTGCGCTGACGCTCGCGAAGCCGCCGACGATATCGCTGGCTTGAGTCCAGTTCGCCGCGCCGTCGGTCGTACGCCACATAAACAGGCCCCCGGTCCATAGCCTCTGTGGATCGCTTGGATCCATCACGAAAGGAGTAATGAACGCGAAGTCCAAAAAGCTCTCTTCGATACCCGTCATTGCATCCGCAAAGGTCGCACCTGCGTCTGTTGACTTTTGTATCGACAGCAGAATGTTCTCGGCATAGATCACGTTGGGGTCGGTCGGATCAACGGCGACATATCCGCCATCGCCACCTAACAGGGTAGTCCAGGCGTTTGGTCCACCGTCGGATCCCCGGGTAACGCCGTTGTCCTGCGAGCCGCCAATATAGGCTGTACCATTCGGATAAGGGGTCCCGTGATAAAACTGCGTGACGCCATAGTTGTTGTTGAGATTTGACCAGGGCACGCTACTGATCTGATTACACACGGCGTCCTCGCTGGTTCCAGTGGCCGCGCGCGCGTCGGTAGTAACGAACAGACCGCCGTCGTTTCCGACATACATAGTCTTGTTGCTCGTACCGTTGTAGCTCGGATGAAACACGATCGTGTGCTGATCAGCGTGACAGTAAACACTTGCGGATGGGTCGGCCCACCAGTGGGAGGCGATGCCCCAATTAGCGCCACCATCGTCAGACCGAAACAAGTCAATCCCTCCCGCCCATACTCGATTCGAGTCAGCAGGATCAACCGCGATGACGTTATCGTACCAACCCTGGTTCACGAATGCTTCAATCTCGCTCCCCGTGCAAGCGATGAAAAACGCAATGACCGGGTTTGAAAGAAGAACTGTGTTCAGCTTAATCGGGTCCGTGTTTCGCACTCGCGCAGTCCAGTTCGCGCCGCCGTCCGTCGATCTGAATACTGCAAATAACCCGTGATCGAATGGTCCGCCTTCAATGCTCGACGCCATAGCATAGACCACGGCCTGATTTGATGGAGCGATCGCAATTGACGTGCGCCCCATACCTAGCTCTGCAAGAACTTGCGTCCAGGCACCGGCCCCCTGGGCATCCGTGTTGCGATAAACGGAGGCGAAATCAAATGTGCCGCACGACGCGAAGAGATAGTCCGTGGGTTGATCGGTTCTGATGGCCAGATCCAAACACCCGCCAAGCAATCCCGGGTCGAGCACCTGCGTCCAGGTTGCCCCCGCGTTTGTACTTCGCCAAACTCCAGTACCTGTGCCTGCATAGATTCGTTGATTGTTGTTCGGACTGATCACGATATCATTAACGTAGTAAAAGTCAGGAGTATTGGTACTAGTCAGGTGGCTCCAGCTGGCGCCTGCGTTTGTTGACTTGAATATTCCCGCGCCCCGCACCGAATCGTCGCTGAAATAGCCTTCACCAGTGCCGGCATAAATAACGTTTGTGTTAGATGGATCGATCGCCAGCGAGTTTACGGCAATGCTTGGCAGCAGGTCGGCAATCGCGCTCCACGACTGCCCGGCATTGGTGGTCTTCCACACACCTCCGGCAACTCCTCCAGCATACATAACGCTCGGGGTTGAGGAATTCACAACAAGGGTTCTCGTCCGTCCACCAACGTTTCCCGGTCCCAGGCTTGTCCATTGGCCCAGCACCGGTCCATTGCTCGCTTCGAATCCGGTCAAAACTCGGTTCAGTCGAGTAGAGTACGCCGGCATCTGCTTGACATGTTCTATGGCTTTTAAGTAACGGTCGACTGGGACCGGGCCTTTGCCACGCGGCGCTCGCTTCAAGCGATAAAACTCTCGTGCCTCGGCCGGACTATCGAAAGTTTTGAGCTTCGGCGGGCGCGAACGCACGGTGGTACCAGAACCAAGCAGAACGCTGGTCAAAACAAACAGCGCGCAAACTGCCAGAACAGTACCTATTTGTACTATGGATTTCCTGCTTGAAGGTGTGATGAGTGCCGCCGGTTTCACTCGCAGGCTCCTTTGGGTGATGAACCTCTCGAGTTTTCAGAAGGGGCAGCGAGCAACGCAAAAAAACCCTGGACTGGTGGCGATGCTAACACAGGGTTTGAATATGTAAAGACTATCTTTCTCTAACTAACTGACCTGCGTCTTGCTGCCTCGCGGGGATTAAGAATGGGACAGCCTCGGTCTAGACCTCCTCAGTCGTTGACAAAGTGATGGTTGGTGCAGAAGATTTGGCTAACTTTTTCCAGGAGAAAACTGCCCTATGCGCCAAATGTTCAAATGTTTCCTCGGACTGATCATCATCGCCGTGCTGGCTCCTCGACACGTTGCCCAACAGCCGCAACAGCTGACGCCGGTCAACCGTCTTCAAGCAAACATCGAACGGATAACACGTTCGGTAAACGCGAAGTGGGGCATCTACATCAAGTGCGTTGAGACCGGGGAGGAAATTGCAATCAACGCCGATGAAACCATGGATACGATGAGCGTCATCAAGATCCCGCTGATGGCCGAGGTGTTCCGTCAAATCGAAGCAGGCAAGTTTGCGCTAACGGATCGGGTGACTCTCAAGGAAACTGACAAGCGCCCCGGAACTGGAATCATTCGCTCGCTGGACGCCGGCGCCAGTCTGACCATCAAGGACCTGATTACCCTGATGATCATTGTGAGCGACAACTCAGCTACCGATATGCTTTTTGAAAAAGTCGGGGGGACCGATCCGGTCAATAAGCTGATGCAGAGCTTCGGACTAACTACAATCAAAGCAACCGGACCCACAGACGTATGGTTCAAAGCGATTGCCGCTGAGCCGGACCGCTGGAAGTTCCACACCGAAGGCAAGACGCCGTTTGGCCTTTCGTCATCTCGCGATATGGGCAAACTGCTTGAAAAGATTTACAAGGGCGAAGCGGTAAGCAAGAAATCTGATGAGCTGATGATTCGAATCATGCGCGGGCAGGTCTACAGTTCGAGGCTGCCGAAGTATATCACCGGGTTCGGAGTGCCGCACAAGACGGGCGATTTTCTGCCTTATATTGGGAACGACGTGGGGATACTTGAAAGCTCAAACCGGCACATTGTGATCTCGGTGTTTACAGCTCGTCACAACGGCATCGGGCCGAATATGGAGGATGCTATTGGGCGCATTGCCGAGCAGGTTGCGAACTTCTTTGCGTGGCGCGAGGTAGGAACCCGGTAACAAACGGACCCTAGGTCTTAATCCTCTTCATCATAACGACGATTTGGGATGCACTGCTAATGGATGCACTGCTAAAGGAGAAAAAGGTACCAGTGCCGGTTCCGCCGACCAAGGTTGTCAGCTGAAAACTCTCGACCACAAACCCCTGGGCGGCGAGCTTGTTGATCTCTTCCTCCAGATATGGCCCAGGACTTGTCATTTGGCGGCCCTTGTAGGTGTACGAGTACTTCACAACCGAGTCGAGCGGACCTTTCAGAATCCGGTACTCCCACGTGCCGGCCTTCTGATCAGACGAGACTGGCTGTTGTTGCGGGGTGACAGCGCTTGATTGCGTCGCCTGAGCCGCTGTCGTTCTTCCAGCAAGCCAGCCGGCTATGATTGCCAGAGCCAGCGTGAGCACGGCAAGCAATGTTGGACGTTTTATGGTCATCGTCGAATCCTCTGAACAGGATCCACTGTCTCCTGCTCAACAGCCCTGAGACTTGCATCGGACCGGTTTCCGACTCCCGGTTCTTGATTCAACCAACTCGATAAACTTGCGTCGCGCCTTGCTGTGCAAGTCATCCCACTCCAGCATCCACCACCAGGGAGTGCTGTCCTGACGAGCTATAAAGCTTGAAACCTGGTCCCACGTTTTGAATCCGAGGCGTTCGACGAAATATCTTGGTAAGAGAAGAGGCAGAAAACCTACTTGCATCCAATCGAGAAGCCCGTTGTTGTCAGGCGAGAGAAAATCGCAGGTGGGGCCGAAGAGAACTCGATGGGATTTGTGCTCTTCCAGGAATCGGCGAACCGAGGGCAACACCTCGTTGTAGAGCCATTGAGCGCCGTCGGTCTTCCCGGGTGTCCAGTACTCTCGAGCTGCGAGCACTGTGTCAGTGGAGACCGGTTTGCCTCGTTTCACGATCCCGGGTTCTTCCAGCCACCACGAGGCCCAACAGTAACCGGCGTCGACGTAAGTCTTGCAGTCGGTGCAGGCGAAGTAGAGGTTGTTCATTCCGACACCCCGCTGGACGGTCCCTTTTCTTTTGCGAGCCATAAACGCCCTGAGCTAGAATGGGCGGCGGCTGAGACCGTAGAATCTGAATCGTCACTTCGATCGAGACGATACTGTTGTAAGGTAGGTAAGTCCTCAGAACGGGCTCAATTTTTTCTCAAAGATGTTTCTCAAAGCGTCTATGGGCGAGCATTTCCAACATTTCTATGAGTTTGGCCGCTTCCGCATAAGCACCGGTGATCGGGTTTTATTTCGCGATCGCGAGATCGTTCCGCTCACCCCAAAGGTCTTTGATATCCTGCTTGCGCTCGTCGAAAACAGCGGCGAGGTCATTTCAAAAGACGGCCTGATGAAGAAGGTTTGGCCCGATAGCTTCGTGGAGGAAGGAAACCTCACCCAAAACATTTCGCTTTTAAGAAAGGCCCTGGGAGAAGGTCAAAACGGGCATCAATACATCGAGACTGTCGCTCGTCGCGGCTATCGGTTCGTCGCACCGGTGCAACAATCCAGCGACTCCAAACTCAACGCACACGACCAGCCTAAAGTGAGAGTTGCAGATCCTCAAACCGCAGCCTTCGCAACAGAAGCCGCACCCTCAGCCGTTTACCAGGACGCGAGGCCCTGGAACGTTATCAATAGCCTGAAGCGCCGCCGAGCGCTGACCGTGGCTGTCCTGCTCCTTGTGGCGGCGGGGGCAGCGGGCATCGTTTACTCATCGCGAAGCGACAAGGCGGTCAACGGCGCGAGCAACGTGATTGAATCGATCGCAGTGCTTCCGTTCGTCAACGAAGCTTCCGACACCGACGCGGAGTACTTCAGCGACAAAATAACCGAGAGCCTGGTTAACAGTCTTTCGCAACTTCCGAAACTGCGAGTCGTGCCCCGCAGTGTTGTTCTCCATTACAAGCGAGCAGAAACTGATCCTCGAACAATCGCCCGCGAGCTCAACGTGCGCGCCGTGCTGACGGGCCGCGTCCACCGTCGTGGAGATATGCTGAGCATACAAGTTGACCTGATTGACGCGACTAACGTTGCCCAGATGTGGGGACAGCACTATGACCGAAGAGTTTCGGATATCCTGCTGGTTCAGGAAGACATCTCCAGGGATATTTTTGAGAATTTGCGGCTCAAGTTGAGCGTCGAAGAACAGAAGCAACTCGAGGCCTTCAGCCTTTATTTGAAGGGACGGAACTCCTGGAACAAACGCACCGAAGACGGTCTGCTTCACGGCATCGAGTTTTTTCAACAAGCAATTGAAGTAGATCAGAGCTACGCGCCGGCCTACGCCGGGCTGGCGGATTGCTACAACATGCTTGTCGTTTACGGGATAAGCCAGCCGAAGGACGCCTTCCCAAAAGCAAAGGAAGCTGCAACAAAAGCGTTGAGCATTGACGGCACTCTCGCCGAGGCGCGCACTTCACTGGCTTTTATAAAACATCGCTGGGATTGGGGCCGCGAAGAAGCGGAGAAGGAGTTCCAACTGGCGATCAAGTACAAACCTACATACGCGCCTGCTCATCAGTGGTATAGCTCGTACCTGGTAGCTATGGGAAGATTCGACGAGGCAATCGCAGAAGCGAAACGAGCTCAGGAACTCGAGCCACTTTCGTTCATCGGCAATTCGCATCTTGGTTGGATCCTATATCTCGCGGGGCGTTACGACGAGTCGATTGCGCATTGCAAGAGGCTGCTCGACGTTGATCCGAACTTCTTCCCTGCGCGGCGATACATGGGTCTGGCATACGAACAGAAAAACATGTATCGGGAAGCGATCGACGAGTTCCAGCAAGGCGTCAAGCTGTCGGGCAATCCGTTGATGATGTCGCTGCTGGGACATGCATACGCGGCATCGGGAAGAAAAGCGGAAGCGCAGCGGATTCTGGCTGAGTTGAATCAGCAAAAACAAAGATACGTTTCGCCCTACACCATCGCGACCATATACGCGGGTCTCGGCGACAAGGACCAGGCATTCAAGTGGCTCGAGAGGGCGTTTGAGGAGCGCGACATCTGGCTGATGAACCTCAAGGTGGATCCAGTTCTTAAGGCCCTCCGCTCTGAACAGCGGTTTGAGAATCTTCTTCGGCGTATGGGGCTTTATCCGTAGTTGTGATCGAATCTTCAATCGCTATGAGGTTTCAAAAAGCCGCGGCCTTCACCATTCTGCTTGCTGCCTTCTTCACGCTCAGTTTTCGGCGGTTTCAATCAACCGTTCTCCCCGCGGCGCTCGAAACATCCAATAACACAAATAGACAAACAGAC
>DASRIZ010000455.1:0-24047 GCA_035649735.1 Blastocatellia bacterium | reverse complement strand
TCAGCCTTGCGTTTTTGGAGTTCTTCAGTTGCCGGGAGGAAGCGTTTGTTTTTGGTTGTTTGCCAGGTCATCAGGTTATCGTGACCGATGATGGGCACATTGCGGGCGGCAAGAACCTGATTACCCCCTGTGTGATCGAGGTGGTAGTGGGTGTTGACCGCGTACTTGATGGGTTGGGTGGTCAGCTTACCGATCTCGTCGATAAGCTCCTGGACCGCGACCGGAGTGAAGAATGTGTCGACGACAAGCACCCCGCCATCGCCGATGACGAAGCCGGCGTTACCCGATGCTAGCCCCCCGGATTTGGCGATTCCAGCGTAGATTCCATCTGCGACCTTCACCAGTTGAAAGTCGTCCTCAGCCTTTGGCGATGCCGGCATTGCCATACTGGCAACGGCCAGGATGATGAAACAGAATGTTATTGCAATCGATGCTCTCTTCATTTGGTGCCTCCTATGGTTGCCGGACGACGGGGCGTTTTTAGAAGCCGAATGATAGAACAAACGATGCCCGTGGGGTAAGCACAAGTTGGCTGGCGTTGTCTGGGAATCAGGTTGCTAAGCGATTCGTGTTAAAGATCAAATCATTTGCGAACGGCTTGTTCGGTTCGGCGATTTACCTCCTCCCAGTTCACATTTTGCATAAACGCGTCGATATATTTCGCTGCTGCCGCTCCATAGTCCATGTGATAGGCGTGTTCGTACATATCGAGAGCTAGCAAGGGCCGGCTCATAGGTGCGTTGTGCATGTGGTCCCACGCCCAGTAGTTGTGTGCTTCACCCGTATGGGAGTTGTAAGCGAGAATGACCCAACCGGATCCTCCTCCAAGGGCGTTTGCGGTCTTCTTGAATTCGGCTTCCCATTGTTCGTAGCTTCCAAACCACTGATTGATGAGACTCAGCGCCGAACCGCTTGCTTTGCCGTCGCCTCCAAGATTGGCGAAATAGTATTCGTGGAGAATGACCGAGCCGGTCCTGACGAGTTCCTCTCGCTTTAGGTCCCCATAGACATAAGGCGGCAGCTCTTTGTCTTTTACCATCGCATCGAGCCGTTGTTCGACTGCATTGAGAGCCTTAAGCGCGCCAAGATAGTTGTTCTCGTGATGCGATCGAATCAGCTTTTCGGAAAGACCTCGCAGCTTTGCCGGATCAAAGGGCAGCGGTTTTGGTTGATGCTGGCCACGAAAGGCTGGGGCAACCTGAATCGAGGCGGGAGGTTGCGGATTGCTGCTCTCGACGCCGGCGCTCGCCGGGTTTAATCCTCCGAGAGTAACGGCGGTGCCTCCAACCAGAATACTCTTGATTGCGTCTCGTCTTTTTAGTTCTGACATTTTGTCCTCCGTTGGCGCTTTGATTATGCTCAGGCACTTCAAGCATCGCAACTCGGGTGGTACTTTGGCGCAAAGACGCAAAGCCAAAGACGCAAAACCAAAGACGTACGGGCTTGCGACACGGTGGGCTTTGTTATAGATTATGCGCGCCACAGTGGACGCTGTGCCTTCGACATTGCGTCGCTCGCGCAGCGGTTCAATCAGTCTTCTTATTCTCATGCCAAACATCTTGCAGGAGGCCATCGCAATGGCAGAAACACTTGGTGCGCGCTGCGTGCGCAAATACTCAAGGAGATCCGCGGCGCATGCAGCGGCCAGGCTTGCGCTCGTTGCGGTCTTAGCGCTGTTGGTGCTCGCACAAACACCAGTTGCGCGCGTCGATGCACCTGGTGCCTTCGCGATCAAGGATGCCCAGATCGTCACCGGCGCCGGAAAGACTATCGCAAAAGGCACAGTTGTGTTTCGCAACGGGCTAATAACCGACGTTGGGGAAGGCGTCAAGATTCCAGCCGACGCACGGGTGATCGACGGAGCCGGGATGACCGTCTATCCTGGCTTGATCGACGGTTACACCAGCCTCGGTCTCGCGGCGCCTGCACAAGGCCCAGCTCCGGGTGGTGGCGGGGGTGGTGGAGGAAGACAAGCCGCAGCGGCGGCAACACCGCCACCGCCAGAAGCCCGCCTCGGGGATCCTTCGCTGGCGGCCGCCGATCAGGTAAAACCGGGAACATCGTTCGAGGACCCGCGATCGGTCGGTGTGACCTCAGCGCTCAGCAGTCCCCGACAAGGGATATTCGCCGGGCAGAGCGCGCTGATCAACCTGGCCGGCGACGAGGCCTCAAAGCTGGTGCTTCGGGCGCCCGTAGCGTTAACGGTCCAGTTCGGCGGAGGAGGCGGCTTCGGCGGCGGATACCCCGGGTCCTTAATGGGAACGGTTGCATACATCAGGCAATCATTTCTTGATGCGATCCGCTACCGAGACGAAGTAGACCGCTACAACCGCATAAAACGAGGCGTCAACAGACCAGAGCACGACAAACGACTAGCGGCGCTTCAGCCTGCGCTCAAGGGTGAACTGCCAGTGCTTTTTGTCGCGAACTCAGACGGCGATATCCGCCGAGCGCTGATGATTGCCGACGAGTTCAAGCTAAAGCCGATGATTGCTGGTGCAATGTACGGCTATCGAGTCGCGGATATACTCAAGTCGCGTGGCGTTCCGGTGATCCTAAGCCTTGATTTCCCGAGGCGGTCGGCTGATTTGCCCGATGACGAAGACGAAACGCTCAGAGTGTTGCGGCAACGCGCGGAAACCCCAAGAGGCGCCGCCAGACTGGCGCAGGCGGGCGTGAAGTTTGCGTTCTCATCAGGCTCGTTACGGCCGCAGGACTTTATCGCTAACGTGCAGAAGGCGGTAGAGAATGGATTGTCAAAGGATGAGGCGCTGCGGGCGCTTACTATCAACGCCGCTGAAATCTTTGGCGCGGCCGACCAGCTCGGGACAATCGAGGTTGGTAAAATCGCCAACCTGGTTGTGGCCACTGGAGACCTGCTGGCGAAAGACGCAAAGGTCAGACACGTATTCATCGATGGCGACCAGATCGAATTGAAGAGGCCCGATGCCGCACCGGCGCGAGGCGGCATGGGGGGCGGCCGGCCGGGAGGCCCAGCGGGCGGAGCGCCAGTTGATCCATCAGGCACATGGTCGCTCATCATTCAATCACCTCAAGGTGACTTAAACGCTCAACTCGCCCTGACGAAAGAGGGAGATCAGATCGGCGGCAATCTCACGACGCCGATGGGCACTGCCGCGCTCAAGACCGGTAGGGTTACCGGAAACCAGATCAGGCTAACGGCTACGTTAGAGATCGCGGGTCAGAGTATTGACGCGACAATAAGCGGAACAATCGAAGGCGATTCCATACGAGGCAGTATCGTGACAGGCTCGATGGGATCATTCGAATTCACCGGCACAAGACCGAGATGAGGGAGATTTGCGATTGCCGATTGTGGATTTCTGGTTTGAGAAATCGGAAATCGGCAATCGGAAATCGGCAATCGGAAATCGGAAATCGGCAATTGAATTGGGGGAATCATGAAAAAGACAAACGCGGTTCTTGCATCACTGCTAATGCTGGCGATGGTCACTGCTGCGTTCGCTCAACGTAGAAGCAACACGAAGTTGGCGGTCGCGGCTAAGCCGGGTGTCGCTTCCACTGCTGCGCCGGGTGAAACGCTGATCAAGAATGCGACTATTCTTACAGCGTCGCACGGAACCATCAACAACGGCTCGATTCTGATCCGCGACGGCAAGATAGCCGAGGTTGGTCCCAACGTCAGAGCGCGCGATCCGAACGCCCGGGTGATTGATGCGACCGGCAAGTTTGTAACGCCGGGCATTATCGATTGCCACTCGCACACCGGAGTGGAAGGCAGCGTAAACGAAGGATCGCTTTCTGTGACGTCAATGGTACGCGTTCGCGACGTGATCGATCCTTACAGCCCCAGCATTTATCGAGAGCTCGCGGGCGGCACGACTACCGCCAACGTTCTTCACGGGTCCGCAAACTCGATCGGCGGCCAGAATGCGGTAATCAAGTTCAAGGTCGGTAAGCCGGTTGAGAACTGGTTGGTGCCAGATGCGCCGCCGGGGATCAAGTTCGCATTGGGTGAAAATCCAAAGCGCTCAAACAACCAGGGGGGACCAGCAACGGCGCCGCGTCGCTATCCCGCGACTCGGATGGGCGTTGAGCAGACCATTCGCGAGGCATTCATAAAGGCCAAGGATTACATGCGCGAATGGCAGGAGTACGAGTCGAAGAAGGCTAAGGACAAAACTGCAATCGCCCCGCGCCGCGACCTGCAGCTGGAGGCCTTGGTCGAGATTTTGCAGGGGAAGCGGATGGTCCACTCGCACAGTTATCGCGATGACGAGATCTTGATGCTGCTCAATCTCAGCGATGAGCTGGGCTTTCACGTGCAGACGCTGCAGCACGTGCTGGAAGGCTACAAAGTCGCAAAGGAAATCGCGGCCCACAAGACCGGGGGCTCAACGTTCTCCGATTGGTGGGCTTACAAGCTGGAGGCTTACGACGCGATCCCGTACAACGCCGCGCTGATGGCGTCACGCGGAGTGATAGTCTCGCTGAACTCCGATTCGGACGAGCTTGCCAGGCGGCTGTATCTTGAAGCGGCTAAAGCAATGAAGTACGGCGGCGTGGCCGAGGAACAGGCGCTCCGCATGGTGACGCTAAATCCGGCCATTCAGCTCGGAATCGACAAGCGCGTTGGGTCGATCGATGTTGGCAAAGACGCTGATCTGGTGATCTTCAGCCATCATCCGTTTTCGGTGTACACCGTTGCCGAGCTTACGATGATCGAGGGCGATGTGTACTTTGATCGCAATGAGGATCTCAAGCAGCGCGAGGTGCTTAAGCGCGAAAAGGCTGACTTGATAAAACGCGAGCGAGATCAGCGTACCGGACCTCGTCAGCCCCGACCCGAAAGACCGGATGAGCCTCAACCTCGCCCCGGCGAATCACCGAGGCCGAACTAGCGGATAGTTCGACAAACTTTAGTTTGTCGATAGCGGACATCAAACGACAAACTAAAGTTTGTCGGACTCCTTGGAGACGAATGATGAAGAAACTCTTAACACTCATCGCCCTGACCATCGCGGCCGCGATTGGACTCGTTGAGCCTGATCTGCGCGTCGCTTCGGCCCAGAGTTCGGGAGACACCTACGCCATCCGCAACGCTCGAATCATTACCGTGACCGGCCCGGCAATTGAAAGTGGAACCGTGGTGATCGTTAACGGAAAGATAGCGGCGGTTGGCGCAAATGCGTCTGTTCCGTCGGGGGCAAAGATCATCGACGGCAAAGGGCTCTCGGTATATCCCGGAATGATGGATGCCGACACCGAGATCGGGTTGACCGAGATCGGGTCCGTTGCGGGCTCGGTGGATACGAGCGAGATCGGCGACAACAATGCCAATATTCACGTCGATGTCGCGATTAATTCCGACAGCTCGCACATCGCAGTGACTCGAGTCAACGGAGTGACCAACGCGCTCACAGCGCCTCGCGGCGGATTGATTGCCGGGCAGAGCGCGATTCTGAATCTCGATGGTTGGACTCCGAATGAGATGGTGTTGAAGTCGCCGGTTGCGATGCACATCAACTGGCCTGGGGGAGGAGGCGGCCGCGGATTCGGAGGGGAGTTCGGCGGACAGCAACGTTCGGCCACCGATTTGCGACGTGAACAGGAGCGACAGATCGAAGGACTCAAGAAGATTCTGCGCGACGCCGCGGCGTACGGCGATGCCAAAGACGCGCGCGCAAAAGATCCAAGCCTGCCAAAGCAAAACGTCGATCTTAAGCTGGAGGCATTGATCCCGGTTGTGCGCGGCCAGATGCCGGTTGTGATAAACGCCAACTCGGAGCGCGAAATCAAGAACGCCATAGCGTTCGTAGGAGAGATGAAACTGAAGGGCATCATATCCGGGGGCGCCGAAGCCTACCGAGTCGCGGACCAGCTCAAGGCCAGGAATATTCCGGTCATCGTAGGCCCGGTGCTACGAATGCCGATGAGGGAAGATGACCCTTACGACGCCGCGTTTACCAACGCCGGATTGCTGTCGAAGGCTGGAGTCAAGATCGCGTTTCAGACGAACGATTCGGCGTATTCGAGGAATTTGCCTTATCACGCCGGAATGGCAGCCGCGTTTGGACTACCTAAGGAAGAGGCACTCAAGGCGGTGACGATCTACCCGGCTGAGATTTTCGGGATTGCCGACCGCATCGGCTCGATCGAACAAGGGAAGATCGCGAATCTCATAGTGACCGACGGCGACCCGCTCGAAATAAGAACCCAGATTAAGCACGTGTTTATCAACGGCCGCGACATACCGCTAACGAGCAGACACACGGAGCTCTACGAGAAATACAAGGCCCGACCGTAGGGAAGAAGACAGAAGACAGAAGGCAGAAGACAGAAGACAGAAGGCAGAAGGCAGAAGGCAGAACGCAAAAGGCGGCCCCTCTGCTTTCTGCCTTCTGCTTTCTGCCTTCTGCTTTCTGCCTTCTGCCTTCTGCCCTCTGACCCTGCCTTCTCTGGTTTGAGACGTTCGGTGACAAACGGCGTCTCCTCACAACCAATGTCCTGGCAGACGTTCGAAACTTAATTCTGCAGGCTACCGCGGTTTCATACTCCATTTCAGTTATGGAACGCCCTTGCTTTGCGAAGGGAACGTGTCTTGCGACTAGGAGCCTTCTGCTTATCGCGAGAGAGGGTTTCGGCGGTTAGAAGAGACGGGGGTCGGGTTTGTTTCAATTTGAATCCACGTGGTGGTGGTTTGCTACGGCCCTCGCTCTGCTAGAGCTTGCTGCGGTGGTCCTGATGGTCTATCTGGGTAAGCTGAGGAGACGACGTTGGGTAACGAATTCAGCTTTTGCACCAGGTGGCTCCGTCTTGCCACGTAACCCGAAATTGGTGTCAAGCGAAGTTGAGCGGTTGTGCTCTGAGCAATCCTCAACCGAGCCGTTGATCAAGCAGATGACGGCTGAAGATAGAGTTCTGTTTGAAGTGTCGGTCATCGAGGCCCTGAATAAACGCTCTCGCGAGAGCCAGCACCGCCTGCGATCCGCCCTTATAAAATACGGCTACGATGAGCAGTGCGCGCGACGAGTGATGAGCGAAGATCTTTCTGATCGAGTTCGAGCCACCGCGCTCCTTGCTCTACTTCGTCCGCAAGGGCGCGACGATCCTGGAGATTTTGAATCCCGCTTAAACGGCGAGTCCTCATTTCGGGCCGTCCGAGCAAGCCAGGTAACGGGACCACAGGAAGCCGACTGAGGATAGACTCCTACTCAAAGAGATTGGGAACGACCCGCCGGATACTCGGATCAATCGGTTGTTGTTTTACGGTTTGACGATTGAAAGTGAGATTGGGTCTTATTTGCAGGGCGCTTGAACATTTCCAGGCGATTGCCACACTGGTTAAAACGAACTTCATCCATAATGTGGTTTATCAGCAACAGGCCTCGTCCGTTTGGCTCCAGCAGCCTGCAAGGCTGAGTTGGGTCAGGTACATTCTCTCGCTCGAACCCGGGTCCTTCATCGGACACCGTGAATCGGACGCCCTCGGCGCTGAACTCGGCGATGATATGAACTGCTTTCCGCGGATCGCACTTATTGCCGTGTTTGATCGCGTTCACGATAGCCTCATCTAATGCGATTAGCACCTCTGAATCATCGGCATTGATAATCCCCAACTGAACCATTCGTTCGTTCAAATAATCCAATACTCCATCAAGATGTCGTAACTCGCTGGGGACCGTTAACGCTATGCGTTCCTGGAGAAACGGAAGGATCGAGTCGAGAGGTATTCGTTCCGGCTTTTCCGAGACAGGGCCGAAGTCGGTGGATTCGGAGCTAGTGCGGCTCTCACGGGCACAGTCGGGATCGTTTAACAGCTCAGCGATTTGAGGAGAGTTGACTTCGCTTTTGCGCATTAAACGAACTGCCTTTCCAATCGAATCAACCTGATTTCCCAGGGGTCGACTGAAAGAGGCTTCTCCTTCAGATCGCTCTTTTTTATAACATACGCCGGGGGGTTTTTCTACGCTCGCGCCCACCAAGGAAACCTACGACGATTGGCTCCAAATGTTCCGAATCCAGCGGCGAGACAGGGATTGCTAAAGTGGGTGGGTGGAGACGGCAGCGATCTATTACTTCTTATGAAGAAAGATCCGCCCGGCGTAAGCGGTGAGAGTGAGCCGAGAGCCGCCCTTGAGATAGGTCCCGGAGACCCCCTTTGGCCCGCGAGAGGGGCCGGAGAGGCTTGAAAGAAATGAACCGAGGTTTATGTTCTCGCTTAACGCTCGAGCGTTGAGGTTGAATGGCGTCGCGCTGGGCAGGGTGACATCCAGATCGCCCTTCATCGACTGGAGGCTGTAAGAGCCGCCGGCGTGCAGTTCGCCGTCGAAGAAGATGTCTCCGCTGGTGACCATCACATCGACGGCCGGGCTGTTGACTTTCACCAGGTGAACGTCGCTATCGATAGAATGAACGCTCACGTGTCCGGTGAGTCCGCGTAGTTCTATGTTGCCAACAATGTTTTTTATGGTCAGCGATGTCTCGGGTGGAACCATGATATCGAAGTCGGCACGGCCTAGCCTGAGGTTGCGCTTTGTCGAAATGGTAATGTCATCACCGATGACTTTGTCTTCGATTGATACGTAGGACGCCGCGTTGGCCCGCGCGCTAATAGTCTTCTTGTGCCAGGAAGTTACGTGGATACTGCCGTTGACGTTTGAGACCGTCAGATGAGCGGGATGCTGTGGGGTATACGTTCTTTCGAATCGCGATTGCGAACCTGCCGGGGTCACCACAAACGCGAACAGGATGCCTAGGGAAAGCCAGATCGAGTATCTTTTGGTTGTGCGTCTTGTGTGGCTGCTGTTGTTGAGCATCGTTTGCGACACCAGACTCCAACGTCGAGCTACCGCGAAGGATTAGAACTTTTCAAAGCCTTCCAACAGGCGGACTTTCTCGCGGTATGCGTTGAGCATCAATTCCTGCGAGACATTGTCGGAAGGGTTGTCCTTCAACTGGTGCCGGCACTCAACCAGCGACTGGTCGATGTACAAGAGATTGCGCTCGAATGCGGTTCGAAGCTCGGGATCCCACGCTTCTTTGCGCTGCTCGACGGTTTGGCTTAGCTGACTGATTTGCTTCTCGAGTTGTTGCAGATCCGTTTGTGAGAGGGGTCTGACGTCGGCCATCGATAACTGCCCCGAGCTTGCGGTTAGTTCAGGCTGCGGGTTGTCGCGCCGGGAGAGCATCACTCCGATTGAAGCAACTATTACGAGAGCGGCAACGCCGGCGACCAACTGCGGAACAGAGAAGTTGAAGTTCAAAGTTCGGAAGCTTGCCAACCATCTCAGCGTGCGCGTCCAGAAAGTCGGCTGGAGCTCGGCAAGATCCGAACTGATACGCGGCCACAAAGCCGCTGACGGCGCCTGCATTGGAAGCTGATGGCTGAAGTGAACAATCTGAAGCAAGTCGTCTCGCACCGCTCTGCACGGTTCGCAGTCGCCAAGATGACGCTCGATATTCACCTGCTCGCCGAGCTCAAGCGCACCATCGATATAGTCGGAGAGTAGTTCTTGACACTGCTTACAGCCCATTATTCTTACCTGATTCTCCCGTTTACTTCTTGGTCAGCAACTCGCGAAGACGCATTCTCGCCTTATGAAGCTGTGACTTCGATGTCCCAATACTAACATCCAGGAGGTTCGAGATTTCTTCATGCTCGTAACCCTCGACGTCGTGCAAAACAAAAACCGTTCGATAGCCAGGAGGCAACTGCGAAATGGCCTTTTCGAGCGCTAGCCTGTCCACCATCGAAATCCTGCGGGTGCTCTGCAGCGGTGTGTCGACGACGTTTGTAAAGTCGCCTTCCTCGCTGGTGTGCTCGAGCTTTACGCCCCGCCTGCGAAAGTGCATTAGCACCTGATTTACCGTTAATCGGTGCAGCCAGGTCGTAAAGGCCGAATCGCCACGAAAGCTCCCGATCTTCTTGTAGACTTGCAGAAAGACTTCCTGAGTGAGATCTTCCGCGTGCGTGCCAGTGCCGAGCATCCTCAGACAGAGCGAATAAACCCGCCGATGGTGCTCTTCATATAGTTTTTCAAACGCTGCCGAATCCCCAGCTGCCGCTGCCCTGGCGAGTTCCAGGTCCGACGCTGGTTGGATTCGTTCGCCGGTCACGGGCATTGTCAACGTGGTTGTAATGTAGGCCATGACCTTTCACTGCTTGTGATGCCACGACCCTAAATCCGGTTGCTCCAAGATTATAGCACTTAAGCCGGGAAGAATGAATTTGTTACAGAGGTAGGCCTTCAGGCTTATGATTGCCCGGTAGGACGGGTGACACCCGATTTGCGACCTTCACCGGGACAGGTGAAGGCCGCCAGCTTTGGGAATAATCATCGGTGACTCGGCAATCGTGATTATGGATTTCGGGATGTTGACGCAGCCGCTCTTCTACTTCCGGTGGTCGCAGGCGTCCGCTCGACGGCCGCATTCGTAAGTAGGCGAATCTCGACTCGCCGCGGCAGCGCGTGCGAGGTGCCGGACGAGGAGGTCGCACTGGTGGATGCATTCTCAATTGCCGGTCTCGCTCCGCCAAAGCCAACTGTGAACATTCGCATCAACGGAACGTTGTCCTTGTCCGCCAAGTACCTTTGAACCGCTTCGGCCCTCAGTTGCGCAAGACTCTGATTGTAGTTGTTCGCCTTTTCCGAATCGCCGAAGCCTACTATTTCGAGCACAAAGCCGCGGCGGTCACTAATCTGCTTGGCAAACATATCGAGTTGGGCCATTGCCTCTTTGGTGAGCACCGCGCTGCCGGGCTTGAAGAACACCATCGTCGTTCCCTGCATCGTGTACTTATCGAGATTGGCGCGAAAATCCTCAACGTCGCGTTCAATGCCGGAAACCCTGGCGTTGGCCTGCTCCGCGGAAGTAGTCGCGCGGTCAGCAGTAGATTGAGCGTTATCAGCTCGCACGCGTGCATCCTCTACGCCCATCTTCAGCCCCCCTATCTGTTGGGTGTTTCTGCGCGAGGTCTCTTCCAGTTCACCCGTGCGGTTTTCCAGTGGAGCGACCCGTTCTGCAACTCGGTTGCGAACGTATTTCTTTGTCGCGCAACCCGTCTCAAAGGCGACCCCAACCGCCATCAACAGCGTCAGACAAAGCACCCTAGACATCGCTTCACCTCCTCCCAGTTGATAATGTGTCGATCGAAGACAAGCCAGATCAATAGGCGCACCTGGTCGTCGCCGATGGGAGCGAGCGGCGTGCCACTGGGCGGACCCGCGGGGGGACAGTCTGGACATCAAAATAACAGTGATTCTTACGTCCGGCGCGATGGAAGTGAAGCGTGCCACGGTAGGAGTTTCCAACTCTTTGTGAAAAAACTACATAGTTGTAAATATGTGCGATCTATGAGCGGATGGCGAATGAAAAGAATTGACAGTCGGTGCTCGCAAGGTAGAATGAGCGAGTTGGCTCGGTCCCCGCATCGGTAATCCCTGATCTAGAGAACTCCTTCTTTCATGCATTCGCTCTACTATGTGCTTACCGACCAGCATCGTGAGGAGTTTGCGCCGGTGCGCTGCAACGAGCAAACGGTCACTCGTCTTGTCCGCTACTTTGAAGACGTTGTAACTGAGAATAGACTCTCGGCTCTTGTGCTCGAAGGGCGATGTCTTAACGGCGATGCCGAGCGCGAGAAGAAGCGTCTTGATTCCCTGACCAACGCATCAAGACGGGTCTATCTTTTCTCCTGCGACGGTGAATGCGTCGAGCGCTCGTGGAAGCCGGACACCCCGGACAGGCTGACGGCCATGCAGGAATGCGACTATCACGGTATTGAGACCGGTCCGTTTATTCTCGTGATGGAGCCCCGCTTCTGCGGGCTTCTGGCTTCATCCCTGGTTCTCGGTGAAAAAAACAGCCACACACGCGCTTATGATATGGTTTGGACTTTTGATCCCAATGTAGTGTTCACGGCCATCGAATACCTCATGGCGCGCGTAGGTGTCCAGACACCGCGCGAACGCCAAAGATTTGAAACGCTGGTGAACGCCTGCACGACGCGCAGTTCATCGCTAAGACTCGCGCTGACGTTAACGACAAAGGTCACAATGCTTATGCAGCGCCAAAATGAACTCGAGATGGCCACAAATCGCATAAGCTCCGCAATCTCAGGCACGCTGGAGCTGGAACCGATGCTCCAGACTGCCGTCGACGAAGTTGGCCGCGCGTTGGGGGCGCGCCGTGCTGCGCTCGTCCTCTGGCAGGAAGGGACCAAGATGCCCGAGGGCATGAGTATCTACGAGCGTCCTGAAGAATCCGAGAGGGACGGTTCTGAAGCACCCTCGCATCTCAGTGCGACCGACAAACTCTCGCTCAGTAGTTATAAAAACGGAGCTACTTCTGAGTTGCCGGGGTTTGAACCCCCCAGTCCAGCGGCGGTATCCGACATATTTCAAACAAGAACGGTGATTGGCAGCAATGGTGATGCGCGCTCATCGACGCCGTGCTCGTTGGAGTTGCCGATCACCTATCGTACGGATGTCATCGGAACCCTGCTGATCGAGGACGATACACCCCTTCGGAACTGGGAAGATGAAGAAGTGCTGATGGTAAAGACGGTTTCGGATCAGCTTTCAGTGGCGATAAGCCACGTGCGTCTGTTCCGACAGGTTCAGAAACAAGCGATGACCGATGCGCTGACCGGTCTGTACAACCACGGACACTTTCAAGACCGAATCGATCGCGAGACCAAGCTTGCCGATCGCAAGAATGAGCAGGTCTCGCTTATTCTGCTTGACCTGGATCATTTGAAGCGGATCAACGATACACACGGTCACCGTTCTGGAGATCGTACGCTAAATCATGTTGCCTCGATAATGAAGAAAACCGTGCGCGAAACGGACGTCTGCGCTCGCTACGGAGGCGAAGAGTTTGTGGTGATTCTCCCAGAGTGTGATCGTGAGAACGCAATGGTTGCGGCCGAGCGTCTCAGGGAAGCAATCGCGTCCACGCCTGTGCCCAGGGTTGGACAGGTAACCGCAAGCCTCGGGGTCGCGACCTACCCGAGCGGGGCCAAGAACAAGGATGAGCTGGTGGAGATGGCGGACCGTGCGATGTACCTGGCGAAGGCGGCGGGACGAAATCGAGTGAGAACACTTGCTCATAGAAGCTACACCGGAATCGACGTCATATGAGCTCCGGACAAACCTTCGGAAATCATCCTCCGCGAATCGGCTGTCTGTCGTTAAAGAATGTATCCGATTTGAGCTTTGCCGGGCGCCGGGTTAATAACTCCTTACTCATCGCCCTTCCGGCGTTCGAATACTTTGATCTCGCCAACCGAAAACAATAATTTGAAGTGCGTCGCGAGATCACTTGTTAGCCCGGAGCTTTCACGAATTCGACGCTCGAGCGGATCACCCTCCATCTCTATTAAGGTCGTCACATCCTTGGGTAATCCATCATCCAGTTGATGCCATCGGCTCGTGCCCTCGTGAATCATGTTCGAGAAGCGCAATCCCCCGTCCGTTACAAGCGGACCGAGCGCGCCAGTGTGCATCAGGGTTAGTCCAGCCGGAGGATTTGCCCTCAGGAACGAAGCTACACGTGCTTTTTCTCTGACCGGCCGGGCATTCACGCCGTTACGATAGCCCTCCTGATAGACGGCGAGCTGCGAGGGTCCTTCTGAGATCAGGTGTAAATATTGCAGGGCGACAAGCAGACAAACCGCAGCGCCCGCCCACCGCCTCGCGGAACTCTTAAAAAGCAGTATTGCTGCCGGTGCAAAGAGTGCCACGGCGAGCAGGTGAGGCAATCCGTATCTAATGTTGAGCAGCCCAAAAGCGCTTATTGGAAATACCTGAATCTCTCCTCGGTACAGACTGAACGCGTGAAAGAAAAAGGGCAGAATGAGCAACACTAGAGGCGAGTATTGCCGGAGCGACTTGCGTTTCGAGACAACCATCCGTGCGAAACCAGTCCCGCTCAACAGCAAGAGAAAGGGGCCGGCACACACCGCGGTTGCCGCTGCGATAATCAAAATATCCAGCACAGGCTTCCCGACGAAAACTTGCGACCAGGCGAAGTTTACTCTGTTCTGCGACGCTATCCCTCGTGCGGAGTTCGGACCCCCCAAGAATTCAAAAGCGTTGCCGTAAATCGCCCAGTTGTGCCAGAGCCAATACAGAGGACCGATGGCTACTAGCGATGCGAACGAACCCGCCGTTTTAGTTTTGGTTGTCCAATCGCCGTGTGACGTTAGAGCGACAATGAGAATAGAAAGCAAGGCAACGGGCCAGGCTTCGTAGCGGGCTAACGTCGCCACGGCCATGCCGATGGCCGCGATAGCCAGCCGCTTTGCGGTCTGATCGTCGACCCATCGTTGCAGCAAATAGACCGCGGTGACCAACGCCGCCATAAACACCGGCTCGCTCATTGGCGTTGTCTGCATGTACAGAACGCTTGGATTGGTAATGAAAATTGCGGCGGTCAGAGCAGGGAGCGCTTCGCGCCATCGACCGCTCTCATTTCCGTAAAAACTCCGGGCCAACAAGAAGAGCGACAACGCTGCGATGATGTACGAGATCATAGAAACGATGCTGCCGGCGATTCCGGTTCGCCACATCCAGTCATTGGCTGCCAGCGGCAACATTGCGATCGTCTGCAGTGGAAGCCACGGCGAACCGATCTGAATGTATCGGCGCCACAGCGAGTCTTCCGGTGAATCAACTACCTTTCTCGCGATGTTGACGTGGGCTATTCCATCGCCATAGACGTTGGTCATCCCATTGGCGAAGAAGTATGCGAACGAAGAGAGTGAGATTACAGTCGCTATTATCGCGACAGCCAGCGTAGGTGTAAGGGTGAAGGTTCTTAAACGAATCTTGGTCTGCGCATCGGTGTTCAATAAAATTGACTCGTTCGAATTAAGATCGCAAATAAAAAATAGCAAATAGAAAATCGTCAACCGATCCTGGCCGTCTCAGCAATCACCTTGTGAATAGCGCGGACCTCGTCGACAAGCTGCTTGAACATTTCCGGCAAAAGCGCTTGCGGACCGTCAGACAGCGCCTGCTCGGGATGATTGTGCACTTCGACCATAATACCGTCGGCGCCGGCCGCTACCGCCGCTCGGGCAAGCGGAATCACCTTGTGACGTTTACCGGTTCCGTGAGACGGATCTACGATTATCGGAAGATGAGAGCGAAGCTGTACTGCCGGCACGATCGATAAGTCGAGGGTATTCCGTGTATGGTCGGCAAACGTTCGGACGCCTCTCTCGCACAGGATTACGTTGTAGTTACCCTCGGCCATAATGTATTCAGCCGCAAGCAGCAACTCGTCGAGAGTCGCCGACATTCCCCGCTTGAGCATAACCGGCTTACTGGCCTGCCCAACTCGCCGCAACAGCGAGAAGTTCTGCATATTGCGCGCGCCGATTTGCACGATGTCCGCGTACTCTTCGACAAGATCGGCCGTTTCGGTGTCAAGCACCTCCGTCACGATGCTCAGCCCGAATCGATCGCGCACCGCAGCAAGAATCTTTAAACCTTCTTCGCCGAGCCCCTGAAAAGAGTAAGGGGAAGTGCGGGGTTTGAACGCGCCCGCCCGAAAAAGTCTCACGCCACAAGATGCAACGATTTCGGCGATTGCCATCGTCTGGTCGTAGGATTCAACCGCGCAGGGACCGGCGATGATTGCGGGTTCAAGCCCGCCGATTTCGACGTCTCCAACGCGTACAATGGTGTCATCGTGTTTCAGATCGCGTCCGACCAGCTTGTAGGGTTTCGAGACTCTAATGGCTTCGGAGACGCCGGATAGCATTTCGAAATGAGCCGGATCGATCGCACCCGGATTGCCGGTTATTCCGATCGCAGTCCGGGTTGTTCCGGGCATTGGATGAGGCTTGAATCCAAGGTTTCGGATAGTTTCGAGCACTTCCTCCACCTGGGCGTCGGTGGCGTCCGGTTTCATTACGATCAACATAACGATCCTTTTTAAAGACCCTACCCAGGACTGTAACGATTCGCGCGATCCTTTGCTACACGTTTGCAGTTTGGCCCGGCGAAAGTAGCATAGACTTTAGTCTGCGCTCGTCTGACGGTAGCCTGAGTTTCGATTCCAGACCCAGACTAACGTCTATGCTATTCTCCGCCTTCAGGCCGAGCTCCGAGGCGGACTCACATCCTTTCAGGAGCCTCAATCCCAAGCACATCAAGCGCGCGAATCAACTGCCTTCTCAAAATGGTTGTGATCGCAACAAGCAGCGCCCGGCGCGCAGGATCTTGTTCCGAAAGAATGTGATGATTGTGATAAAAGATGTTGAATCGCTGGGCAAGCTGAAATGCCCATTTCGCAACAACCGCCGGCTCGAGCGCCGCGACGGCACCGCGAATAGTGTCGCTGAGTCTCTCTGCCAAATAGATGACCGACCACAGATTGTCGCCGTCTTCGCCGCTGAGCAATTCTCCAAGACGTTCGTAAGCGATCTCGCGAGTTTCGGCGCCGCTAACATCGATGCCCGCGTCTGCAAGCTTGCGAAAAATTGAATTCGCTCGAACGACCGAGTATTGAAGATACGGTCCTGTCTCGCCGTCGAACGCCAGCGCCTCCTTAGAGTCGAACGAGATTATCGAATTGCGGGTGAACTTGAGAAGGAAGTATCTTAATGCGCCCACCGCAATTTTGTGCGCGGCTTCACGCTGGTGCTCTACGCTCAATTCAGGGTGCCGGCTTGCAACTTCAGAAAGCGCGGTGGCCTCAAGCTGATCTATAAAGTCATCGATCTTCACTCCGAGTCCCTTTCGCCCGGACATGCTCACCACGCCGCGCTTCCGGTCCTCGTCGGTGACCTGTTGTCCGAGCTGCTCGGCGGTTGCGGTAGTCAACACCACTTTTTCATAGCCGAGATGTGCGCTGCGTTCGACTCGTTCGTCGTGATCAACAGCCATCACGCCGAGCTTTACGTAATGCTGCGGGTAGGACTGCCCGATATCGATAACGTTGAAGTAAGCGGCCCCGCTTCCAAACTTTGGGTGTGCCGGATCCTCTTCTGTTGGATTGGAACTTGTGATCCACACAACGTGCTCGTCCGGATAGAGATGAAACCGCTTGTAGTAGAAATCGATGTCGAGCTGCCCGAGTTTCCACAAATGAAAGCTGATGTCCTTGCCGGTGTAGGTTACCGTACCGTTCGAACGAACGATCACCTTATCCAGCTCGTGCTCGGTCTCCTCACCTTCACCGGACTCATCAGTAGAGCGCATCACCCAACAACCCGCCAGCTTGCCTTCGGTTGCGTACTCGACGGCGCCGCGCTGTTTGAGCAACTCGAAGGTGCGGCTCCACAGATTCATGTGCAAAACGTCCGACTCTCGTGGCAAGAGATCGTACCGAATTCCGACGCGAGCCATAGTGTTCAGGTGGCATTCGAGAATGCGCGTCGAAATGTAGTCCGCCATCTCGTAGATTTCGCCTTCACCCGCTTCGAGCCCGTGCAGAGCCTCGGTTCGAAACGCTAACCGAGATTTGTCCTCTTCGTAAAAACTGCCAACTCTCGCGTAGAGATCCCAGCAATAATAGTCGAACCTGTCTTGGATGGCCTTGATCTGATCCAGCGACTTCTCCTCGATGTGTTTGAACCCGACGACCACGTCTGCTACCTGCACGCCGGTGTTGTCGATGTAGTTTTGTACCTCGACGGTTTCGCCGGCAGCGCGCAGCATTCGCACTGTAGTGTCGCCAAGAACCGCGTTTCGCAGATGACCAATGTGAGCCGCCTTATTGGGATTGACCGCAGTGTGTTCGACAATAATCTTGCCGCCCAGTTGAGGCGTGAGAGCTTGCGGTTCGCCGAGCGAGTTCAAAAAGAAGCGGGCGCGATCGAGATAGAGATTGAGATAGCCGGCGCCGGCAATTTCGACGCGCGCAACGTCTTCGCTGCCGCGCAACTCATCTGCGAGCTTCGTTGCGATGTCTCGAGGGTTATGTTTTTGACCAGTCGACGCCTTGAGTCTTTTAGCGAGCTCGAAGGAGACCGGGAACGCAAGATCACCCAGGTCGGTCCTTGGCGGCACCTCGACTGGTATTTCGGCGAGATCGATATCGAAGACTCTCTTAATGGCCGAGCGCACCCGCTCGCGCATTGTTTCCTGGATAGTCATAGACTGATCAGGTTCTCGAGCTTGTCTAGCACAGTACGGTTTCTCATTGCCTTCGGAATCGAAAATATTATCAGCGGCCTTGATGTTTGTGAAAGGTGGCGGGGTTTTTTTCGCTCGCAAGCTAGCATACGTGCCCACGCGGAGGGCTCAAAATGCTTAAGTTTCAAATCCTTGACTTCGCGTCGCTGCGGTCTATAGCATCTGGGTTTTACCCTGATATCGAGAGTCGCGATGGTTCTGACAAATGTAACAGATGAACTCCTTTCGTTGTTCGATCGCGCGCAAAGCGTCGTCGTGCTCACAGGAGCCGGCATATCTGCCGAGAGTGGCGTGCCTACTTTTCGTGGCGGGGGCGATAGCGATATCTGGACCTGGCGCGGGCGACCCGTCACCGAATTATCTTCCGCCGAGCTCATCGCTACTGATCCTAAACTCGTCTGGGAATGGTTCGATTATCGAAGAGGGATGCTCAAGAGCATCGAGCCCAATCCGGGACACCTGGCGCTCGCTCAATGGGAGAGAAGGTTCGACGAGTTTACATTAATCACACAGAACATCGATGATCTGCATCGCGCCGCTGGCAGTCTAAAAGTCCTCGAGCTGCACGGCAACATTTGGCGCGCACGATGCCTTCGCTGCGCCAGCACGTTCGAAGCTCGCGAAACGCCGCTTGAAGAGAATCCGCCGAGATGTCTGGGTTGTGGCGGCCCAGCTCGGCCCGATGTGGTGCTGTTCGGGGAGTTGCTTCCCGATGGTGTGTTTGAACGCGCCGAGGAAGCGGCTGCGCGAGCTGACCTCTTTTTTGTGATCGGAACTTCGGCGGTTGTTTATCCGGCGGCGGGGCTGCCCATAACGGCGAAGCGGCGAGGCGCGCGGATCATTGAGATCAATCCGGAGATGACTGATATTTCGTTTATTGCGGATGTCACGTTGCTCGGCCGGGCTGGTGAGGTGCTGCCACAGTTTTTGAATGAACGTGGTTAAACTGGTTCGTTTCGCGCAAAGACGCAAAGAACCGCAAAGACGCAAAGGAGATACGCAATAGAAAGAGCTGTTTACTTCGACTGCTTTGCCGGCGTCAGCGGCGACATGATCATCGGCGCCCAGCTTGATCTGGGCGCGGATCTGGAATCACTGAAACTGCAAGTGGCGTCGCTCGGGCTCGAGGGCTATTCAATCGCGAGCCGGCGCGTCCAGCGAAGTGTCCTCGCCGCCACAAAATTTGATGTTGAAGTAGATGAGTCGCGCCAGCCTTCAAGAACCATTGGTGAAATTCGCGCGATAATTAGTGGCTCGAAGACAACTGAGCACGTCAAGAATCACGCAATCCATGTCTTTGAACTGCTGGCGGAGTCCGAAGCGCGCGTCCACGGGACGACTCCCGAAAAGGTTCATTTTCACGAAGTGGGCGCGGTGGACTCGATCATCGACATTGTCGGCGCGATGATCGGTTTTGAGCTGCTCGGGGTTAGGAGATTCTTTTGCTCGCCGGTGAGGTTAGGCAACGGTTGGGTTGACACTCAACATGGGCGGTTGCCGATTCCCGCTCCCGCGACTGCCGAATTGTTGCGCGGCATTCCTGTTTACGCAGGCGACGGTGACGGCGAGTTTGTGACTCCGACCGGCGCTTCTATTGTCGCGTCGCTTTGTGAAGGGTTTGGACCGATGCCGACAATGCGGGTCGCGCGCGTCGGCTACGGGGCCGGATCACGCAATCCTGAGGGCTTCCCGAATGCGCTGCGAATGATACTTGGCGACATTGAGGAAACCGATGTGAGGGAATCAACTGGTGGGACTCGATCGCAGGTAGAGTGCGAGCTCGCTACTCCGGGACAAGCTGACGAGACAATAGTTGTCATCGAAACCAACATCGATGATATGAATCCCCAGCTCTACGGTTTTGTAATGGAACACGCTTTCGCGCTCGGAGCGCTCGATGTCTATATGACACCGGTTCAGATGAAGAAGAACAGACCCGCGGTTCTCCTGACGGTTCTATCAAAGCCCGAGACACTTAATTCGGTGATCGAGATGTTGCTGAGAGAGACTACGACGCTGGGTGTCCGCTACCATGAAGCGAAGCGGCGAGTGCTTGAACGCGCTATCGAGACTGTTGAGACGCGATACGGACCGGTTCGGATCAAGGTAGCGCGTGATGGCGCGCGCACGCTACACTTTCAGCCTGAGTACGAAGATTGCGCGAGACTTGCTCTTGCGTCGCAGACGCCTTTTTCGGAAGTGCACGCAGCAGCGACGTCGGTATATCGACAGAGATTGGAATCTTAAGATCAGCCGAACCGATAAGATGGCGAACTCAAAAAAAATCAGCAGTCGCGAACGCAACTCTTTTGACGTGTCAAAAGTGGAGGCAGGTGTTCGATTGATCCTGGAAGGCATCGGAGAAGATCCAGACCGTCCAGGCATCGAAGGAACACCGCGCAGAGTCGCTCTCATGTACGAAGAGATTTGCGCCGGCTTGCACGACGATCCGCGCAAACATCTGCACGTAATACCGGCTGAAACTCACGACGAGATGGTGATTGTAAAAGACATTCCACTCTACTCGATCTGTGAGCATCATTTGTTACCGTTCTTCGGCGTCGCGCATATCGCATACATACCGAAGGACGGGCGGATCGTTGGGCTGTCAAAGCTCGCAAGAGTTGCGGATTTGATGGCGCGCAAACCGCAGATTCAGGAGAGGCTGGCTACGGAGATTGCCGACTTGCTCGACGAGATGCTGCGACCGACCGGGGTAATGGTGGTCATCGAAGCAGAGCATATGTGCATCGAGATGCGGGGCATCAAAAAGCCGGGAGCCAAAGCGGTTACGAGTGCGCTGCGGGGAGGGTTTTTGAAAGATCAACGCACGCGCGCTGAGGCGATGTCGCTCATTTTGGGTCACAAAGGATGAACAGAGAGAGGAAAATGACAAATGAGAAATGACAAGTGGAAAAATGGAAAATAGAGATTCCAAGTTCTCGATTTTCCATTTTCCACTTGTCATTTCTCATTTGTCATTTCTCTTGACCGCATAGGACCGTTCGCGATGGGGGAAAAGACCTTCTACGTAACAACACCTATCTACTACGTCAACGCGAAGCCTCACCTCGGGCACGCATACACAACGCTGGTTGTTGATACCCTTACAAAATTCAAGCGGCAACGCGGAGTTGACTCGTTCTTTCTGACCGGGACCGACGAGCACGGCATCAACATCGAACGCGCCGCCGAAGCGAAGGGTATTCCTTTAAGACAGCAAGTCGATCTAGTGGTCGAGGAATTCAAGTCAGCGTTCAACCGACTCGGGATCGAGTACGACCGTTGGATTCGAACCGTAGATCCTCATCACGAAGAAAGTGTCCAGCAGATCTGGCGGTTGCTAGACGAGCGCGGATTTATCTACAAGGGAAATTATGAGGGTTGGTTCTGCAGCTATTGCAATGAGTTCAAAGACGACGCCCAGACCGACGAGCCAGTTTGTCCTATCCACGAAAAGCCGCTCGATCGCATCTCGGAGGAGAGCTACTTCTTCAAGCTTTCGGCGTTCCAGCAGCCGCTGCTCGATCTGTATAAGTCGCGTCCCGAGTTTGTCCAGCCTGATGTGCGCCGCAACGAAGTGATTTCGTTTGTTTCCGGCGGTCTCAAGGACCTGTCGATCAGTCGTGTCTCAGTGAAATGGGGAGTACCGGTTCCCGGCGATCCGAGCCATACGATTTATGTTTGGCTGGATGCGTTGACAAACTACATTAGCGCACTGGGTTGGGGCAATCAGCGGTATCAAGACTTCGAAAGATACTGGCCCGCGCTTCACCTGGTAGGCAAGGACATATTGAGGTTTCACGCGGTCTACTGGCCTGCGTTTCTAATGGGTGCGGGCGTTGAGCTGCCTCGGACGGTTTTTGTCCACGGGATGCTGCTCCGCGGCGGGCAAAAGATGGGCAAGACATTGGGAAATGCGATTCAACTCGAAGTGTTGCACCGCTATTTCACCAACGATCAGATCAGATACTATCTGCTCCGCGAGGTTGCGTTTGGTCAGGACGGGGAAGTGACTTATCAGGGTCTGATCGATCGGGCGAACTCCGATCTTGCGGACGGCCTGGGCAATCTCGCCAGCCGAACGCTGACTATGATCAAGAATTACTTCGGCGGCGTTCCACCGCGTCCCGGGAAAGAACAGGACCCGGACGTTGCGGACGTGACAAGACAGATCGCCGACTCAAAGAAAAGGTTTGACGGTGAGTTTGACGCTTATAACTTCTCACGCGCGCTTGAAGCTGCGTGGGCGGGCATCGCCCGAGTCGACAAATTTATCACCGACAAGCAGCCATGGAAGCTCGCGAAAGAACCATCGGTGCGGCCGCAACTCGAGAACGTTCTGGCAACCGCGTACGAAGCATTGCGTCATCTGGTGCTGCTGGTCGCTCCAACGCTGCCTGTGACCTCGCGGGAAATATGGGATCAGATGGGGCTGGAAGGCGATCCACTTCGAATTGATCCGAACGCAGTTACGTGGGGTGAGCCGATTGAGGTATCGAGAATCGATCGCATCAGCCCGGCGTTCCCGAAACTCGATAAGGAAAAGATAATGACCGAGATCGAAAACGAAGCAGCAGCTCCGGCAGGCGGGGAGAGTCGTGACCCACAGACCGTCTCCGAGAAAACCGCACCCCCGGCGATCGAAACCCCTGCGCCTTCAACGGCTCCGGTGATAACGATAGACGACTTTATCAAGGTCGAGCTTCGGGCTGCGACGGTGCTTGAAGCCGAGAAGGTTCCCAAGGCAGACAAGTTGCTGAGACTGGTGATCGACGTTGGCGAGCCTCAACCCAGACAGATTCTAGCGGGCATCGCGGAGCACTATGCACCTGAGGAGGTTGTAGGCCGGAAGATAATTGTTGTAGCGAACCTGGCGCCTCGAAAACTCCGCGGACTAGAGTCGAACGGAATGTTATTAGCGGCTTCGGTAGGAGAGGACGGCCGTCCGGTGCTTGCGACTTTTGGTGAAGATGTTCCCAACGGCACAAGGCTCAAATGATTGTTTCGTAGTCCCGTTTCGCAGTCGCGCGTCGGAGGTAGCGTAGACTGTCCAGTCTGCGCCCAGCCAAAAGTCGCGCAGACTGGACAGTCTACGCTACCTCCGACGCGGGACTACGAAAAAATTAACCGCTCAACCCCAACGCCGGCACGCTTCGATGTAATTCATTGGCTTCATCTCATCGCCTGGCTGCAGACGCTCAACCATTTCCTTCACGACATCTAAGTTACGCGAGTGAACTGAAAGCGATTGGGTTCCACGTTTCGCGAAACTGACATCAGCCAGCTCGACCCATCCGTTTTCAAATTGATATTGGGAACGCGTTTTGGACACCCAGATGTCGGCGGCCGCCGGAGTTGAATTCTTTAGTGCCTTTACAAATTCCGCCTCCGGGAATTCTTCTGTTGACAGAGCGACGTCCGGAAGGCTGACCTCCAGCAACCGAGCTGCCTCTTTCAGTATGTCGAGTGGCATAGGGAACTCGTAGGTGAAGTCGGCGCTTTCATCATAGAGCTCGAACGGTCGTGACCGCGTGGCGACCAACAACTTGAGCTTGAGAATCCACCTGTTTGCGTTGCGCCGAAGCTTTACGTTTTGATCGCTGTGCGGAGCGATCAGGTAAATGTCTTCACCGTGATGGTCGAGGATGCCGGACCTGACTGGATAAGCCTGGACGGTTTCGCGGAGCGTATCGTTGAGTGCGCCGAACGCCCGCCATTCCCAGATCTTGCCTTCTTCGGGCTGCTTGGTCATCGTTGCCTTGGAAAAATTATAGCGGTGGCACCAGAAAGCAGAAAGCAGAAGGCAGAAAGCAGAAAGCAGAAAGCAGAGTTGAGATGCTGACCTCTGACCTCTGACTTCTGTTTTCTGTCTTCTGACCTCAGACTTCTCCCCTCTTGTAACGTTATTCG
>DASRIZ010000454.1:0-73358 GCA_035649735.1 Blastocatellia bacterium | reverse complement strand
AAGGACGCAACTTGATTGAGGGTGTCCCCCGCACTTTGACGATCACCGATGAAGAGGTTCGCGAAGCCCTGGCGGACCCAATCTCGACGATCGTGAATGCAGTGCGCGTTGCTCTCGAGAGAACGCCCCCCGAACTGTCGGCGGACATCGCCGAACGTGGCATCGTGCTAACCGGCGGCGGCGCGTTGCTCAAGGGAATAGACAAGCGATTAATGCACGAGACAGGAGTGCCCGTTTCGTTGGCCGAGAACCCCCTATCCTCGGTCGCGCTCGGAACAGGCAAGATGCTCGCCGACTTCGACCTGCTCAGCCGCGTAAGCTGGGAAAACACTATGCTCCACCACGGACTGTAAGCTGGGGAACAAGAAGTTCAGTTGGCTAAATCTCTTTCCCAACCCTGAACCTCAACCCCATTCCTATGAGTGCAAGCGCTGCACAGCAAAAAGCACCCTGGATACTGGCCGCACTATTGCTCTCGCAAGTCGTGCTGATGTCGACAAACGCGCGGGATCCTGACAGCGAGCAATCCGTCCTGCGCGTCTGGATGGTAACCGCTTTTGCGCCGATAGTGCGGGTGAGTGATTCCGTTTTTTCGTCGATTAAAGGCGCAGGTGGCAGCTATATCGATCTCCGGCATGCCCGGGAAGAGAACGTCGACCTCCGCGAGAGAGTCGATCAGTTGACCGCCGAGCGGAACAACGCGCTGGAACGAGCCGCCGAGCTTGATTTGCTGCGAACCCAACTGGCTTTACCCACCCGTCCTCAGTATCGAGAGCTTGCCGCCAATGTGATCTCCCGCGATGCAAGTCTGTGGTTCCGCCGTTTGATTATAGATCGCGGAACTCTCAACGGGGTAAAACGGGATATGCCGGTTACTACCGCCGGCGGGATAGTGGGTCGAGTCATTGCAGTCGGACCGAACTTCGCGATGGTGCAGATAATCACCGACAAGCACGCAGGGGTCGGCGCAATGCTCCAGGCCTCCCGGGCTATGGGTCAAATTCGCGGGATGGACGACCATCGCGCCGAGCTCAAGAACATCTCTAACAGCGAGAAAGTAGAAATTGGTGAATCGATAGTGACTACCGGTCTCGATCGGATTTATCCAAAAGGTCTTCTAGTTGGAACTGTGGAAAGCATCGAAGCGGACCCAAGCGCGCCGTGGCACAGAATCATCGTAAAACCGGCAGCCCCTGTGGATCGCGTCGAGCATGTACTGGTGCTTCTTGTTGAGCCAAAGGATTTGAAATTCGATGAAGGGAAGTGAAAGGAATTGCGGATTGCGGCTTGCGGTTTGCGGATTGGCCAGACCGAAAAGCATCAGTTCCGCAATCTGCAATCCGCAATCCGCAATTCACTTCAATCCGCAATCCGCAATCCGCAATTCGAAGGGGTAGCCTAAAGAGTGCAGACCTTCAAAATCGCCCTGACCATAGTTGTCGCGCTCTTGCTCCAAATGCTCCTTCCGAATTATCTGGGGTTTTTTCGTTACATCGATTTGCCCCTGGTAGTGACTGTGTACTTCGGACTGCAGCGCTCGCCGGTTCTTGGAATGTCAACCGGGCTGGTTGCCGGGCTGGGCGGGGATGCGGTTGGAGGAGGGATCCTTGGTGTTGGAGGATTCTCGAAGACACTGATAGGCTATCTAGTGGGAACCGCAAGCGTGCGGTTCTCGCTTGAAAATCCTTTGGCGCGGTTATCGGTTGCCGCTGTAGCGTCTGCAGCGAACACGGTATTGTTTGTCGCGCTTCACCAGATGCTTGAACAAACTTTGCCGTTCGTGTCGAAATGGGGCGTGTTCGGCACGACGATCGGCTGGAAGGTACTTGGCGATACGGTGACGTCCATCATCCTGTTTACGGTGCTGGACCGGGTCTTCTCTGAACAGGCAACCGCTCGTCGAATGGCGATAAAGAAGAGATTTTATGAGTAGCAGCTCGAACCTGAAAGAAGATGTCTTCAATTTAGAGCTCCGAGTGTACTTTATCCAGTATCTCGTGCTGGTGGTGTTTATCGCGCTGGGGATTCGCTTTTACGTGCTTCAAGTCGCCCGGCACGACGATTACCAGGCGCGCGCCGAGAATAATCGAATCCGCGAAATCCCGATTCCAGCTCCGCGCGGCAGAATCCTCGACCGTAACGAAAAAGTCCTGGTCGATGGTGACTCAGCTTTCAACGTCGTCGTAATACCCGAGGACATAACCGACAAAGAAGACACACTAAACGCTCTCGCACAGAATCTGGATGTCGATCGGGCCGAGGTGCTGGCCGAGCTGAATAACCCACTGAGAGCAAAATCACTACCGGTGCTGGTGAAGCAAAACGCCTCGCCGGCCGATCTGCAGTGGGTCGGCTCTCATGAACTCGAGCATCCTGAGATATCTATCGAGGAACAGCCGCAGCGTATCTACAAATACGGCAAGCTGGCCGCCCATCTTCTCGGCTATATCGGCCAGGTAAACCCAAAGCAACTCGAAATTCCTAAGTTCAAAGACGCCGGATATAAGGCCGGCGACATAATAGGACAAGGTGGAATCGAAGCAGTCTACGATCAGGTTCTCCGCGGCAAAGATGGAATGCGGAGGGTCATCGTCGATAGTCGTGGTGTTCCTAAGGCCGAGCTTGAAAGGATCGACCCCATTAGAGGACAGGATGTGATAACGACGATCGACCTTGACCTGCAGTCGCTCGCCGAGAATTTGTTCACCTCGAAAAACGAAACGGGTGCTCTGGTTGCCTTGAATCCTCAGGACGGCGAAATACTTGCAATGGTTTCGGTGCCAAGCTTCGATCCGAACGTCTTTGCGCGCAACGTTGTAACCGAGAACCGAAAAGAAGTACGCGCCATTGTGAACGACCCGGCGCACCCTCTGTTCAATAAAGCTATCCAGAGCATCTATCCCACGGGCTCGACCTGGAAGATAATGATGGCAACTGCGGCATTGGAGGAAGGGGTTATTACCCCCAAGAACTCCAAGATCGTTTGTGGCCACGGTCTACAACTCGGCAACCGATTCCTCAACGACAGCGGCGGGAATCACGGGATGCCAGACATACACGCTGCCATTGTCCATTCGTGCGACGGCTATTTTTATCGGCTTGGGCTCAAGATGGGCGTGGATATGATCCACGATTGGGTATCGCGTTTCGGCATGGGACAGAAAACCGGCGTGGATCTTCCCTCCGAGCAACGGGGCATCATCCCCAGCCGTGAATGGAAAAAGCGTGTGAACCCGCGCGATCCGGCATGGAAGGATTTTGACACCGCGATCGCTTCAATCGGTCAGGGTTCCGTCGCCGTTCCTCCTCTTCAATTGCTTCGCGCCGAAGCCGGTATAATCACCGGCGGCAAGTTTTATAAGCCCCACGTTTTCAAGGAGGCCAGAGCGACCCAGCTTGCGCCGGTGAAATACTTCGACAACGAACCAACCGAGTTGAAGCTGTCGCCGACGACTGTTGCCATTATTGATTATGCACTGTGGGGTGTGGTGAATGAGGGTGGAACCGCCGGCGGCGTCGGCTTTCCTCGCGAGTTGAACATCGGCGGGAAGACCGGGACCGCGCAAGTGATCGCCAGAGAGAAGGTCCGGACAAAAGAACACAAGGATCATTCGTGGTTCATAAGCTTTGCCCCCACGCACACTCAGGAAAAGCCAGAGATCGGCGTTGTTTGCATAACCGAGAACGGAGGCTGGGGCGCTTCAGCGTCCGGGCCAAAAGTGAAGCTGGTCGAAGCCGCCTACTTCTCGAAGAAACTCGGCCGCCCGATCCTTCCTGAACTCTTAGCCTTGAACACACCCCCGAAAGTCGAAGTAAGCCGTGCTGCTACCGGAGCGAAACCCGTCCCGGACACGGATCGAAAACGCCGTCCGTTAGTTCAATGAAGGGTTGATTCGATAGGTTTCCAATCGTTGATTCGCGGTGTTGTAGAGCAACTCGATGAGCGTTAATGCGAGCGGGTTTTAATGGTTGATATCAATCAAAAAAAACTAAAGGACGTGGACTGGCTTCTCCTGATCGCCCCGATCGCTCTCACCGTTTTCGGTTGCATCGGGATCGCGAGCAGCGCGCCCGACAGCGGCTATGTAAAGAAACAGATCATCTCGCTAGGGATCGGGCTGGCGATCGCCATCGCGATAATGTTCACTGACTACCGCAAGATCGTGTTTGACATAGCGCCCTTCTTTTACGGTGCGGTGTTGGTATTGCTGGTGGTAGTGCTGGTTGCCGGGACTGAGATAAATGGCAACCGCGCCTGGCTGCGATTGGCCGGATTCAGCTTGCAACCAAGCGAGTTTGCTAAAGCCGCCACGATACTGATGCTAGCTCGCCACCTCGCCAACGTACGACAATCGTTTTTGTCGTTGCGAGACATGATCATCATGGGCGCGATAGTTATGCCGCCGGTCATTCTGGTTCTACTCGAACACGACACTGGCACGACCCTTACTTTTGGAGCGATCATCGGCACATTTTATTTTCTCGGCGGCATGCGCAAGATATTCCTTGCTGTGGGAGCGGTCGCAATTGTGGTAGGTCTGATAGCTGTCTATCCTCATTTGAAAGGCTATCAGAAAGAACGAATAAACGTCATCATCCATCCCGAACAAGCGGATCCCAAGGGCTTTGGATATCAGACAATTCAGTCGGTTATTGCGGTCGGTTCTGGCGGCGTTCTGGGGAAGGGGCTCGGACAGGGAACGCAAGGCAAGCTGGGGTTCTTGCCTTTTGCTTGGACCGACTTCATAGCGGCGGTTATTGCGGAAGAGACCGGGCTTGCCGGGGTGCTGCTTATGATGTGCCTATACCTGTTGCTGATCTGGAGGTTGATCGCCGTAGCCAAAGCATCTCGGGAGCGGGCAGGCTCGCTGCTGGTGATGGGTTTCGTCGGATTGATAACCTTTCACATACTATGCAATCTTGGGATGGTAGTCGCGATTTTGCCGATAATGGGGATCCCGCTGCCGCTGATGAGTTATGGCGGGACAGCTGTGATGGCGATGTTTATGGGCGTAGGCCTGGCTCTTAGCGTCAGGATGAGAAGATTTGTGAATTAACGGATATGAAGGACCTCTGGTGATCAACCAAAACCGTAGCTACCGCGCAGAACTTGATTCGATTCTCCCGCTTGTGGAGAAGCCGGCCCGCTATGTTGGGGGCGAATGGAACGCGGTCCGCAAGCCGCCAACCGAAGTTGACGCGAGTATTGCGCTCTGCTTCCCGGACACCTATGAGATCGGGATGAGCCACCTTGGGCTCAAGATTCTTTACAGCCTCCTGAACAAGCGCGAAGGATGGGCCGCCGAACGTGTCTACGCGCCGTGGCCGGACATGGAAGCCCGGCTTCGCGAACGAGGCATTCCGTTGCTCTCGCTTGAAAGCTATACGCCGCTTCGGGATTTCGACGTCGTCGGATTTTCGCTTCAGTACGAAATGACTTACACCAACGTGCTGACGATGCTGGATCTCGGCGGCATCCCGATCCACACCCGCGAGCGCGGTCTGGATGCCCCTCTGGTAATCGCCGGTGGTCCGACCGTCTATTCCTGCGAGCCGGTTGCCGATTTCATCGATGTGTTTGTGATCGGTGACGGCGAAGAAGCGTTTCCCGAGTTAGTATCGCGCTACATCGAGCTGCGAGACTCGGATATGGAACTGACTCGTGAGCAAGTGCTGAGAGAGATTGCGCGCATTGAAGGCATGTACGTTCCGTCGCTTTATCCTACGTCGGTCAGCGCGCATCACGGTCTGCTGATCGTCGATAAACCCGAAGATGAAGACTTGCCCTTCCCGGTTCGCCGCCGCGTAGTCAAAGACATCAACCAGTATCCGTTCCCTTCGGATTCGCCCGTTCCGGCGATCGAGGCGGTGCACGATCGAGTGGCGATAGAAATCGCGCGCGGCTGTGTCGACGGTTGCCGGTTCTGCCAGGCCGGAACGATCTATCGCCCGGTGCGTGAGCGAGACCCGAAGCAGATCGTGGACACGATCCTCGACGGCATCGAAAAAGGCGGCTACGACGAAACAAGTCTCACTTCACTCTCGACAGCCGATTACACCTGTCTCGAACCGCTGGTCAAAATGTTGGGAACCGAGCTCGAGCGTCGCAATGTCAGCTTCTCAGTCTCGTCGCTGCGCGCATCGGGTGTTACCGAATCGCTTGCTCGCGAGATCGCCCGCGTTCGAAAGACCGGTTTCACTATTGCACCCGAAGCGGGTACGCAGCGAATGCGGGACGTGATCAACAAGAACATAACCGAGCAAGACGTGATGAACTCCTGCTCCGTCGCGTTTGAGGAAGGCTGGTCGGCAATGAAGATGTACTTCATGATCGGGCTGCCTACCGAAACAGATGACGACGTAATGGGAATTGCCGAGCTTGGAAGAAAAGTGCGCGAGCTTGGCAGGACCAGGTACAACAAGAATGTGAAGGCCACTTGCTCGGCCTCTTACTTCGTACCAAAGCCGCATACGCCCTTTCAGTGGTGCCGGCAGGAAGACATCGATTCAATCAAACGCAAGCAGCGAATGCTAAAAGACCTGGGCCGTCGATACCGGATTGACGTTAAGGTGCATCACGCCGAGACGTCGGTGCTTGAAGGCATTATCTCGCGTGGCGACCGCGCGCTTTGCAAGGTGATCGAGCGGGCCTGGCGGATGGGTTGCCGGTTCGATGGCTGGACCGACCATTTCGATTTCAAGAAATGGATGGAGGCGTTCAGCGTCGAGGGCGTGAGTATTGAGCCCTATCTTCAGGAGTTCCCGGTTCGAGAGTTCGACAAACCCGGCGCTCCGCTGGTTCAGCTGCCGTGGGACCACATCGACACCCTTGTGAAACGCGAGTTCAATGCGCGCGAGTACACGAAGGGCATAAAAGCGAAAATCTCCCCGCCGTGTGAGCTGCCGGTTAAGATAATCGACGGACGCCCGACGGCAATTGCTCCATCTCATGAAGAATTCGAGCGAGTGGCTTCGCAGCCGCTGCTGTGTTACGCGTGCGGGCTCGAGTGTGATCTCGTTCAGTCACGCGAACACCTGGCCAGGGCTCAGGCGATGCACGCGGAGATTCGCACCTACGAAGAACGGATAGGAGCGGTCAGGGATGTGATCGATCAGCCGCTGGTGCAATTGGAGCGCGGGCGAGCGGAGGAGAAGAGGATCAGCGGTCCGCAACTCAGCACCTCCGGGCAGCCTGTTGTCTCGTTCCGGTATCGAGCAAGCTTCGAGAAGGGCGAGCAGGTGAAGTATCTTTCCCACCTGGACCTGACGCGAGCGTTGCCTCGCGCGTTCAGACGTGCGAAGATCAGGCTTGGCTACAGTCAAGGGTATCACCCGATGCCGTTGATTCAGTACGGACCGGCGCTCGGCGTGGGGACTGTGGGCCACAATGAGTTGATCGACTTCGATTCACCCGATGAGTTTGACGACGGCGCATTCCTGGATCGGATAAATGGAGTCTTACCTCCGGGTTTGCGGTTCAAATCACTGCGGAAGTTACCTGCCGGTACGCAGTCGCTGATCAAAGAGGTCAATCGCGCCGAGTACTTCGTTTCGCTCGGCGCACCCGAGATCGAAGCGGCGGTTGGACGAATTCGGGCTAAACCCGAATTCGCATCAATCGATGCACGAGGGATTCACACCAGCTTGTTTGAGTCCTTCATGGCGCTTGAGACGTGCGTAATCGAGCGGGTGCGCAAGGAAAAACGTCAGCAGGTCGATGTGCGACGCTACACGAAGGACGTGAGTCTGGTCGAGAATCAGAACAGCCTAAGCATAGTGACCGAAGTGTCGCCTAACGGAGGCGTAAAACCGATCGAGGTCATGGCCGCTGTTTACGGCTTGACCGAGACTGAGACTACTTCTCTCGGTTCGCGTGTGCGGCGACTGCGGTTGTTTTCGGAAGATCAAACAAGCGACCCTGCGAATTGGAAGCACGGTGTCGCGGCCGCTCGAATGGGCGAGCAAGGAGACAAGTTGCGAGTGACAGGCGGTCACTCATAGATACTTTCAAAAGTTTGTGCCGTTAGTCAGCACAAGGTAAGTTTTGACATTCGCCTTCCCGCGAGCTTAATGACAGATCATCGATCTGGTTTAGCAAGGTTAGGCGACTGCGGCCGTTGAGAGCGGATCTGCAGTAATCTAGCGCAGAGTATTCGAATTGCGACGCGAGCGCCAAAGATTGTCAGCGACATTCGCCAAGCGACTTTGAGCCTGATCCTTTTAACGAGGATCAGGGATCTGAACCTCAATTCATCTGCTCGAAGCCATTCTGCGATCTGAGGACCGGAAGTTCCGGGTCTCTCCCCGGCGGCATTCTATCTTACCCCTGCGCGGCACAGCTCACATCAGGAGAATTCATGGCAAAAGAGCTGATCATTAGTGCCAACGTGCACGAGAAGAAGGTGGCAATGCTGGAAGATGGCGTGGTCACCGAGTTTTACGTCGAACGCAGAGATGAGAATCAGGGCGTCGTAGGCAACCTCTACAAGGGACGGGTGATGAAGGTGCTCCCGGGAATGCAGTCGGCCTTCGTAGACATCGGGCTCGAGCGCGACGCCTTCCTTTACGTATCTGATTTTACCGAGTTCATGGAAGAGGAGGAGGAAATCGATTTCCGCGAAGTGAGCGACGAGCGCGTTCCTCCTCCGCGCATCGACGACCGCGCGCGGCGCGGCGACCGGCCGCGGCTGGAACCTGCGCCCGCCGTCTCCGCTCGACCCGCGGTTGCAGAACCCGCGCGAGAAGACGAGACGCACGGCGAAAGGCCGGAGCGCATTGAAGATGCGGTGGAGCAACTGGCTGAGATCGCCGATGAGAGCGTCATCCCGCCGCCGCCTCCCGAGGAGGACCTCCCAGAGCTTGAACCCGGCGATGTGCAAGCAGCTCCGCTTGAGATGTTTCCGGTCCAACGCGTCACCGATGATGAACTGGAACCGGTCGAAGCGACCGCTCAGGAGCCCGAGCAGGCAGAAGCTGTTGAGCCGGAAGAGAAGTCAAAGCGCGGTCGCGGCAGGAAAGCGAGCGAACCCAGAAAAAAACTGGTCAAACCCGATGAAAAGCCCGCGAAAGCGACTTCGCGAAAAGCACCGGCAAAGGCACCCGCAAAAAGATCGCGACGACGCGGCGAGGACGACTCGACAACTCCGAGCGAGAGCACGCCGGAGTTTCAACGCGTTACCGACGAAGACGTCAGAGCGGAAGCAGGGGAGCTTTTGAAGGACGCCATTGTCGAGGAGAAGATTATTGAGCGGCTCCATACCGCGGAGTTTCAAACCGGCGGTTTTCAACCCGAGCCCGAGCCTGAATGGCGAGTCGGGAGTCTTCGATCTCTGACTGAAAGTGACTCGGGATTCCTACGCGTTGTGGATGAGAACGCCGAAGCGGCGGCACGAGAAGAGGCGTTGCGGTTCGACAACGAGGTCCCCGAGTTAGCGTCCGTCGAAATACCGACCGCCCAGCCTGAAGAGACGAAGCCGTCAACCTTCCGGCACCTGTCCGATGTGGTGCGCGGGCTTTACGGTCGCATACAATCCGGGACCACCGGCGACACGAGCGAGTTGGACGAGAGCGTTAGCTCCAGTGAGTCAAATCGGAGCGATGTTGCGTATGAGTCATCAGCCGAAAGCGCCGAGAACCCGTCGGAGCCCTCGGTTGATGAAGATCGAGACGCGGGGGTGAGAGACCGCGGTACTCGCGGAGAGTTTGCTGTTCGCCGAGGTGGAAGGGGTCGTCGAGGGCGTGGAGGCCGCCGCGAGCCCCCGGCGCAGGCGCTCGCTCCGGGTGACGAGGAGTCAGCGAGTGCGGCGGCGGCGCCGGAGGAAGGAGTCGTCAGCGTTGAAGAAGCACCGCAGCAAGAAGAGAGTGCCGGCGCTGCTGAGGCTCGGCCGGCCGAAGCTCGGCAGCCCGAAGCTCACCAGCCCGATGCTCGTCAGCCCGATGCTCGTCAGCCCGATGCTCGTCAGCTCGATGCGCGACCGGTTGAGAATCGGCAACCGGAGGGAAGGCCTGGGGAGCAACGACAGCCTATGGGTCGTCCTCAGGGACCTCGTCCCCAGCGGAGGCCCGACCCGCGCAGACCTGATCCTCGAAGACCAGAGCCGCGCGGTCCGGAGCAGCGCAGGCCGGACATTGGACCGGCACGTCGTCCGGAAAGAGGAGGCGCTCCGACGATCAGCGAACTGCTTCACGAGGGGCAGGAGATTCTGGTTCAGATCGCCAAAGAGCCGATCGCCAAAAAGGGCGCGCGTATCACTTCTCACATTGCGCTGCCGGGTCGTTTTATTGTTTATATGCCGACGGTCAATCACATCGGCGTATCTCGAAAGATACCAAACGAAATGGAGCGCATCCGGTTGAAGCGAATCGTGACCGCGCTTCGAGACCGCGAAGGGGCTACCGGCGGGTTTATCGCGCGGACGGCGTGCGCAGGGCATTCCGAGCAGGAGCTGGCCGATGATATGCGATACCTGCTGCGCACCTGGGCGGATGTTCGAAAGAAGGCTGAACGCAGCAAGGCGCCGGCGTTGACGCATCGAGACCTCGATCTGGTTCAGCGAATCCTCCGCGATCAGATGTCCGAAGAGTTCACCGCGATCCGGATAGACAACGAAGTCGAATACGCGCGGATAGTCGAGTTCGTGAATCGAGTCCAGCCGAAACTTGTCAAACGGGTAAAGCTGTACACCGCGGACCAGCCGATTCTTGAAAAGTTTGGCGTACAGGCAGAGATTGATAAAGCAGTCCGCCCGCGGGTCTGGCTGAAGTCGGGCGGTTATATCGTAATCAATCAGACAGAAGCGCTTGTGGCCATCGATGTCAACACCGGCAAGTTTGTCGGAAAGTCCGACAGGCTCGAAGACACCATCACTCGAACAAACCTGGAAGCCGCAAAGGAGATCGTGCGACAGGTCCGCCTTCGCGATCTGGGCGGGATAATCGTGCTCGACCTGATAGATATGGAGGAGCGCAAGAACCGTCAGAAGGTGATGATGGCGCTGCAGCAGGAGCTATCGCACGACCGTTCACCGTCAAAGATTCTTTCGATCAATGACTTCGGTCTGGTTGCGATCACTCGCAAGCGAGTCAAGCAGTCGCTGGAGCGCACGCTGTGCACGCCGTGTCCCTATTGCCAGGGAGCGGGGATGGTGAAATCGGCGCAGACGATGTGTTTCGAGATCCTCGAGCAAGCAAAGGCGATGAGCAAACAGTTGGCTGGTGCAAGCGATGTGATGTTGAGGGTGTCACCGCACGTAGCGGAGGCTTTGCGTTCGACTGAGCGCGAGGTAATGGAGGAGGTGGAAGCCCACTTCGGGAACCCGGTGGTTATCGAACCCGACCCGAATTTGCATCAGGAGCAGTTCGACTTTGCGGTGATGTAAGGGAAAATTTGGACTGCGCCGCCTATTTGGCGCCGCCTATTTGGACTGCGCCGCCTGTTCCGCATTCAACGACTATCGCATGCGTGGCGGCGCTTTGGATATTCAGAGTCAGCGGCCGCGAAAACAGGTCATTCGTAATGTCCGAAACAAAAGCGCCGCCACCCATGCGATAGTCATTGAATGCGGAATAGGCGGCGCAGTCCAAATAAGCAACGCAGTCGCGTTAAGTACGGGCACGGCCCGAATCGATCTGCTTCTGCAGCTTCTCTGCGTCTTCTTTAGACAACGGTCGAATACGAATATTTCGAAATGACACCGCCTCGTGATCGCCTTGCAACCGCAAAGGTCCTGGTCCGTCGGCGCGGCTGCTTGCGGCGCCGGTTCCCATCGGCCCGACATCCACGTTGTCCAACACCTTCTGACCATTGTGAATCACGGTCAGCCGCTTTCCTATGAAGGTAATATCGTAGGTTTGCCATTCGCCGTCACGCTTTGAAGCATTAACCGATGGCGCGATCTTGTTGTAGAGCGCTCCGCATCCGTTGATCGCGATTGGCTTGCCAAAACTGTTAAAGATTTGCACTTCGTATTTGTCGCGCATATACACCCCGGAGTTTCCTTCTCCGGCGGTGACTTTGAACTCTACGTGAAGCTGGAAATCGTAATACTCGGCATCGGTCTGAATGTCAGTGCTCGGAGGCGTGTTTACGGTAACGTGATCGACAACCTTCCAGCCATTGGGCCCGTCCGGTTTGCGGAGGTGCCATCCGGTCAGATCCTTACCGTTGAGCAGCGGGATCCAACCTTTCTTATCCTGTCCCCACGCGAAGGGGGTTGTGCATACTACGACCGCTGTCAGGACCAGTATTCTTGGGAAAATGATTCGCATTACCGTTCCTCCAGGAGTTGTGTAGCTATTTGCGAACTGCGAGTCCGGTCGATTCCAACGCAACTCGCTGCTTCTTGCGGTACGACATATTGGCCATATGCCCTGCCACCGCCGAACGATACCCGATTTCCACGTGAGCATTGGGTTCCTTACGCGAGCGAACGCACTCGACGAAGTTCGCATAATGGTTTTCGTCTTTGCTCTCGCCCACCTGCGAGCTCTCATCGGCGCGGTTGGCCTTCTCGGGATAGTAACGGAGACCGCTCTGCGACTTTCCGGTCACCATATCCGTCGATCCCATCAGACGCTCGATCGTCCCGTGCGAGCCCAGAATACGATCTCCGATGCCGAATCGGCTGTTGCTGAAGGTCGATTGCCAGGTGATAACCAGGTCGCCCGGAAAGTCGAGCGTCACCGCGATTGTGTCCGGCACCTCCCGGCCATCTTTCTCAGAAAAGACACCGCCGGACATATAAGCTGACGACGGCAGCGGTAAATCGAGCGCGCGCATGACGAATGCGATCTGGTGAACCATGTTTTCAGTGACGTTTCCGCCCGAGAAATCCCAGAACAATCGCCAGTTGATGAACTGGTTTGCATCGAACGAGCGCCGCGGCCTACCGTTTAGAAACGCGTCCCACTGAACATTCGCCGCGGTGCAGTCGGAGGGAATTTGTCGCACCCATTGCCCCTTTCCTCGAGGTGTGTTCCGGCTCATCCAGCATTCGACGTGGGTGACCTTGCCGACCAGTCCATCCTTGATCCACCGCCTGGTGTCATTAAGGTTGCCGGAGCTCTGATGTTGCAATCCAATTCCGATCACCTGCTTGGATTTCTTCGCGGCTTCGAGACACGCTTCGGCTTCGGCGATTGACCAGGTCATGGTTTTTTCACAATACAGGTCTTTGCCCGCAGCTAGCGTGTCCAGGAAATGACGCGCGTGACAGTGCAGAGGGCTCGCTACGATAACAGCGTCGAGATCCTTCATATCGAGAAGACGTCGATGGTCTGCAACTGTCTTGATCCCAGGCGACAGGCGACCGGCCTCGTCGTGGCGACGTGTATATACGTCGGCTGCCGCGACAAATTCTACGTTTGGCACCGTAAGGAACTCCTTCATGAGCTCCTGCCCGCGCGCCCCGGGCCCGATGATACCCAGTCGAACGCGATCGTTAGCGCCCAGCACGCTCGAGCTTCGATATGCGAGTCCAATCGCCGAAGCCGTCGCTGCCTGTTTGAGAAACTCTCTCCGCTCGATTCGCCTTTTATTCATGATCGTTCTCCTCTTCACCGAGTCTCAGCGCCACCTACGGTTTGCAAAGTGTCCCCGTTGCGGTTGTCCTCCGATCTAACTTGTCCTCGTGCTTGAGGTTCTACCGCCGCCGTCATTTAAGTTTGACGTAATCGCTGTATTTTACTTCGATCCGCAGATGAACAGATCCCCTTGGAAACTCCAATTGCTCTTCTGCGACGGCTAGAGCTGGGAATAGATATTGCTCTCCAACCTGAGCGCGGTAACTGTCCATTACGGGAAATCTCTGAGAACCTTTTTGGACAGTGCGGCCTCGCATCCTAAGGATTCTTAGATCGTTCGCTCTTAACCAGATGCGACCGCTGAAAAGACGCTCGCGAGAAGAAATTGCCTTGGGTTCTACGTCAATGACATATAAATCTATATTGTCGATGCGCTCGTTACCGGCGTAAGTAAAGTTGTACTTGCTTATGTTGACCGTCTCTAGGACAAATTGGTTCCTACCTGATAGATCCTCCAAGTCTTCTCGGGTGACTTGTATATCTGTCACCGACGGTCGAGGAAAGTAAAGTACTCTTTCCTCAAGTGTGCCTTTCTTATCGAGGGCAACCTGGGTTGTCCGGCGATACTCGCCTGTCACTTTCCCATCCTTAAAAGTCTGAATTATCACATCATACTTATAGCCATAGTCGCCCAAAGCGGTTCGGAAGCCATTCTCACTGGCTGCGACTACAGAAATAACGTGATTCACATCGAGGTGTTTTGAAGTCTGCTGTGGACCGAACTCCGCTGGGCTGTCCTTCTTGTTCTGTGCAACGCACACCGTTTCGAGGAACAGCAATAGCAGTGTCGCTCCAGCCAAAACTTTGTAGGATTCGGAAGTCACGTTGTTATTCCTTGTTTAGTACCGCGAATTGTTCCTAGTTTCATTGAACCATTGGCGACTTTCGAGTCTTGACGCTCGGGGTCAGGCTAATACCTTGGCGACTACTTCGCCGTGTACGTCTGTGAGTCTGAAGTGCCTGCCCTGGAACTTGAATGTAAGCTGCTTGTGATCGATGCCCAGACAATGCAAAATCGTCGCCTGCAAATCGTGCACGTGGACCGGGTCCGAGACGACGTTATACGAGTAATCATCGGTCTCGCCAAGCGTCAGTCCTCGCTTGATGCCGCCACCAGCAAGCCACATCGCAAAACATCGAGGGTGATGATCGCGGCCATAGTTGTTTTCAGTCAGTTTGCCCTGGCAATAGACGGTGCGCCCGAACTCTCCGCCCCAGACTACCAGCGTGTCGTCGAGCAGTCCGCGCTGCTTCAGGTCGAGTATCAACGCCGCCGAAGCCTGATCCGTCCCTTTGCACTGCAACGCAATGTCGCGAGGCAGATCGTTGTGCTGGTCCCAACCGCGATGATACAGCTGGATGAATCGAACGTTGCGTTCGGCGAGACGCCTCGCGAGCAAACAATTTGCAGCATAAGTGCCGGGCTTGCGCGAATCCGGACCGTACATCTCGAACACGTGAGCGGGCTCGCGAGATAGATCCATCAAGTCGGGCACCGATGTCTGCATCCGATAGGCCATCTCGTATTGTGCGATACGGGTGTCAATCTCGGGATCACCGTAGGATTCTGACTTGATTTTATTCAGGCTAACGACTGCGTCCAGCATCTGACGACGCGTGGTCTTCTTAATGCCGGGCGGGTTGTCGAGATACAGTACCGGCTCACCGCTTCCGCGAAACCGCACGCCCTGATAGCTGGAAGGCAGAAACCCGGGTCCCCACAAACGCGAAAAAAGCGGCTGATCTGTATTGAGGGCGTTGGCCACTGAGAGCAACACGACGAACGAGGGGAGGTTTTGGTTCTCGCTGCCAAGACCATAGCTCACCCAAGATCCCAGGCTGGGCCGGCCCGGTTGCTGACTGCCGGTCTGAATAAAAGTGATCGCCGGGTCGTGGTTGATGGCCTCGGTATTCATGCTCCTGATGATTGTGATTTCATCGACGATCTTCGCGGTATGAGGGAGCAGCTCACTCAGCCAGGCGCCCGACTGTCCGTGCTGGCTGAACTTGAATAGCGAGTTTACGACTGGGAACGAGGTCTGGCCCGAAGTCATGCCGGTAATTCGTTGACCCATTCGAACCGAGTCGGGTAGCTCCGTAGAGTGATAGCGCTGAAGTTTCGGTTTGTAGTCAAACAGATCCATCTGCGAAGGCGCACCGGACTGATGCAGAAAAATAACTCGCTTAGCCTTCGGAGCGAGGTGCGGAAGACCGACGAGTCCGCCACTCCGCGGATCCCGGCCGGACTGCGTATCCGCAAATGCGGCTTGCTTCATTAGCGAACCGAGCGCGGCGATACCAATGCCGGTGCTCGCAAGGCCAAAAAGCTGGCGTCGCGTCAGTGTGAGTTCGAGCTCTCGCTTGAAGTCCATAAGTTCGCGTCTTAGCGGTCCTTTGCGTCTTGACGGTCCTTTGCGTCAGGCGCTAAACAAACAATTCGAAGCGACAGTACAGCGCAAAGACGCAAAGGACCGCCAAGACGCTAAGAACTGCTACTCCTTCGTAATCGTCTCGTCCAAATTCAATATCGTGCTCGAAACAATCGTCCACGCCGCAAGCTCGGATGCATCGAGGTGCGCATCCCGTTTCGACTCTCCCACCCCAAGCAACTCAACTGCGGCCTTCGCGTCGCGGCGGTAGCGATCAATCTGTTGCTGAAACAGATTACGGAGCACGCGAAACTCTTTGGGGGACGGAGAGCGCGAGGTCGCAGCTCGAAAAACAAAACCGATCCGGCTATCAACGTCTCTACCAGCCTCAATCATCGCGCGCTGTGCCAGCCGTCGCGCGGCTTCGAGATAGGTCGGGTCGTTCATCAATATCAGGGCCTGCAGCGGCGTATTAGTCAACGGGCGACGAGCCGTGCACTTCTCGCGATCAGGCGCGTCGAACGTCGTGAGTTGCGGCGGCGGAACGGTGCGCTTCCAAAATGTATACATACTCCGCCTGTAGAGATCCTTATTGGTGCTGGGGGTAAACGTCTGCGCGGAGAACCCGTCGCCGAACGCCAGCTCGTCCCAGAGGCCTTTCGGTTGATAGGGAAAAACGGGCGGACCGCCAATCTCGGTGTTCAACAGGCCACTTATCGCCAGGGCGTTGTCTCGCACCAACTCGGCCGGCAGACGTAATCGAGATCCCCGAGCCAGAAGCCGATTCTCGGGGTCCTTCTCCAATAAAGGCGCACTGACTTTTGATGACTGGCGATATGTCGCCGAAGTTACGATCAAGCGTTGCAGGGCCTTCACATCCCAGCCGTTTCGGATGAACTCAGTTGCGAGCCAATCCAGTAGTTCAGGATGTACAGGCGGATCGCCTTGCACGCCGAAGTTTTCAGAAGACTTGACGATACCGGTGCCGAAGTACATCTGCCAGTAGCGGTTCACTGTCACCCGCGCAGTGAGGGGGTGTGATGGTGAAACGAGCCATCTGGCCAGACCGAGCCGATTGGCGGGTGCGCCTTCAGGTAGCGCCGTCAGTACGGCGGGAACTCCCGGTGTTACTTTGTCGGTCTTGTTGCGGTAGTCCCCGCGTCCGAGAATAAAAGTCTCGCGCGGCTTCTCCATTTCCGACATCACCATTACCGTTGGGATCTCCTTGTCGAGCGCTTCTTTTTTCTTCCGCAGACTCTTTAGCTCAGCGTAGAGCTTTTGCACAGAATCCGACGCAGCGTAGGTTAGGAAGTAATCGCGGACTCGCGCTGTCTCGTCTCTTGATCTTCTCCCGGAGACTCCAGACAAGATGGTCTGGATCGGATGATGAATCGCAAGCTGCTCGATCTCGGAGTTGTCCAATACGCGTTCATACAATCGAAGATCATCGATTCCGCCTCTGAACGGTTTTCCTAAGAACTTGTTTCCGATCTGCAACTCGGCATCGGTTTTGGTGATACCCGAAAGATTATCCTGTTGAATTTCAGCCTGGTGGGACTTGCCGTTTATGTACAGCCGCAAACCGGCGGCCTTGCCGGAGCCGTCATAGGAAACCGCGACATGATACCAATCCCCAAGCGTGAGCCGGGTCTTTGTTCTAATCTGTACAGCGCTATCCGGCCAATGTGAAATCAGCCTGAACGAGAGATGCGCCGCGCGTCTTTGAATACCGATCAGTTCGTGATCATCGAGAAGAAACTCGTAGCCTCGCCGGGTCTCCGGGTTATCGATCTTCTGCAATACTGCGGTTGGCGTGTTTCCGCTTCCGCGTAGCCAAAAAGCGATGCTGAAAGGATTCGAGCGATCGAGGGCTCCGACGTTCCCGAAACTTACGTGGGAATCGCCGTCGAAGTTTACGCTCCTGCCAACGTATCCCGAGCCGAATGTTGGATCGCCGCTTACGGTTCGCCCGTGCCGATACCCGCCCGACACATCCGAGAAGTTGCCGTCGAGTTCGTAGTGAGCCGTGAGACCATCCCGTGAGAAGACCGCTTTCTTGCCGACCAGGGACTTCTCCCATTTCTCCTGCAGAGGTGCGATTTCTTTTTCGGACAGCGTCTCTTCTCTGGCCTTTATTGTGGAGGTCAGTTCTTCTAATTGAGTCTTCTGTTCATTCGATGGCAGCGGCAGAAAAGGCTTTGCGTTCCCGGTCCTGCCGTCGAGTCCCTCCTCGGATACCGTGTTAAAGAAGGCGAAGAACTGGTAGAACTCCTTCTGGGTGATTGGGTCGTATTTGTGACTATGACAGCGGGCGCAGCCCAGGGTTGTAGCCATCCACGCATTTGACGTTGTCTCGACGCGATCGACCACATACTCAACCTGATACTCCTCAGGAATGGCTCCACCCTCGTAATTGATCATGTGATTTCTGTTAAAACCCGACGCTATTTTTTGTTCGACCGTCGCGCCAGGCAACAAATCGCCGGCCAGTTGTTCGATCGTGAATTGGTCGAACCGCATATTGCGATTGAATGCGTTGATCACCCAGTCTCGCCAGCGCCACATATCGCGATGGCTGTCGATGTGGTAGCCGTGGGTGTCGGCGTAGCGTGCAAGATCAAGCCATTCCATAGCCATCCGCTCACCATAGTGCGGAGAGCCGAGCAGTCGATCAACACGCTTCTCGTAAGCATCAGCGGACGTGTCTTTGACAAACGAGTCGATCTCCGCCGGAGTGGGCGGCAAACCCGTCAGATCGAGACTTGCGCGGCGAAGCAAAGTAATCTTGTCGGCCGGTGGCGACGGCTTCAGCCCCTCGCGCTCGAGACGAGCAAGGATAAATCTATCAATCGGGTTTCGGGGCCAGTTGGTGTCGGCCACCTCGGGAGGCTCCGGCCGTTTTGGCGGCAAATAAGCCCAGTGTGTCTCCCATTTCGCGCCTTCATCTATCCAGCGTCGCAGTAGCTCGATTTGTTTGGCGGTCAGTGCGCGACCGGAACCCACCGGCGGCATGCGCGACTCAGGTTCAGTAGCGGTAATGCGTTTGACCAGCCTGCTGTTCAAGGAGTTACCGGGAACTACCACGCCGGTTTTCGCGAAGGTTCCTTCTTTGTTATCGAACCTGAGACCGGCCTTTCGTTGCGAAGCGTCGGGACCGTGGCAGGCGAAACAAGTGTCTGACAGGATTGGTCGAATGTCGCGGTTGAAGTCGATTGATACGGTTTGGTTTTTCTGATCCTGGGCGAAGACGAGACTGGAGACGGCGAGCACAAGCCCAACAAGCACGGTTGAAATGCCGCTCCTCACGTGATCACCTCTGCCCGAGAAAATGCGTTGATTGGACGCCCGCCGCGGATCTCTTGTTCCCTCGGGTGAACTCAGGAATTACACTGTCAGTTGATTTGCGGTGTCATGGACGATGCTCGTTTCCGCGACACCGCCCATTTTTCGCGGTCTGAAACGCAAGGTTACGACACAATCGGGTTGATCGCAATCTCGCGCGGGAGCGAGTTCGGTTCTTACTTATACACGACTTCGACCGAGTAGCCGTTTGAAGTAAACATACCCTCTAACAATTCGCGTGCGCTCAGCTGGGCGGTCTCGGTTATCTTCAAGTCGCGGCTTGTTGTTTCCAGTTGTTCTCGCGCCCGTTGGAACAAAATATCCCGGTCGGCAGCACTGAAAGGATTCCAAAGCCCGCGCTGCTCATCGTATGTTTTCATCTCGGTGATCTCAATCCCGAGAATGTTCGGTTGAGGTAAGGTAATCGTTATCTTTTTAGCCTTGTCATCGATCTGCACTGAATTTCCGGCGTCAAGATCTATCCCTGCGAGGACCTTCCCGGTTACCACCACGAGTGACCGTTTGGTTGATCCGTACCAGGTATCTTCGTAGATGATCACATCTCTCAGAGTGGTTTCGCTCGAGACCAGCTTTGCCACTCTCTGGATTTTTTCGACAACGACTGAGTGGTTCACCGTTGTGACGCTGGGCTGAAGTGAAAACCGGTTAGTTAACCAGATGAGTCCAAAAATACCTGCGCACGCCGCCGCAATAAGCGTCCCGGCAATTATCCACAGGAAGGGACTAACTCGGTGTTTACGGGTTCGAGTATCCGTGGCCTTGGTATCCGTGGGTCTTGTATCTGTGGCCGTGGTATTCGTCAATGGCACCTCCTCGCGTCACAACCTTCGCAGAACTAATCTCAGGTGTTGGTTTTCCCTTCGTCGTCCACGATACTGAAATCGACGCCATCATCGTAATCGCTATCGTAGACAGTAACGGAATCGGGCGCATTGGCAAGAGGGCCTGGCTTAACCGATGTTTGATCAACATCCTCTTCAGAGACATTAAGCGGCGGGACTTCCTCGGGATTCACCAAGACACCGGCGCCGTCCAACGAGTTGAGTTTTTGATAGTCGGTCAAGTCGTCAACTTCCTTCTTGGTAGAATGCTCTCGCTTATCATAGTCTTCGGACATAGATTGTCTCCCCCGGATTTGTTTCTTATTTTATCGCACCGCATTGGCACGAGAAAGCTTCTGGCCGTTGAGAGTCAGCCATTCATGACATTTCGCTAACCAGTCTTCAACAACACAACAAGATAACCGCTATGCGGTTTACGGAGCGGGCGTCCCGGAGTTCAATGCTAGAATACCGGGACTCATGCGACTTCGATTCTTACAGACTGTTAGCATCGCCCGTTCTTCTGAGACATGCCGCATTCAAGCGGCGCGTTCCAGTTCGCTGATCAAGCTATTGCTTTGTACCGCAATGGCTCTAGTCTTTGCGGCGCCTAGCACCAGCAAAACGTCGGTCATCCCCAAACAGCCAATCCGTGTGATGACCTACAACATCCACCACGGAGAAGGAACCGACGGCAAGATCGATCTAAACCGCATCGCCGAAGTCATCATGAGCTCCAAGGCGGACATCGTGGCGCTCCAGGAAGTGGACCGCGGTGTCGAACGTACCGCGCGCCGTGACCTGGTCGCTGAACTCGCCGAGCTGACAAAAATGAACTTTGCCTTTGGCAAGAATATCGACTACCAGGGAGGCGACTACGGCAATGCGGTCCTGTCTCGCTTCCGAGTATTGAAGTACGAGAATCGTCATTACAAGATGATCCGTGACGGCGAGCAACGGGGACTTTTGCAAGTCGTGTTACAGGTGGAAGGCAAGCACCTGGTGTTTTTGAATACGCATTTAGACTATCGCCGCGATGATGCCGAGAGATTGAGCAACGTCGACGAGATTGAACAGGTTCTACGTCAATACAAGGGACTGCCGTTTATTTTATGCGGAGACTTCAACGACACCCCAGACAGTCCCATGCACCGCAAGATGGAAGAATTTTTGATCGATTGCTGGAGCCGAGCCGGTAAGGGTGAAGGCTTGAGTTTCTCGAGCACCCAACCACAGAAGCGCATCGACTATGTTTTTGTTAATAAGCGAAAGGGCGTCGCGCCGGTAAGCGCATTGGTCGCCGCATCAAATGCCTCAGACCACCTCCCGGTTGTTGTGGAATTCAAATTCCCTTAAAGAACACCAACGCATTGTGAGGTTCATTTTTGAGGCTCCTCTCGCCGGACCTGTTTCGGAGTAATGTCTTCACGCAACCCCTGAAATGATGGATGTCGAATCGCTCCATCGGAAGTCCATTCAATAAAACTCACTTCGGCAACAAGTTTTGGCTCAACCCAATGGGCCTCGCGCAGACCTGGGTCGTTTGGGACGGCCGACAAAGGTGAAGTCGCCCGCGAGTGTTTATCGAGCTTTTGCTGTATTTCAACCCGCTGCTTCATCGTGAAGCCGGTACCCACTCGGCCCGCGTACACCAATCTACCGGTTTCATGGACGCCGAGAACCAGCGAGCCGAACCCGGGCAGACCTTTGTTCGACGGGATGTAGCCGACAATGACAAACTCTTGTCGCCTGTTGCATTTCACCTTTAGCCAATTTCGGCTGCGCACAGACTCATAGCGAGAAGTGCGTAGCTTTGAGACGATGCCCTCGATTCCGGTTTTGCACGCGTGACTGTAGAACAACTCGCCGTTTCCCTCGACATGATCGCTGTAACGTAATGGTCCGGATACCGCTTTCGCATCGAACAGCCCTTTGAGAGCAAGCTTTCTGTCCTCGAGGGCAACCCCGGTAAGATCCAGCCCGTCGAGATAAATCAAATCGAAGGTCACAAAGCTGAACCCGCCGCCGCTGCCGCTGCCTAGTGCGTGTTGCAGCTTCTGAAAGCTGGGGCGCCCGTCACGTTCAAAAATGACAACCTCGCCATCTATGACAGCGCTCTTGACCGGGAGGGTTTTCACGGCCTTAGTCAGACTCGGAAACTTGTGGGTCCAATCTTTTCCATTGCGGCTCCAGAAACGGACTTTGTCACCAGCGATGTGGCACAGCATTCGATACCCGTCGAACTTCAGCTCGTGTAACCACTCATCTCCGGCCGGCGGCTCTTTTACAAGCGTTGCAAGCTGGGGAGCGGTGAAATTGGGTATCGGAGCCTTGCGCGCTCCGTGTAATATCTCGATCTTGTCGACTGTCATCCGATCCGAGTGTTTCCAGGTTCGATTTGGCTACTTTTCGACAAGCATATTGGCACACGGCTTACGTTGGACCAAGGAGTAGTTGCGGTGCCAGGCCTGCGATTTGCGATTCAATCACCGCGCGTTTTTTGGACCCTCGTATCTAATCGCAAATCCCAAGCCTGGCACCGGTAGAGAGTCAGGAGGATGAGTATGCAAATTGGCTTTATTGGTTTGGGGATCATGGGAAAGCCCATGGCCATGAATCTAATCACCGCTGGTTTTACGCTCACCGTGTTCAATCGCACAGCAACAAAGTGCAGTCCTCTTGTTGAAGCGGGCGCGGTTGCGGTCAGCTCGCCGCGCGAGGTGGCCGAGCGCTCCGATGTGATTGTCATCGTCGTATCAGACACTACCGATGTGGAAGCGGTGCTGTTTGGAGACGAAGGCATCTCGGCTGGTTTGAAGCCCGGCCAGATCGTGATCGATATGAGTTCGATTTCGCCCGCGGAGACCGAAAGGTTCGCGACCCGCCTGAGAGACAAACGAGTAGAGATGCTCGACGCCCCGGTGACCGGTGGTGAAAAGGGAGCGATCGAGGGCACGCTGGCAATTATGGTTGGAGGCAACCCAGAGACATTCACCAGTTGCCTTCCGATCTTTGAGGCGATGGGAAAGACGATCGTGTACGCCGGGCAAAGTGGAAGCGGGCAAAAGACAAAGCTCGTCAATCAGATTCTATGCGCGCAGCACATCGTCGCGATGGCTGACGGCCTGCGTTTTGCCCGCGAGGCCGGGCTCGAACCGGAAACGACACTCAAAGTTGTTTCCGGTGGAGCAGCAGGGTCCTGGATGCTTTCAAATCTCGCGCCGAGAATACTCGAGAACGATTTCGCACCGGGGTTCAGGATCAGGCTTCAGCACAAAGACCTGCGGCTGGTGTGCGAAGCCTTGAAGGATATGCGTGGCTCGTACCCGGCGACCGAGCTTGCGTATCGGTTGTTCACCGAAGCAGTCGAGAACGGATTAGGCGATCAGGGAACGCAGGGATTCATCAATCTCTTCAAGGACAAAGACAATAATTAGGTGATAACTGTTCTTTCAGGGCTTGAATTCGCGCCGTTTCTGTTCAGCGCCGCTGTTCGATCGATCGCCCAGCCCTTTTGGATACTGAACGTTTCTAATGCTTATGGATGAGCCTCCGCCCTGTATCGCGGCCTCGATCTCAACTCCCGAGCACTTCAGGACCTTGTTCGGATTCTCGCTTGGTCCGACCTCCCAATCTCGGGAACCAGGAAGCGTTAAGGTCTCAGAGAGTCTTCCAATCCACTCGTCTATGTTGGTCCAAACCGTGCCGGTGTATTGGAGAGTGTATTCGACTACCCGGTCCTTATAGAGGGCGACCGACACTGAATCAACACCCGAGAACCGGTCCTTGGCGGCGTCGGCTGGTTCGAAAGCGAGGAAAGCAGGTTCGCTATTTGTTTGGGCCATTGCTTTCTCGCGGGCTTCCCTAACCTCCTTTGGCTGTTTCGCCCATCTTGCGGCGCTTCCCGGAAACAAAGCCAATAGCTGCTGAGTGCTCATGCCTAACCGAAGGCCGCGGACGCTTGGCGAATTGGTTTCCGTCAAGTTGCACTTCGACTGACCTGCTGCTTGTGAGTATGTCGAAATCGTCACAACCACAAGCGTGAACATAGCAAAGACACGCTTTTTCATGGTTTTCTCCTCTCTCTAGTGTTCAACCGCCTTTTTTTGGGCGCTGTCGTCGCGGCTGATCGCGTAGACCGATGGATCCCGCAAGGCGAATATACGCGTGCGCCCCAACCCGATCAAGCTGTTTTGGAGTATTTGATACAGTCCGAGAGTGCCAACTCCCTCTCGCCGAGCAGCGCACAGAACTTTGCAACAAAATATATTTTTAGACGCTCCAGACTCAGGATTGTGCCTCCGTGATGACTTCAATCTCTTTGTGTCAACCCGATTCCGCTGATTCGCGCCAAAAAGATTCCCTGTCAGTTTGTGCACCTGTCAAAACTGACAGTATCAAACCCCCTTTAGTATTAATACACTAATCAAAGGTTCTTTGATGCAGCCTTTGTGGGAGAGGTCCACAATGGCGAATTACGGGTTCGGAACTAGGGTTGCCCGAAGCAGTAGATTGCGGAGAGCGCTTTCAACTGTGGCTCTCTCGGCTATCTAAACTGGCCGCAACCAGTCACAGGGGGCCGTTGAGGGATTAGGTCGAGAGCCCGGAGGAGAGCTTTCACTAATCCCCGCTGCAGCACACCGACCGAAAAAGTCCGGGACTAAACCGAGCGTCGCGTTCGGGATCTCGACTGTCTTAAATCACAATGATTAGGCGGTCATACTGCCTCACTACCAGTCTTTCGGCAGGGACGCTTACGATGAGTGTGCCGCTACAACTCATTTCGGGCTTGTTGTTTTTATTGCCGCTTCAATTACCGATCATTGCTTCCAGGGAGGCGGCTCAAAAGCTCATCTTTCCTTCGGACAATCCGCGTTTCCCTGCTACCCCTCGAACGAGACAATCGGCCTTGCTGATTGCCTTGGCTGGCTCACAATGGTTAACAGCCAACGCGGAAACGCTTTCCGTACTAGCCCAGGCTGACGTCGCGCACTCAACCCTCAAAGGCAAGGTAACGGATCAGTCCGACGCCGCAGTGAGCGGCGCGAGCATCACCGTGACAAACGCCGGGCGAGGAGTCGTGCGCAGCGTCAAGACGGATGACCAAGGCGCCTATCACGTGCCGCTTTTGCAACCCGGCACCTACGAGCTGCGCGTCGAGGCTTCAGGGTTCCGGCCACAGGTTTCGAAAATGGTGCTGACGGTTGGGCAGGTCGGCGTTCATGACATCAGGCTCCAGGTCGGCATGTTAACCGATGCGCTGAGTATTGGCACCGCAACGACACTAGTCGAAACGGAGCGCACGCAGCAGTCCGATACCGTCGAACGTGGGCAGATTGCGACCCTGCCGAATCTCTCACGCAATTTCAGTTTTTACGTTTTCACTCTGCCGGGTGTTGCTGACGTGTCGGCGGCCCGCGTACAGCAGACGCGTGTGGCCCCGGTGCCGACCTCAGGATTTTCAGTCGGCGCCGGCAATGGCCGCAGCAACTATTTCTCGATTGACGGAGGCGAGAACGATTCCGGGGTCGGGAGTTTGAGAATAAGAAACATGAGCGTGGAAGCGGTGCAGGAGTTTCAGGTAAACCGGAATGCCTTCTCCGCCGAGTACGGATTCACCGCCGGGACGGCAATCAACGTCGTAACAAGGAGCGGGAACAATACATTTCACGGCGCGGGCTATGTCTTTTATCGCTCTCAGAAAACGGCGGCGCGCGACCCACTAAACGGGAGCGGCAATGAGGCGTTCGAGCAAAGAGTCTCGCCGGGATTTACTCTCGGCGGCCCGCTCGTCAGAAACCAGGCATTCTTCTTCACCTCATTTGAAGCGCTCAAGTACGACGTTGCCAGGATTCGCTCTTACACGAGCAATCCATCTCTGCTGGGACCGAACGGGGCGCAGTCGGCGTATCTGCAAACTCTGGAGTCCGGTCCAATCGCGAGCGCCACGACGCGGCGCATCGCCGCGCAATTGCGGTCCACACTCACCAGTGCGAGTCACCCGATCACCATGCAACTGCTGCAACAAAGTGAGGGTCAATTCACCGCGCCTAGCCGAACATACAACTGGACGACACGGCTGGATTACACCCGGGGCGAGCGAGATTTGATCAACGGGCGTTTCACTCTGGCGCGGGAAGATAACGACCTGCTTCGCTTTGATAACGTGGAGGCTCCGAGCAACGGAATCCTGGAAGTTCTTGATGACTCCACGGCGGTCGGGACGTGGAGCCACATTTTCAGCAACAGTTTGGTGAACCAACTGCGCGTTCAGTTTGCCGACGACGATTACAGCCAAATCTCGCGCGCGCCGGAAAGCGCACTGATTCGCATCAGTGGACTGATTGATTACGGACGTGTCTTAACAATTCCCACGGTGATGAGGCAGCAGCGATTCCAGTTTGAAGACATATTGAGTTGGAGTAGAGGGACACAAGATTTCAAATTTGGCGTTTCGTACCGGCCCGTCGATGCACAGCTAGTCAACGAACTCGGATTCGGAGGCACCTTCCAGTTTGCTGCCGGACTGCCGCTTGCGCGTGCCCTCTCTCCGGCTGACCTTGATGTGTTGACCGGGCAGCTGGCGGCGCCCGCCGACACAGTTCTTACCTCGCTTCAGGCGTTCAACCTGGGGCTTCCGTCCATCTGGCAGCAAGGGTTCGGGAACCCGGGTTTTCAAGCCTGGCAACATAATCTGGGCGCATTCGGACAAGTTTCGTGGAACGCGACGACTCGGCTGACTTTCAACCTTGGGGCGCGACTGAATTATGATGGAGAACCTGAGCCGCTTGACCGAAACGTCAGTCTCTCTCCACGCATCGGCTTTTCGTGGGATCCGTTCGGTAAGGGTGAAACGGTGATCCGTGGCGGGTTTGGGACTTTCTATGCCCCGGTGTCGCTTCAGGTTCTATCCGCGGCCACGCTGCAACGCGATAGCGGAGAGTTCATTAATCTTCAATCGCGGACGCTGCAAGACGGCGCACAGTCAACCCAGGCGCTATGGGCTTATGGCGTCAACCTGGGAAAGCTCCCCTTCGTGGCGCTCACCGAGGCAGACGTGCGCGCTTTTGGCATCACGCCGGCCCCCGGCCAGCCGAACCGCCGAGTGTCGGAAGCTGCTAAGGACTACGATAATCCTTACACGGTTCAAGCCAGTCTCGGCCTGTCTCAACAACTGGGCGGTGACCTCGCGATGGAAATTGCCTTACAGATGTACCACGGAGTTCACCTACCCATCGCGCTCGAAGCGAATTACCGTGAGAGCGGTCAGTTCGTTCCGGTGCCGGGTATGCCCGGAAGCGACCTTTTCGGCCCGCGGCTTGAGCGGATTGATCCTTCTCTTGCCCAGAAGATTGTGCATTCATCTGAGGGCAACTCGATCTATTACGGGCTGACCACGTCTCTGGTCAAGAGGTTCGGCGAAGGATTCCAGTTTCGGGCCGGCTACACCTACAGCAAGGGACTTGACGACGTGCTGGACTTCACCGGCGCCTCGACGCCATACCTGGTGACGCGGCGCTACGTGGATAGAGGTCTCTCGGCCTACGATGTGCGTCATAGTTTTGTCGGGAGCGGAAATTTTGAAAGCCCATCCAAGGCAGGCCACACACACCATTGGATGGCGCTAGCGCTGGCCGACATCACGATCAGTCCGATCATTACTCTGCGCAGCGGATTCCCGTTCAATCTTTACATCGGTCGCGACGTGAACGGTGATTTGAATAGCACCGACCGGCCGTTTTATGCTCCGCGCAATTCGGGACGGGGCGAGAACTACTACAGCGTTGATATCAGGGTGAGCAAGCGATTGTACTGGCATCAGAATTCCGATGGCCCACACGTGGAGTTGATCGTCGAAGCGACGAACCTGCTTAACCGCGCCAACTTCCTTCGCGTCAACGACGTCGTCTGCGGAACAGCCCAACCAGGTTTCATCAATGGGTGCGATCCGAAATTCCTGACGGGGCCGTTCGACTTTAAAGGGATTCCCGGTCTGCCGCCGACGGCGCCGCTCGCGTTTGTGAGCGCGGCGCCGCCACGACAATTTCAGTTCGGGCTTAGATTCGAGTTTTAGTCATTCTATGCGCGTAAGACAGTTTGAATTGAGAGGGATATTGGCCCAGGCTCTCTTCCACGTCCTGGCGATAGTGCTGTGTGCGACTTCAGTGGCTGCACAGGGCAACGGAGAGCGTAAAAGGATTTTGATGCTGTTTACGCATGAATCGCACTTACCCGCGCAGGTCCTTCTCGAACGGGCTATGCGATCAACTCTCCAAAGCGGCTCGCCGGTTCCCATCGAAATATATTCAGAATATCTGGATGCCGTGCGCACGCACATGGAAGATTATGAGCAAGACTTGGTAAGGCAGTTCCAGCACAAGTATGGGGTCAATAAGTTCGACTTGATCTTTGCCATTAATCCCCCGGCATTGAAACTGCTGTTGAAAAATCGGCCAGCGTTGTTGCCCGACACTCCTATCGTTTTTCTGGTTCTCGATCAAAGTAACCTTTCCGACTTCAATCCAGTTCCGAATGTGACCGGGGTCTGGGGAGAGACCGACTACGCGTCCAATCTGGAACTTGCCCTGGCATTGCATCCCGGAACCAAAAGGGTAGTAGTGATTTCCGGCGTCAGTGAGTGGGACAAGTATTGGATGGCTGCAGTGCAAAAGGATTTCCGCGCATTTGAAGGCAAGCTCGAATTCTCCTACCTCATCGGCTTAAGCATTCCAGAACAGCAGAAGGCGCTCGCCGCCTTGCCGCCGCAGACGATAGTAATGTTTGTCTCAAGCGTACAGGACAATGGCGGCAATCGTTACGGCAACCTTGAGGTGCTCGGTCAAATCTCGCCGGGATCAAGCGCGCCGGTGTACGGCAGCACAGACGCGCAACTGGGACTTGGGATTGTTGGCGGGAGGCTCATGAGTTTTGAAGCGCTCGGTGTGGGGGCAGCTGAGATGGGCTTGCGTGTGTTGTCAGGCGAAAAACCTGAGGCAATCGCTCCTCAAGGAATTCCGAGCGTCGCAATATTTGACTGGCGCGAGCTCAAGCGCTGGGGCATTAGCGAGAGCAGTCTCCCGCCCGGAAGCATCGTGCGCTTTCGCGTGCCTTCATTTTGGGAACAGTACAAGTGGTATGCGATAGCCGGGTTGTCCGTGATCTTACTCCAAACCGCACTCATTGCCGGCCTTGTCATAAACCGCTCGCTGCGCAAGCGTGCTCAAGAGCACTTGCGCGAGAGCGAGGCGAGGCGACTGCTCGCGCAACAAGCGGCCCGCATCGGCACCTTCGAATGGAACATCCTGACGGGCGTCAACATCTGGTCGCGGCAACTCGAGGCTATGCACGGCTTACCGCGCGGCAGCTTCGCCGGAACTCAAGCTGCGTGGGAACGCCTGGTCCACCACGACGATCGTGAGCGGGCTCTTGCAAGCGTTCAACGAGCCCTCAAGACGGGTGCGCCGGTTGAAGAAGAATGGCGAATAACGTGGCCGGACGGGAGTAATCATTGGATCTTCGCGCGGTTTCAGGTCTTTCTAGATTCCAACGGCAAGCCGCTGAAGCTGTCTGGCATCAACATCGATATCACCCAACGAAAACTGGCAGATGAGTCACTCCGTAAGAGTGAAGAACGACACAGGGCAGTCCTGCGAGCCATCCCCGATCTGATGTTCCTTCAAACATTGGACGGCACCTTTCTTGACTACCAGGCAAAAGACCCGAACGACTTGCTGGTTCCTCCTTCGGAGTTCCTAGGCAGGAATATGCAGGACTTGATGCCTGCCGAATTGACTGAGGCCTTTCTGATTTCTTTCCGACGCGCGAAGGAGACCAACGAGCCCCAGTCCGTAGAGTACAGGCTTCCGCTTAGGGGTAAAGAGCGATGGTTTGAAGCGCGCATCGTCGTTACAGAGGGCGTCAAGGTTCTGAGCCTTGTGCGCGACATCACCGATCGCAAGCGCGCTGAAGAAGCGGTGAAAGAGAATGAGGCGAAGTTGGGTGGAATAGTCGCTTCAGCAATGGACGCTATCATCTCAGTTGATGAGAGCCAGCGCATCGTGCTGTTCAACGACGCTGCCCAGAAGATGTTTGGTTGCACTGAGAACGAAGCTATGTTGCAGCCGCTTGATCGCTTTATCCCGGAGCGGTTCCGGGACGCCCATCGTCGGCACACTCGCGCCTTCAGTGACTCCGGAGTAAAGAATAAATCGATGGGATCTTCGGGTCTGATATTTGGACGCCGCACCAATGGCGAGGAGTTTCCAATGGAAGCCTCCATCTCCCAGCTCGATTTGCACGGTCAAAAGTTCTACACGGTCATTCTGCGCGATATCACCAAGCGCCAACGGGCAGTCGATGCGTTGCGCGAGAGCGAAGAGCGATTCAGAAATATGGCTGATACGGCGCCCGTTATGATTTGGATCTCGGGCGTCGACAAGCTTCGCACATACTTCAACCAGCAGTGGCTCAACTTCACCGGGCGCACGATGGAAGAGGAGCTTGGCGACGCTTGGACTGAGGGAGTCCACCCCGAAGATTACGAGCGCTTCATTGTGACCTACACGTCGGCGTTTGACCTTCGCCAGCCATTCAAGATGGAATACAGGCTACGCCGCTCGGACGGCGAGTTCTGCTGGGTATATGATGCAGGGATTGCCCGCTTCTCGCCGGGCGGAGAATTTCTTGGATACATAGGCTCCTGCATTGACATCACCGAACGCAAAGAGGCTGAACAAGCGCTGGCGAACTTGAGTGGGCAACTGATCCAGGCGCGGGAAGATGAGCGTGCGCGGATTGCCAGAGAGCTGCACGATGACATCAATCAAAGGATGGCACTCGTTTCGGTGGAGCTCGACCAGATCATCCAGGGGTTTCCTGCACCTTCTGAGACACTCGAACAACAACTCATAGCAGTGCGGCGTCAGATCAATGAAACATCAAAGGAGATCCACGGGATGTCCTACAACTTGCATACGTCGAACCTGGTGCACCTCGGCCTCGTGGGCGCGCTTAAGGGGCTGTGTGGCGAACTTCATCAACATCATCAAGTAAAAATAGAGTTCAACGACCATCAAGTCCCGGATGATCTACCGCAAGGCATCTCGCTCTGCCTCTATCGAATTGCGCAGGAGTGTCTAAACAACGTAATCAGGCACAGCGGCGCGCAAAGCGCTCGGATTCAGCTTGTTGGGACGGAAGGGGAGATCGCGCTTAGTGTCTCTGATTCGGGAATCGGATTTGACGTTAAATCCGGTCGATTAAAGTACGGCCTCGGGCTGGTTGGCATGAGGGAGCGCCTTCGCCTGGTCGGCGGAAGAATCACGATTGATTCGCGACCGTCACACGGGACGCAGATTGTTGCCAGAGTCCCACTGGGTCAAACAGGCTTGAAGAAAGTAGGACGTTCGCCCGCCGACAAAACGGCGGCTGCCGGGGAATTAACGCTGCCCACAGTCTCGTAATAGATGACCAAGCCGAAAAGATTCGAATGCAAGATAAGAACGGTTGCCGTGCATCCGACCAGTGTCTGTCGACGAGCCTAAGCAAATAACTCTATGCGGCTCGTTGACGGACTGGATGGCGACCAGCGTGTTAAGCGGAGTTCCCGATCGTCAATCGGAGGCAGAGCCTTAAACGCCAGATCCGCTCCTTGAAGCCGAACCTGCCGGCTTCGCCTCAGGCGCCTCTACCGGCATCTGTCCCGGTATCGGAATCGGTGGGACCGGCATCTTCCCCCATTGCAGCTTTGCCGGCACCAGGTTCTCTGTCGAGTTAAGCGCCTGATCCCAACTAACGCTCTTCCCGGTATAGGTCGACATCCGTCCCATGATCGCCGCTAGCGTACTCTCCGCCACGGTCTTTAGTTCATTGATAGGTTTGCCGGCTCTGATGCTCGCAATCAGATTGATGTGCTCTTGAACGTATGGATCGTTATCTTTTTCGCGCGGGAACTGCCACGTATTCTCTCCCTTGATTGCGTAGCGCTGGGAAGCCTGAGTGATACACGCGCCTTTTGTTCCTGTCAGCGCTTCGGAGACGTTCCCGTCGGTGCCGACTTGCTGGCGGCACATACTCATCAGGTGAGTGCCGTTTTCGTACTCGTAATCCACGGCGAAGTGATCAAATATGTGCCCATATGCCGGATCGGTCCTTTGCTGCCGCCCGCCAAGGCCAAGAGCGCGAATCGGGTGGCCATTCATTGCCCAGTTGACTACGTCGATGTTGTGCACGTGTTGTTCGACGATGTGGTCACCGGAAAGCCAGGTGAAATAGAGCCAGTTCCGCAACTGCCACTCGAGATCGCTCCAATCTGACTGGCGATCCTTCTTCCATAAGCCGCCCTGATTCCAGTAACAACGCGCCGCGACGATCTGACCGATCTGGCCGTCGTGTATCAGCTTCATTGTCTCCAGGTAGCCGGTCTGATGACGACGCTGGGTGCCGGCGCCGACGCCCAGCCCCTTCGCTTTTGCCGCTTCGTAGGTAGCAAGCACGCTTCGAATTCCCGGGCCATCGACCGCGACCGGCTTCTCGGTGAAGATGTTCTTCCCGGCGGCGACGGCGGCCTTCAGATGCTGAGGTCTGAAAGCCGGCGGCGTTGCGAGGATAATGTAGTTCACATCGCTCGCGACTACTTTCTCGAATGCGTCGAAGCCGACGAAGCATCGGTCATCGGTCACCTCCATAAAGTCGCCGATCTTCATGCCCTTCTTCGACGCCTGCTCGCCGCCCTTGTTGAGCAGCGTAGCGCGGCTCTCATCAAGCCTGTCCTTAAACGCGTCGCCCATCGCAACCAGCTTGACGCCGGGCGATCCGAAAAGAGCATTCATTGCCGCGCCGGTGCCTCGTCCTCCACAGCCGATGAGGCCAATCTTGATCGTGTCGCTTCCTGCAGCGTAGGCCCCTGCCATTGCATTGAAGTTAGGCGCGATCGTAGCTCCTACCGCTGCTGCGGTAGAAATTTTGATAAACGAGCGGCGTGAATCGTTTGGTTCGTGTTTCTTCTCTGACTTGGTCATGGGTCACCTCGCTAAGTTTGGAAAGTTGTTGCCGGTATCATTGATCCGGGCTTTGCCGGGTAATTCTAGATCGGAGCCCTTTTAGGTTTTGCTGCTCCTCCAATGGTCTCACGATCCTAAATCCAACAGTGATCGCTTCCGTATGCCACCAGATACTCTGAGGCGATTGTGGGTCGCGCTTGCTCCATTCCTTTCGCGAAGCTTTACGCGCCGCGCTACGAAGCAATGTCGCGTCATCATCCCAGGAACCGCCTCGAACAACGTGTGGGTATCGCTTTTGGCCTGGCAGCAGTACTGGTGAAAGCACGGTTGCAATCGATTTGAACCGGTCATAAAAGCCCGGATCATATTGGTCGATGCACCACTCGCTTACGTTTCCGTGCATGTCGTACAAGCCCCACGCGTTTGGTTTCTTCTTTCCGCCGAGATGAGGCGCGGCGTCTGAGTTGTCCAGATACCACGCGTACTCGCCGAGCTTGCCCGAGTCATCTCCAAACGCATAAGCCGTTTTTGATCCCGCCCGACAGGCGTACTCCCATTCGGCTTCGGTTGGTAGTCGATACGTTTTGCCTGTTTTGACCGACAACCATCTGCAATACTCCATCGCGGCGTGGTAGGTCACGCTGAGAACCGGCTGTCGACCTTTTCCATAACCAAATGACTCATCGGCGTAAGGAGGCGTCGGATATGTAATCGCATCGGCGGATACGTTTGCTGCCGGCGCGGTCAACTTCCTGTCCTTGCTTAGCTCACGGCTGAATGCGAAAAGATCGTATTCGTCCCAAGTCACCTCCAACGCGCCCATCCAAAAGGGTCGAATGGTCACCTGATGCTGCGGCCCCTCGTCGCGTTTGTGTCCCTGCTCACCGTCCGCGCTTCCCATCGCAAATGCGCCGGCGGGTACCGGCAGCATAGTGAATGTAACATTCGTGCCCGGTATGGTCTCGACATACCGTTCAAACTCGACGGCATGGCTTGGCTCTGCTACGACAGCGGTTGCAAGATTACCTGTAAAAAATGTGCAAAGAGCCAGGATCAACAGGGCAGCGCCAAAGTTAAAACACGATCGTGTCATCTGGATGTGCGTTTTGAAAAACCGTGATAAGATCTCGCGTAAAATCTGAAACCGTCTCGGAGATAGCTGATTAAGTCGATGCGTTCGCGGACCTCTATCTACGCACTCTCACCCGTCGGTTTGATCGTACTAGCCAGCTGCTGTTTAGGCTTTGAACCTGCCCTCGCTCGCTTCGAGTTCTCGCAGTTGCACATGGGAACTCAGTTCAAGATCATCCTCTATTGCGAGAGTGCCCAGGCCGCAACCACACTTTCTTCAAACGCTTTCGAACGAATTGCGGAGATCGATGCTATCACGAGCGACTATCTCGAAACCAGCGAGTTGATGTTGGTCTGCAAGACCGCAGCTGGGAGCAAGATAAGAGTTAGCGAAGATCTCTTTCGCGTGCTGGAGACATCCCAGGAAATCGCAGAACGATCCGACGGCGCGTTCGATGTAACAATTGGGCCAGTAGTACGACTATGGCGGCGGGCAAGACGAATCGGCGAGCTCCCCGACTCTAACCGTCTGGCCCAGGCGATGGACTTGATCGGCTACCACAAGCTACGTCTTGATCGTCCGAGTCGCAGTGTAGCTCTGGAGCGAGCCGGCATGCTGCTCGATCTTGGCGGCATAGCCAAGGGGTATGCTGTTGACGCGGCAATGCGGGTGTTGAAGCAGCAGGGCGTTACCCGTGCTCTGGTGGCCGGCGGCGGAGATATATCAGTGATGGGCGCGCCGCCGGGATCAGACGGCTGGACTATTTCCGTCGCTCCTCACGGCGGCGAAGCGCAGCACGGGCTTTATTTGTGTTTGCGCGACCGGGCGGTTTCAACTTCAGGAGATGCTCATCAGTATGTTGAAATCGGCGGCGTTCGCTACTCGCATATCGTGGACCCTAAGACCGGTCTCGGTTTGAAGGGGCACCAAAGTGTGACGGTAGTGGCGCTTGATTGTACGACGTCAGATGCGCTTGCGACAGCGGCGAGCGTTATGGGTCCTGCTAAAGGGTCGAGGCTCATTGACTCGACACCCGGCGCGGCCGCCCTGTTCACACAGACAACTGCTAGAGGCGAATCCATGGTTGAAACTTATCGGTGGAAGGAAGTGCCAAAAACAGCTCAGCCGAAGAAAGAAAAGGCCAACTAAGTGCTCTCAGGACTTGTGCGCAGCCGAGCGAAGTGGTGACATACTGAGGCTGCGAAAACGTCGCGGGGTGATCCGTAGGTCAGAGGTCAGTCGGAAGTCAGAAGTCGGTAGTCAATTACTACGGACTACGGACTACGGCCCACGGAATACGGTCAATCGAAGGAGGAGTTCAGAATGGAAAGGCGCAGATTCATCACGACAACACTACTCGCAAGCGGTGCAGTTGCGTTGGGTCTGCCGCCCAACAGGTTTGCACAAACCAAACCCGGGAAGTATCACCTGCGTTACGCGCCGCACCTAACCATCCTCAACAAGGAACTGACGATTCCTCAACGACTGGATCTGATCGCCGAGCACGGGTTCGACGCGACGGAATACAACGGCCTACTCAATCATCCGCTGAACGAAGTGGAAGAGATACGCAAGAAGCTTGATAGCTTGCGTATTGAGATGGGCATTTTCGTTGCGAACCCGGGTGGATGGAAGACCGCCGGTCTGGTCGATCCAAAGCAGCGCGATGCGTTCCTTCAAGAAATCAAGAAGACGATCGAGTACCACAAGGTTATCGGAAATCACTCGGTGACGACTCTTACTGGTCCCGCTATACCCGGAGTCTCTCGAAGCTCGCAACGCCGAAGCGCCATCGAGGGGCTCAAACGCGCGGCGGAGCTTCTTGAAAAGACTGAGCTCGCTTTGGTGGTCGAGCCGCTGAATCACATAGACCATCCAGGGTTCTTCATGACTCACTCGGATGAGCTGGCTGAGATAATCGCCGCAGTCAACAGCAAACATGCGCGAATGCTGTTTGACCTTTACCATCTCCAAATCACCGAAGGGAACCTGATTAACAACTTTCGCGCTTATGTCGATCTGGTCGGCTACATCCAGACCGGGGATGTGCCGGGTCGAAAGGAACCTGGGACGGGCGAGGTGAACTATCGCAATGTCCTTAAGGCCATTTATGACGCGGGATATCGTGGAATCATAGGGCTGGAACATGGCACGTCGATAGCGGGTCGTGAAGGCGTGCTTAAGATGTTCGAGGCCTACAAAAAAGCGGATGCGTGGGATTGATCGATGGCTCTAGACTCCGCGCAACGTATTTTCGTCAGCTATATCGACAAGTCTCGCGAATACTATCTCGCCCGCGGTTATGAGAATCCTTACCGTTGGGCATACCACCAGGACGCTCCGTTCGCGCCGCTCGCGAAGCCACTCAGCCAGAGCCGGGTCGCTTTAATCACGACTGCGGCGTTGAACCAGGAAACGTGTCGAGTGGCGGCGGTTTACGGTGCACCTACCGAACCTCCGCCAGTCGCACTGTATACGGACCACCGCTCCTGGGATAAAAAGGCTACGCACACACGCGATGTAGAGACCTTTCTTCCGCTCAGACGGCTTGCTGAATTTGCGGCCAGCGGTCGGATCGGCAGTCTCTCGTCACGATTCTACGGAGTGCCGACGGACTTCAGTCAGCGTCGCACCGTAGACGAGTACGCGCCTGCAGTCCTTGAACTTTGCCGCGCGGATGCCGTCGATATTGCGCTTGTGGTACCGCTCTGACCGGTCTGTCATCAGACCGGGAGTCTGATAGCTCGACGCCTCGAGACAAATGGCGTTTCAACCGTGGTGATTGGCTCGGCTAGAGATATCGTCGAGCAGTGCGGCGTTCCCCGCTTTGTGTTCACCGATTTTCCTCTCGGCAACCCTTGCGGTAAGCCGGATGATGTGGGGATGCAACGAGCGATCGTTGGTATCGCGCTCGATCTCCTCGAGACTGCAAGCCACGCGCGGACCACCGTGCAAACTCCGTTCGTTTGGGACAACACCGGCGATTGGCGTGAGGCGTATATGCGGATAGCCCCAAACCCTAGTGATTAGATAAACCCGCATTTTTAGGCCAACAGGTTACGTCTACTCCTTTGGGGACAACCGCTCGCATTTGAGGCCAAATCTGAGTTTCGCGTCAAGCTTAAGCGCCGAATTTAACGGAGGTATTACAGCTGTGACCAATGAATTAGATCCGTCACGCCCAGCTGAGGCCGCTTCGCCTGTAACGTCGATCGAACCGGATGCCGACGGCGGCGCAACTCAGGTGAAACCCGGCATCGCGCTTTGCCTCTCGGGCGGCGGCTATAGGGCAATGTTATTTCACATCGGATCCCTCTGGCGACTTTACGAAACACGCCTGTTGCAAGGTGTTCAGAGAATCTCAAGCGTCTCAGGAGGGTCCATAACCGCAGGGGTGTTGGGCCTGAAGTGGGGTCGGCTCAGCTTCGATCCCGCGCGGGTCCGCGACGACTTCGTTGCCGAAGTTGTTGCACCCGTACGCGCGCTCGGAGAAGAGACGATTGACGCGGACGCCATCGTTCTAGGGATAGCTTTGCCCGGAAGGGTGAGTGATCGAATTGCGCGCGCCTATGACCGACATCTCTTTCACGGCAGAACACTCCAGGATCTTCCGGATTCGCCTCGGTTTGTGATTAACGCAACCAACATTCAGTCGGGCGCGCTCTGGCGTTTCATGAAGCCATACATGCGTGACTACCGCGTGGGCGAGGTGAAGACGCCGACGATCCCGCTGGCGCAAGCAGTCGCGGCGTCTTCTGCGTTTCCGCCGGTGCTCTCGCCGTTCGAGATGCGGCTCGAGGAAGAAGCGTTTACCCCAAACTCGGGCCGCGACCTCCAGCGCAAACCGTTCACCACACGCGTGTTTCTCACCGACGGAGGCGTTTACGACAATCTCGGTCTGGAAACTGCCTGGAAAAACTATCAGACCGTCTTGGTCAGCGACGCAGGCGGGAAGCTCCAAGCGGAAGAGGAACCAAAGAGCGACTGGGCTCGTCACGCGTATAGAGTCCTTGAGTTGGTGGACAATCAGGTGCGTTCGTTACGCAAGCGGCAACTGATCGACTCGTTCAAAGCAGGCGTTCGTCAAGGCGTCTATTGGGGTATTCGTACTGATATTGCCGACTACCAGTTGACTGACCCGCTGCCGTGTCCGCTGGGCCGGACGACGGCACTGGCCGAGACGCCGACGCGACTCAAACGTCTGGACGACGATGTGCAGGAGCGACTGATTAACTGGGGATACGCGGTGTGCGATGCTGCTTTGCGCCGACACGTCGATACGTCAATAACAAAGCCGGCTGGTTTCCCTTACCCGGCCGCTGGAGTGTGACTCATGGATATTACTTCGCGAGACCTAGTCGATCTGGTCCTCCTCGGCCACTCAAGCGATCGCCGCCAGTTACAGGATTCGCCGGTCCTCGGGGACGTCTGGATCGCGTTTGCAGCGAAACCTTACGACGCGATTGATTTGCTGATTACGCTAACCAGGGAGAGGGCGGCCGGTCCCGTGGCCGTTCTGATCGCCGACCGGCTTCGAGAAGTGAAAAAGATCCGCAATAATGCGTTGTCGCAGGTCGCATATCTTCAAGGCCTCGTAGCAGCGCGTCTTTCGTTTCGAGAGGTGATTCGTTTCATCGTGCCCATGACGAAATGGTGGCAAGATCCGAAGGTACAAGAGCGAATAGGTGCCTATGTAAAAGAAGATCTGTTGCGGCCCAAAATCAAAGCAATAATCGACTGGGCCCACGCCAAGAATGAGGAGGAGAGGGCCAAACGTGCTGAGGACTTAGCCGAATTCAAGGCATTGGATCGCTATGTTGCCCTGGCGGGAATCGTTGTGTGGGCCGGCGCCAAAAACAAGAACACGCCGGCATCACGGGGCGATATCATCGAGGCGATGGCGAGGATCAAGAGCCCTGACGCTATTGTCAAAACGCTCAGCGAGCTCTTCAAAGAAATTCAGAAGGACTTACAGCTTAAGGACGCAACCAGATGGAGTAAGGAACCGCAAGTCTTTCAGATTTCACTCAATCGCAGGGTGTTGCCTGCTCTTGCCAAATCGGTGCCGGCAGTCAAAGCTGACGCCGCCCGGACGCTATTCAACGTGAAGTGCAACGGGATCAGTTGGGCAGTGTTGGATTCGGGCATCGACGGCACGCACCCTGCGTTTAATGACGCGAACGGTAAGTGCCGCATCGTAAGGGCGTTCGACTTCAGCAATATTCGAGGGATTGTCAGTCTCGACAATCTCGATACAAAGACACCCGCCTTCAAGAAAAGGCTGAAGGAATTGCTGGAGGGTCGAACGGAAACACTGACTGAAGAAGAGGCGACCAAAAAACTGCACGAACTGGCAAAGGATGCCGAGAATGATCGACCGATCCATTGGGAACTAGTAGAGAAATTCATCGAGATCGACCCAAAAACGCCGGTCCGTGGCGGCGGACATGGAACCCATGTTGCAGGTATCCTCGGGGCGAGGAGCGATAATGCAAGCACAGAGGGGCGAACCGCTGGCACCAACCCAGATTCAAATTACGCTGATGGAATGTGTCCGGATATAAATCTCTACGATTTTCGTGTGTTGTCCAAGTCTTTGGAAGACACCGAATTTGCGATCATTGCAGCGCTCCAATTCCTGCGCTATCTGAACGAGCGCCATACGTACATCAGCATACATGGCGCCAATCTCAGTCTTTCGATCCCTCATGATGTGCGCAATTTCGCGTGCGGGCGCACGCCAATCTGCAACGAATGCGAGCGCTTGGTTGACAGCGGTGTGGTGGTCGTCGCCGCGGCCGGCAATCTAGGCTACCAAAGGTTCAAAACCGCGGAGGGCTCATACGAAGGCTACACGGCTTTCAGCGTAACCGATCCGGGCAATGCAGATGGAGTTATCACCGTCGGCGCAACTCATCGGTACCGACCGCACACGTACGGCGTTAGCTTTTTCTCGAGCCGCGGCCCAACCGGGGACGGCCGACTGAAGCCGGACTTGGTCGCCCCAGGTGAACGAATCGAGTCGTGCCTTCCGGATCGCGGCTGGGGCGAACTCGATGGAACGAGTATGGCGGCTCCGCACGTCAGCGGGGCAGCGGCTATGTTATTGGCGCGCTACGCCGAGCTGATCGGCGAGCCGCGAAGGATCAAGCGAATTCTCTGCGAAAGCGCAACCGATCTCGGCCGCGAACGCAGTTTCCAGGGAAACGGAATGTTGGATGTGCTCCGAGCATTCCAAAAAATCTGAGGAGGCAAGTCATGATCTTTAGCATGGATGTAAGACGGGCTCGAAAGGGCGACTGTTTGATCGTGCACTATGGCTCGAAAGACGAACCCGGCCTTGTCCTGATCGACGGCGGCCCTTCACAAGTTTATAAGCCGCATTTAGAGCCGCGGCTCGGGCAAATAAGGAAAGCGCGCGGACTTGGCAACAACGAATCTCTCCCGGTCGACTTGATGATGGTCAGTCACATCGACGACGACCACATCAACGGCATCCTGGAACTAACCAAGGAACTCGTCGAGGCCAAGGCATCACAACAGCCTTTGCCGCTAAAGATCCGCAGCTTTTGGCACAACACATTCGACGACATCATCGGCAATACACCCGACGAATTGGTGGCCTCCGTGAAAGCGTCGTTTGGGGCTGCGTCGTTAAGCGGCGAGCCCGACACCGAAGGTCTCGATCCGGACGCGGCGCGGGTCCTCGCCAGTGTCGGGCAGGGATTCAGGCTTCGCGACGATGCCAGAAACCTGCAGCTTCGAATCAATCCCCAGTTCGGCGAGAAGCTCGTCATTGCGGAGAAGAACGGCGCTCCGATAGACATCGGGAAAGGGCTAAAGATCACAGTGGCCGGGCCAATGAAAGCTGAGCTGATTAAATTACAGAAGGATCACGACGCATTCCTTAAGAAGAACGAGGCCGATAAGAAGACAAAGAAGGCGCTCGCATCGTTCACCGATACCTCGGTTGCCAATCTGTCGAGCCTGGTGCTGCTAGCAGAGGTTAGTAAGAAGAGTATGCTACTGACGGGTGACGCCCGCGGCGACAAGATCCTGGAAGGCTTGGAGTTGGCGGGCCTTCTGAAGAAGGGCAAGATGCACGTGAATATCCTCAAAATGCCGCATCACGGAAGTGACCGTAACATTGATCGTGTCTTCTTCCAGCGTGTCACCGCCGACCACTATGTGTTTTCGGGAAACGGCGAGCACGGCAATCCGGAACGGGAGACGTTGCAAATGTTGTTAGATGAAAACGGTGACAACGAATTCACGATTCATCTCACCTACCCCATCGACGAGATCGACATCGGACGTGAGGCAGATTGGAAGAAGGAACAGCAGAAGGAAAAAACGAAAAAAAAGGACAAACCGACGACGAAGGTGAGAGAGAATTGGTCACCCAAGAAGCACAGCTTGACGAGCTTCTTCGCGGAGAATAAGGACTTCGCGGAGAGGGTCAGCATAGTCCAGGCGGATACCCCGCACGTCATCGATCTTATCGACAAAATTGGATTCTGACCTCTGATCCTGGGGTCAGAGCTGACATTCGATTTGTCCAGCGCGGAAACTTGTCAGCGCCATGACCTCAGCGGTAGATCGCGTTGAATAGAAACTTGAATGTGCCGTGCGGTTGGGAGCGCTTTAGTATCTCAGGACCAAACAAAAGAACTTTCCCCTTGCCGACTGGCGCCTCGATCGCCGCCACCCCGCCCTCGAGATATTGCGCGCCCCACGCCCATCCGCTTCGAAGCGGGGTCTTGCTATCAAACCAGGCAATAGCCTTTATCCCGGATGATTGAGCTTTGGCTCCGAGCTTGAATACGGGGCTGTTGTCGAAAAAGATGTCGGTGTGTTCGGCCATTCCGTGTGCGAGCGGATGCGTGACGTCCACCCGCACTGAAAGTACGGAGCCGGGGACATAGAATTTCGAGCGTGGCAACGGCGCACCGTTCTCAACCAGATGGTTTTCGATCGGCAGTTGTAAGAATGATGCAAGGTTCGCGGCTGAAGTGCCTAGGGCGATAACCGTTCCGCCGTTCTCGATGAAAGCCTTGATCTGCGGCAGCGTTCGCTCGTTCGTCACGCGACCTTGCTGGGCTTGATATTCCGCGGGAACGTTGTCGATAAACGTGCCGACGCCACTTCCACCTCCCGTGCGACCACCGGTGGCGCCGGGGATGGCGCCTTCAACAAAGATCAATACATCGTACTTATCGGCGAGATTGCCGGCATCCAAAACCGGCGGAAACACGCGGTCAAATTTGAATTCAAATTGCTCGAGAATCCAACGCGTCCAACCGGCATCCATCGAACCGCCGTATTGATCCCATAACCCGATCCGTGGGCGTCTTAGCTTTACGGCGTCCACCGGCGCGGTCTCGCGCGTAGCATTGAAAGTGAGTCCGAGGTCCAGAGCGGTTTTTCGCATTAACGTCAACTTCGAGCTGTCGCCCGCAAAATAGAAACTGCCGGGAGGATAAGTGCGGCCATTTGCGGTCATTGGACTGTGAAGCCAATACACCTCTTCGCTGGACCGCAGCGTTCGGTTGAGAGCTATGAACGAATCGTTGACAGCTCGACTAGTAAGGTAACCCGCCGTATCGTTAACCACGCTAACCGATGCGGATTGTGGTTTGATATTCCACGCTTCGATCTTTTCAAAAGGACCCGTGAACCCTTCAAGTATTCGATCGAACTCGACGCCCATCTGAAACGCCAGTGTCCAACCAGCGTGATCGTAAGGCGGTGTGGGCGGTGCACCCGGATAAGGGATGTTGTCCGGATGGTCTTGCGGTTCGAACATGTCCATCACGTGCGGTCGGAATGCTTGCGCCGTGAGAACGACGAAAGACCCTGAAGGGTATTTTTTCCCCAACACTTCAAAATCGCGAGTCGCCCGATGCACGGTGATGCCTGTTTCAAGCAGGGCGTTGATGAACTTTATCGCGGTAGGGAAGTCGGCTTGATCCGATGAAAGGATAAACCCTCGCGGATCTCGCGATTCCGGTTTATGTAGTTCTGCCCAGAGCTTCGCGTCGCGTTCGGGGTTTGCCGGCGCGCCCCGCGGGCCTGCGGTCTCGACAATCCCAAGCTTTGCGCTTGCGGCGGCATAGCGATGCGGCGCCGGCGTCCACGTATCGCGACTGCCGCGCTCAATCGAGTTCTTGCCCATGCGGTAGATGTTGAAGAGAAAGTTCTCTTTCATCCGCGACGCAACATCAAGCACCGCTCGATTCATCGTGATTGAGTACTCGACTGATTGGCGGAAATGCCACTCCTGTGGAGCTATCGGATAGGTTAGATCACTGGTGGGCAATTGACGCTGCATTACAAGCGGAATCCGCGCTGGTGTCGGGTTGCCGATCATCTCCGTCAGCAACGCCACGATGTTGTGAAACGCCGCGGTGTTGCGAATACCACCGTTCCACCAGCCGTCGTAAGGACCGCCCGAGCGCATGGTCGCACCCGGTTTGCCTTCAGTGGCCAGTCGCGTGTGCATTGCCGTGCCCACCGTTTGAATGCCGAGCACAAGCAACGGGTCCTGGTTGTAGTTGAACGGATCACGCAGCGGCGGAGAATAGACAACCGTTCCGGCCGGGCCGCTCTGATGATGGTTGTAGAGAATCTGCGGAAACCATTCGTGATAGAGAACGCGGTTGATGTTTTCAGTTTCGGGCTGAGTCGACGCGAAGAAATCCCGGTTGTTATCGTGTCCGATGTACTTTTGATATAGCCGCGGCAATCCGCTCATGCTCCGCTGCTCCGGAATCGGATTGCGATTGTACCAATCGGCGACGAGATCGTTGCCGTCCGGGTTAGCATGGACGAAGAGGATGATGACGTCGTTTAGAAAGCGGAGCGTCTCTTCGTCGTTGCGGCTGACCATTTGATAAACCATCTCGCCCAATTGCTGCGCGCCGAGAACTTCGCTGGCGTGCAACCCGCCGTCGATCCATACCACCGCCTTGCCTTCTTTGGCCAACACGCGAGCCTGTTCGTCGGTGAGCCCCTCAGCGCGAGCCAGGCGCTGAGAGATTTCCTTGTAGCGTGTCAGGTTTTTATGGTTCTCCGGTGACGTAACGATCGCCATGAAGTGGGGACGGCCTTCGGCGGTCTTGCCGATCTCGCGGATGACAATTCGATTGGACTGGTGCGCGAGCTTGCGCCAGTAGGCCGAGATTTGTTTGTAGTTGGCTAGTTGATAGTCGTCACCGAAGTTGAATCCGAATTCTTGTTTGGGAGTGGTGATGTTGGATTGAGCGGCGATCGGCGTTGCAAGTAGGCCGATAAGCAGAAGAATAGGAAGAAGATTAGACATTCTTGCCACCTCTTCGTAGGGGACGTGCGGCTCCTTTGATCAAACAATCACGTTGTGACTGGGCAAAACAAAGCTAGTAGTCATAACGGGCCTGCAGGAATCAATGCGATCGTGACTAACTAGATACACGATTCGGTGTTCCTGAGTTAGGCGGCGCGACCATGTGCCAGACGCTAAATATTTTAAAGGCTCGGGTTTACCGATGCCTTGAAAGGGATCTCGCAAGATCGCTTCAATCAAATCGAATGCTCGAAGAGCAACCTTCCGGTCTGCGTCCACCCAAAAGCGTAAGTCTTCTCGGAATTCGGGATGGAACACCGCATCGCGATCCCGCTTAGTGACAGTCTTTTCTTTATTTTTTCTCCGCAACCCGCATCTCACGTCGTAGCTTCTCCAGAGGTTGGGGCTTTAGCGTTCTCGATTTAGCACGATGCAGGGCCTTCAGCAGCCGCCGCGCATTTGCCGGAGACCTGAGCAAGTGAGCGGTTTCGACAAGACTCGAGAGTTCCTTCGCGGCCACAAGCGCCACATCCTCACCCCCGCGTCGATTGATGATAACGATTTCACGATCAGCGACAACTCGATCAAGGATAGCCGCAAGATTCGCGCGCGCATTAGAATAAGTTGTGTGGGTTGCCATAATCCGTCTGTGTTGAAGCCCTGACTTGTACAGGCTCACCGTACAACAGCTAAAGTCCTCGGTCAACGTCGAGCTGAGAATGCGCGATACATCGCGTGCTCAGGGGCGCCCCTTCGTCGACGATCGCCCGACCGCGCGACTAGCGTCTGCGCTCCCCGATAGGTGCTCGTTCCACCACTGCAACTCGTGATAGAACCGATGCACGGTATTCCACGGAGTCCAGCCACCGTGATACGAATCCGGATATCGGATGAACTTCGCCGGCACTCGCCGTTTCTTTAGTGCGGTATACATCTGCTCCGCCTGCTCAATTGGGACGCGCAAATCAGACTCGCCGTGAACAAACAGCGTCGGAGTTGTGACATTTGCAGCGTGAGTGATCGGCGAAAGCTTGATCAGCAGGTCCCGGCTCTTCGGTTCCCACGGTGGTCCGTAGAACTCGCTTTCCTTGGTTCGCGGGATGTCTGCCGTCCCATAGTCGCTGATCCAATTTGAAATACCGGCTCCCGCGATAGCCGCCGAAAACCGATTTGTCTGAGTTATGATCCAATCGGTCAAAAACCCGCCGTATGAATAACCAGTCACTCCCATACGCTTTTCGTCTACCGCGTATTTCTTGATCGTGTAATCAACACCGGCCATCACATCCTGATAATCGAGGACACCCCAGCCGCCCCAGGTGCCCCACAAAAACTTCTCGCCGTAGCCGGTCGAGCCACGCGGGTTGGTGTAAAGGACCAGATAACCGTTTGCAGCCAGCAGCTGAAACTGAAATGAGAAGTCGTTCCCGTAAGCGCCGTGCGGTCCGCCGTGCGTGTTCAGGATCAGCGGATACTTTGTCTTCGCGGGATCGTAACCTTGCGGCCGCACGACCCAACCCTCGATCTGTGTCCCGTCCTTGCTTGGATAAAGAATTCGCTCCGCCGGACTCAGTCTCAATTCGCCGATCAATGTGTCGTTGAAAGCAGAGAGTTTCTTTTCATCACTCCCGTCGATGCGCGCGGAAAAAACCTCGGAAGGATGTGTTGAATCACTCGCGGCGTATGCGATCCGATCGAACGCGCTTGATAAGCTGACACCGCTCACCCCGCGCTCGCCTTTAGTCAATTGTTCCACCGCGCCGCCCGCTGCCGCGACTCTAAACAGATGATTGCTGCCTCCGACGCCGCCGCTGAAATAGACGAAGCGCCCATCAGGGCTCCAGGCGGTGCTCCCCGGAAGCAGATCCCAGTTCGCAGTAAGGTTGTCCATCTTACCGCCCTCGATCGAGATCCGGCATACATCGACCGCGCCGCCATGACTCTGCTTTGCGGCAATCACGGATGTCAGGCTCTGCTGTCTACGGAAGACAATGCTGCTTCCATCGGGTGAGTACGAAGGCGCGCTGTGATTGAAACCGTCGTCGGTCAGGCGTTTGATCCCCCCGCCAACGTTCACGATCCACAAATCGGATCGCTCGTACAGGTATTCGTCCCGCTGATGGGAGTTGGCCTCTATAACCAGCGCACCGCTGTCCGGACGCCACGAAGCCGACTGAACGTTCACTCCGAGTTTTGTGATTTGCTTTGGAGTTCCTCCGGATCGCGGCAGGATGTAAAGCTCCTCAGGGGGCGTCGACATCGGATCGCGCGGATCGGAAAGGTAGCCGCGCTGATCAAAACGATATTCCATCCAATCAAAAACCTTGCCCTTGAATCGTTCATCGATCTTCTTTTCGAAATCTGAAGTGTATTGTTTCGGAGACTTTGCTGCGGGAGGAGTTCGCTTGGTGAATGCGATCCACTGATTATCGGGGCTGAAGATCGGGCTCCCGCCCAGTCCTTGAACCTGAAACGGCTGAGTGCCGGGTTGATCCATTCGCAGAAACCATATCGGGCTCGACTCTTCTGCTCCGGATCCCGCGGCCCTGCGGCGGGTGGCGGAGAAAGCGAGCAGTTTGCTGTCGGGGCTCCACCGAGGGTTCGAAGAGCTGACCGTGGGGTCCGTCACTCGTTTTGCCGCGGATGAACCATCGGAAGGGACGATCCAGATTTCGCTCTGGCGTCGATTATCGGTTTCGACGGTATACGTCCGCACGAAGGCGATGCTTTTGCCATCGGGCGAGATGGCCGGGCTGCCGATGCTCTCCACTCGATAGTAATCCCTTAGCTCCAATGCTCGGCCACTCGGTTGAGTCTGGGCACTGGCGACAGTACCGCGAGGTCCGCCTACCGTCAGTAATAATGTCAGAGCAAGGATACCTACAGTCGATGTCCGTTGGAGCTTTATGAGTCTAAGCATACGAACCTCCGAAGGATGAGTTGTGGAGCGAAGCTGGAATGCGAAAAGCTAGCAACGGCTAACCGCAAGAGCTACTCATATCGCAATGGTTGTATCGCGTCAACTTGGATTCAGAGCCAATGTTTGGAGTGCGCTGCCCTCTTTCGAATTGAGTGACTGTTGCGTGCGTGGCGGCGCTTTTGTAGTGTGGGTGTGTCACGCCGGCAACAGCGGGAGATGCGCCAACCACGCGGTGTCTTTGATGTTTCTGACCCTTCCTGCAAAAGCGCCGCCAGCCATTGCGAAAGTTACGCAATGCGACATGGGGCGGCGCAGTCCAAATAGAGGGTGCACTGCAAAAAAGGACGTCGCTTATCTCGATATGACACTCGAGAGCCGTCTTTCTGCATGCCACCGAAACAAGCCAATCAACAAAAACAAAACAAACGGGATTGTATTGATCAACGGACCGGTGACCGATCGAGGACCCTCTCGTCCATCGAACCAGTGGGCAAATGAGATCAACGCCCAGAATGTCGTCATCGCCCAGTGATAAGCCTTGCTTTGCTCATAGTGTCGAATGAACCAGAACGTTATAAGCCCGGCGAAGACTAGAACTGAAGCCAGCTCCTGAATGAGATGCACGGCTAGTTCGTCGTCGTGCGCAAAGCCCACAACAACATTCTTGACTGACTCGGGCAGCAAACCTGTGTGAAGCAAGAGCACGGTGACGCCAACGATCAGGAACGCCGCACCGAAAAACCCATAAACAAATTTTGCTATTGCTTTGGTCTTCATAGGTACCTGGTCACTTTGCCGGTTGCGCTACCTGGGTGCCTTGGGACGCGACAGCTTTGCCAGCGACCATCGCGCCTTACGAAGACATCGGTGAAACGTTGAACCACACTGGCTCGCTCACCCTGATAGCTGCCTGCGAGGACTGACCGGCCGGTGACGATTGCAACATCGCCAAACGTTCGGATGTTCAGATCATCGACCGATCCTGATTCAATTCGCCGGACTCCCGAGCCAAGCTCTTGCATCACCTGGGCCCTGGTCAGCACGTTGCCGGTCAGATCGATTACCGACCAATCGGCCGCCAGTATCGAGTCGACTGCCGCCCGATCGCCCTCGATCCAGGCTTTCACCAGCCGGTGCTCGATTTGGGTCAAATCGGAAGCGACTGCCCTAGACTGGTTCGCCATGTTCGCATCTCCGTGATGAACCATACTCAATGTGATTAGTACTGCCAGGCCAAACACTCGTAACATTTCACGCACCTCGAACTCGGGGTTGCCAAACATAAATACAAACGGCCGAAACGACGCCTTTTCTTTCGACGTTTTTCGGCCGTTTGACACCACCCGGTTTTGCGCTTCAGGGTTTGACCCTGGCGATTACTTGTTGATTTCGGCTACTCGGGCGGCGAGGCGTCCACCGTCGTGACAAGTCATGCAAGTGATGCTGGTATTTGCTGCTGACTCCGGATTCGCTTTCCATTTCTTGGCGACCGGTTCGTACGGCGTTCCGCCAAGCACCGCAAGGATCTTGTCGACGTACTGGGCCGACTCTTCTTTGCGTCCGGTTCGTTGAGCGGCTTGAGCCAGTCCGCCGAGCACTTCGCCTCGCAGGTGGACGGGCAGTTTATCGAGTATCTGAGCCTGTTGTTTGTACAGAGTCAGGTAGTTGTCATAGGCCGTTGACCATCCCGCGGTGCGATACTCTTTGGGAAGCCGGTCGGCGAAGATCGCGAAGCTCCCTCCGGTAACCGCCGCCACCCCGTCGTTGCCGCCGGGTTGCTTGCCGGCTTCGGCAAAAACTTCAAGAGCCTGTCGGTAAAGTTGCTTGAACTCATCAGGGCGGTTGTTTTCGTGGGCCCGCACGGCGCGGTAAAGAAGCGCCCCGCCCTTCCAGGACAGCAGGTTGCCTTTTTGGTTAGGCCGCTGCTCGAGCAGAAGCTCAATGTTCTTTTCTCCTTGCTCGAAGCGTTTCATGTCATCAGCCATAAACCCGGCGAAAATATCCTCGCGGACTAGAGTGTGAATGGTTAACCGAGAGTCTGTGAGCGGAGTTTGCGGCGACTGGGCGGCCACCACAGTTACGAATGCGCCGACCAAAACGATCTTCATCAGATTATACAAGCGTACACCTCCTGAATTGAGCTTCTAAATTGCCGTCAGTCTAGCAGTCGACCATTTCGAGATCAACCGGCGATCAGATCTTCGCAAGAACCGTACGGCTTGCGGCGAACCCTGTCGATTCCGGAAGCGCAAACGGACGTCCGGCAAAGCGTTCCCAGTGTGCAAAACGCTTAGCCGGAGCCGAGTGTTCCGACTGATTTTAGGTCGTGTGAAGTAAAGGAACTAGCAAGGGATCAACATCCGTCGCAAAAGGCGCCGCGAACGATGTAAAGCGTGATTGCGATGCCCGCGATGACCGCAGCAGTTATGATTACCTTTGTGCGGGTCGACAGATTATTCCCTTTGACCTGTACGACTTGAGGGTAAGCCACGGTAGTGCTCGCCGCGCTTTTCAGATCGGTGACCACGAAAGATGTGTCCCCGATCTCGCTGACGTATCCGGTCAATCGCGTCTTGTCGCGGAGCTTGATATTCACCTGGCTCGACTGACCTGTGCCAAGTTTTTCGATAGCGGACTTTATCTTCTGAGCAAACTGGGCGTCTTTTTCCGGCTTTGAACTGGCAGTAGCGGGTTGCTGACTGATGGTTGAAAGGGTGAGCAGGCAAGCGACGATTATTGAACAGCTCCTCTTAATCATTCTTCCTCCGGTGCTACGGGTGAAGTTGACTTTAAATTCAAGCGTCGCATCTCCATCATACAACTCAGAAGGATGGCCTGGCCAATGTACTTGACGGCAATCGGTCAACTGCGGTGCTTGACGCGACGGGGGCCGTAGCCGAAGCTATAAGCCATTGTGAAAGCCCTCGAACGGCAAGACGAGAACGCGACCAAGGAAAAGCCTCGGGTGTCACCGCGTGACCTGCTGCGGCTTTTATCCTACGCAAAGCCCTATCGAGTCAGGCTAGGCATCGCGTTGATCTCATTGCTGGTTGCCGGCGCGCTGGGGCTCGCCTTTCCTCAGGTTGTCGGGATGCTCATAGATGCCGCCTTCGTCCAACGCGATTCGCAGAAGCTCAACCAGTTCGCGTTGCTTCTCGTCGGAGTTTTTGCCGCCCAGGCGGGATTCAGTTTCTTACGAACTTATCTGCTCTCGTATACCGGCGAACGCATCGTCGCCGATGTTCGGACCCAGCTCTACAACCACCTGACCAGTCTTCCGGTGTCGTTCTTTGCTAACCGCAGAGTCGGCGAGCTGACCTCGCGCCTGGCTTCCGATGTCAGCGTCGTCCAGACCGTCACAACCGGCAGCATCACCGAACTGCTTCGCTCGGGGTTGTTGCTGGTCGGCGGGATAACAATCATCTTCATCACCAATGTCCGATTGTCGGTGTTGATGCTCGCCATCGTGCCGGTAGTGATTGTTTCGGCGCATTTCTATGGCCGCTACGTTCGGCGGCTGAGCACTCAGGTTCAAGACCGTTTAGCCGAAGCCAACTCCGTCCTCGAGGAAACGCTGTCCGCTATCCGCATCGTTCAATCGTTCGTACGCGAGGAGTATGAACGCGCGCGTTATCGAAGCAGAATTCAGGATTCGCTCAAGCTTGCCGTGAAGCGGGCGATTGCAAGCGGCGGCTTTATCGCTTTCATCATCCTGGTCGTGTACAGCGGCATCGCTGTGGTGCTGTGGTTCGGAAGCCGAATGGTTATTTCCGGTCAAATGACCGCCGGTGACTTGATCAAGTTCGTGCTCTATACGTTTTTTGTCGGCGGTGCCGTTGGCGGCATGACCGAGTTGTACGGCCAATTTAACCAGGCGATCGGCGCGACCCGGCGTGTGTTTGAGCTGCTTGATACCAGACCAGAGATCAAGGACCCGCAGGATCCTGAGACGCTCGAAAAAGTTCAGGGTCACGTTGAGCTTATCGATGTAGAGTTCACGTATCCCGACGAACGCGCCTTAGCTGTGTTAAAAAGCGTGACTATCGAAGCAAAGCCCGGCGAGATCATCGCGCTGGTCGGTCCGAGCGGGGCGGGGAAGTCGACGCTGGTGGCCTTGATCCCGCGCTTCTACGACGTGAGTGCGGGGTCGATCCGGATAGACAGCCACGACATCAGGTCGCTGCGACTCGCGGATCTGAGAAGCGCGATCGGTATGGTGCCACAGGAGACTACGCTCTTCGGCGGACCGATTCGCGAGAACATCGGCTACGGAAAGTTGGGCGCATCGAATGAGGAGATTGAAGCGGTCGCCCGCGCGGCCCACGCTCATGAATTCATCTCCGAGTTTCCTGAGGGGTATGACACCGTCGTCGGCGAGCGGGGAGTAAAGCTCTCGGGCGGACAGCGGCAGCGAATCGCTATAGCGCGCGCACTGCTCAAGAACCCGGCGATACTGATCCTCGATGAAGCGACCAGTTCGCTCGATTCTGAATCAGAGCGATTGGTTCAGGACGCGCTGGAGACACTTATGCAGGGCCGCACCACCTTCGTAATCGCCCATCGGCTCTCGACTGTTCGGCGAGCGGATCGCATCATCGTTCTCGATCAGGGACGAATTGTCGAGGAAGGCAGCCACGACGAACTGCTGGCTGGCGGCGGACTCTACAAGAGACTTTACGAGATTCAGTTTCAAGATCACCGGGTTGCTCTGGGCGCCGGCACTGATGCTGAGTGGTAACGGGAGCTCAGAGTGATTGCGTCACCCACTCCTCCCGAGTCCTACCACTGTATAAACCATTAGGGTAAATCAAGCCTTCAGTAAAGCCGCTAACGTGCTATGATGCTGATGCGCTTTTAGACCCACCGGATATTACTCAATCCTCACCGACTCTCCACCGGAGACCCTCATGAAACCCAAGGTTCTGGTAGTTAATATTGTGCTGGTCGTGTTGCTGTCGAACGCCGGTTCGGTGATTGCGCAGAAAATGGGCAACCCGACGCTCGAATGGCAGGCAGTAAAAGCGCTGCCCGCTGGTGACCATTTGCGTGTCCAGCTGAAAGACGGAAAAAAGATAGAGGGAACCATGCGCAACGCGTCTGATTCGGTTCTGATGCTCACCCGAGGAACGACGGATACGGATCTCAATCGCGACACGATTGCGAAGGTCTATCGGGTTGTCCCTCGATCGGTGAGCAGATCAGTTGGAAAATCGACGGCGATGGGCGCCGGAATCGGATTTGGGACAGGCGCTGTGGTTGGCATTTGGGGTGGTAGTTATGAAGATCTCGACACTTTGCCTCTTGTGGGGTTTCTTGGCGGGTTCGGCGCGGCGATAGGGGCGGGTATCGGAGCCCTGGTAGGAGCGGTTTACGTGAAGCCAAAGCGAGTGCTGATCTACGAATTCAAGTGAGATTTAGATCAGCCACCTGCCTTCATAAACGACTTCTGCCGATGCGGCGAGCATCACTCGATCATCATCTCGCCAGTGCACATTAAGCACGCCGCCTTCGGTTTGAACTCGAACACGACGATTCGTAAGTTCGTTCAATGCGGCAGCCACCGCCGATGCGCACGAGCCCGTTCCGGATGAGAGTGTGTGCCCGGCGCCACGCTCCCAGATACGAATCTCAATTTCGTCACGCGAGATCGCCCGCGCAAACTCGACGTTTGCGCGATCGGGGAAGATTGGATGATCTTCGATGAGCGGCCCAATCTCTTCCAGATTCACTGCACCCAAATCAGCCACGAAAATGACGCACTGAGGATTGCCCATCGACAAGCAGGTGATTTCGAGAAGGTCTCCGCCCAGATGTAGAGGGTATCGCACTACGGGACTTATCGGAGGAGAAATGGACATCGGCACCGCCTCGCTGGAGAGATTTGGTTTGCCCATATCAAACTCGAACTCGAAGCGCGTGCGGTCTCGTGCAACGAATTTTCCCTGCTTCACGCCGGCGGCGGTGGCGATTCGAATCTCGGGCTCGCTCCACAATCCCTCGTAATAGAGATAGGCTGCGAGACAACGAGTGCCGTTGCCGGACACTCCGGCCTCGCTACCATCGGCGTTGAAGATGCGGGAAGAGAAGTCCCCGTCCCAGTCTCCGGCGCGAGTGAAGAATACGATTCCGTCGGCGCCGGCGCCGTGGTTACGCCGGCACATCTGTCGCGCAAGCTCGCTTTCGGGTGGGAGGGCGCCGACGTCATCCACTTCGATTATCAAAAAGTCGTTGCCCATCCCCTGGATCTTTGTGAATTTGAGATCGCTCAATGTGGTATCTCCTGCGGGAAATAGGATCTATTGGACAAATAGAACCTATTGGACAAATAGGACCTATTCTCCTGCTTGACTGGCCTTTGTGGGGATGGTATTTTGCGACTTCCCCAGGCAGTCTAGCGGTTGATAGTTGAAAGGAGCGTAAACTGTGGCAAGCTTCCAAGCTCGAAGCCCGTTACGCAGTGCCCACCCGCTGTTCTTTATAAACAAACTAGTATCTCTTACCGCCTTTACAGTCTTGCTCTGCGTGGGATGGTTGGTCGTCAGCTTTCTCAAAAGCGACTCATTTGATCGGTGGCGAAATGGGTCTTATGAAACAGTCTCCGCCTCAAAGAGCGCAGCGGCTGCCGTCCCCGAAACCAGCTCACCCGAGCTCAAAGCCATCGTTACAACGGCCAGGCTAGTCTACTCATGCGCCGAGGACAAAGACTACTATCACTCTTCGACGCACCTTCCTGCGCGATGCGAGCGCACGGCTCTTAGCGAAGAAGCAGCAGGCCAAAAAGGTCTTAAACGCTGCACTGTTTGCTACTCGCAGTGAAAGCATTACGGATTGCGGAATTCGGATTGCGGATTGATGTTTTCAACTTCCGCAATCCGCAAATCCGCAATCAAAAGGGCGGCATCTCAGCTTCTTCGAAGAGTGAAAACGCACGCAGTTCCCGAAAGCGAGCGTTGATCTCCTCGTGTGTCAGCCGTCGCATGCGCTCGCAGCCAAACTCCTCAACATTGAATGATGCCATAACCGAACCATAGATGATGGCGCGCCGGAAAGCGGCTTCATCGATAGCGCTGGTGCCCGCAAGGTATCCCATAAACCCGCCTGCGAAGCTGTCGCCGGCGCCAGTCGGATCAAACACCTCTTCGAGCGGATATGCCGGCGTCGCAAAGTACGAATCTTGTGTGAACATCGCGGCGCCGTACTCGCCTCTTTTGACAACCAGCCGTTTTGGACCCATTGATAGTATGCTGCGAGCGGCGCGAACCAGATTGGCTTGCTTGGCAATCTCTCTCGCCTCGGCGTCGTTTATGATCAACATATCAATATGCCCGAGCATCTCGCGCAGATCGTCCGGGGTGTTATTGATCCAGTAGTTCATCGTATCGGCCGCGACCAGCTTCGCTCCGACTTGTTGTCGCACCTCGACTTGAAGCTGCGGCTGGATGTTGCCGAGGAACAAGTAGGGCGTTTCTTTGGCGCCTTCGGAGAGTTTAGGTTTGAAGTCCGCAAAAACGTTCAGTTGTGTGTCGCGAGTGTGCGCAACGTTCAGATCGTAGCCGTACTCGCCGCTCCAATGAAAACTGCGCCCCGGCACTCGCTCGAGGTCCGACGTGTCGACCCTGCGCTCCCGGAACACGGCTTCGTCGTCAGGGCCGAAATCATCGCCGACCACTGCAACGAGCCGCACGTCCGTAAAAAAAGAAGCGGCGACGCTGAAATACGTCGCCGAACCGCCCAGTATCCGGTCTCTTTCTCCGAAGGGCGTTTTGACGGCGTCAAACGCTACGGAGCCCACTACAAGAATTGACATTTATCGGTTCACCTTTTTTCAACCTTAAGTTCATCCAGCCGCGCGCGAGCTTTCTTCGCGAACTCGCTGTCGGCGTAATCCTTTAGCAACTTGTTGTAATAGTCAGCAGCCTTTTCGTTCTTATTAAGCTTCAAAGAGACCTCGCCCATCAAAAAGACAACCTCGTCCATCCTGGAGAAATCCGGATAGGTGTCGATGATCTCTTGAAGCCGGTCGCGAGCGCCTTCGTAGGCCTTTCGCTTTGACAGGTTCCATCGCGCGACTTCGAGATTATGTTTTGCGGCGATCTCCATCGCCGCGTCCCGCGGCATCTCGATGGGTTTGCCCGGTCCCTGCGCAAGGCTTCGGGAAGGGGCTAATGTCACGATCGCCAATAGCATCGCCATTAACAGGGCTGTGGCAAAGAACTTCATGCCGGACATCGTTAACACCTCTCATTTCAATCAACATACTTCCCGATAATCGCCTTGAGGCGCACTTTTGCTTCGGGCGTGATTTTTTCGGGCGACGTAATAATAGCATGTCGAAGCGAGTCTCCACATTTGCAGGTGCGTTGCTTATCCGCAAGCTGAGCAACCGCCGCGGCGATCAACTTCTGCGCGTTCTCCGCATTGCGATTCAGGTACTCGATGATCATTTCGACCGTTACCGAGTCGTGCCCCGGATGCCAACAATCGTAGTCGGTTACCAGCGCCATCGTCGCATAGCAGATTTCTGCTTCCCTCGCGAGCTTCGCTTCCTGAAGATTGGTCATGCCGATTACCGACATCCCCATCGACCGATAAACCTCGGACTCGGCTTTTGTGGAAAACGCCGGGCCTTCCATGCAGAGATAGGTGCCGCCGCGATGAACATCGATTTGCGTTAACGAGGCTGTGGCAGCCTGTTCCAGGGTTCCTACCAGGTCGCTGCACACGGGATCGGCGAGTGTAACGTGCGCCGCGATGCCTCCGCCGAAGAAAGTGGAGGCCCGATGTCGAGTGCGGTCAAAAAACTGATCGGGAAAGACTATGTCAGTCGGTTTTAGTTCTTCGCGAAGGGAACCAACTGCGCTGGCCGAGATGATTCGCTCAATGCCCAGCATCTTCATTGCGTAGATGTTCGCGCGGAACGGTATCTCAGTCGGCAGGAGCGTGTGGCCGCGGCCATGACGAGGGAGGAAGGCGACCCGCTCACCGGCCAGCGTCCCGATGATGAAGGCATCAGACGGATCGCCGAAAGGCGTCGACAAAATGACTTCCTCAATCTCGGTGAGCCCAGCCATCTGGTAGAGCCCGCTTCCGCCGATTACTCCTATCTTTGCCTTTGGCATTCGTCTCCTCGCGAGAAGTTCTACACACCCCATTTGGCGCGAGTCCGATTCGACAATCGCCGAGCGACAGATTGAAGTTCATCGGACTGCGCGCTTCTGCTTGATCTGAAGTTAGGAGTCCTGGGCTGTGCCGGCTCGATTTGCCGGCATCGCACTGGAGGTTTGAGGCTGCCCAACCTTGGGGGTCGTGTCGAAGTCCTCCGGGACCACGACATCGCTCGAAGCGGTGATCTCCTCAATTCGCGCCTCTATTTTCTCCTGCTTTAGCTTCTCGACGATCTGCTGCCGCACCTTTTCATCCGCGGTTGGAGCGGCTGCCGCACGCCGCTCTTCGAGCTTGATGATGTGGTATCCAAACTGGGTCTCGACCGGTTCGCTGATCTGCCCCGGTTGGAGCGCGAAGGCGGCCTTCTCAAATTCCGGGACCATTTTGCCGTGAGCAAAGAAATCGTACTCGCCGCCCTTGTCTTTTGAACCCTGGTCGTCCGAATTCTCCGTTGCGAGCTTTGCGAAGTCTTCGCCTTTCCGAGCCCTCTCAAGCAGTTCCTGGCTCTTTTTGAGAGCTTCGTCCTTTGTCAGCGTTTTTGGCTTGTCTGCAGGCTTCTTGGCTTTGGCGTCTTTGGCATCCTTCGCTTTGCCGTCTTTGGCATCCTTCGGGTCGCTTTCTTCCTCGCTATCCGGTTTGGGCTGGGTGCTGATCAGGATGTGACGGACGCGAATCTCGTCGAAGTCGGCGGGATGGTCTTTGTAATACTGTTCGACATCTGCGTCGGCGACCAGCTTATCCGCATTTTTCTGAAGATCACCCAGATATGCGCCGGCAAGCGCCTGGCTTCGAGTAAGAAGTATCTGCAGTCTGGTTAGATCATCGCGATCGAGCCCGTCTTTCCGGGCACGCTGGGCGATTACCTTGAACTCGCCGAGTTGCTTCTTGAGTTCTTCGCGTTGCGGTCCCTGAGCTTGCTGGGCTGCGCGGGGGTTGCTTTGAAGGAAGTCATCGAAGTCCTTCGGGTTAGTCGCGTAATAGGCGTTTATCTCTTCGTCGCCAACCTTCGCATCGGGATTCTTCTTTCTGTAAGCATCGTTCAACGCTCGGTCAAGCTGGAAAGAGAGTTGGGTTTTCAGCTCGGCATGCTCGGCATAACCCTCCTGCTCCGCGACCTGAGCAACCGCCAGCAGCTTCTTGATATCGGCAACCAGCTTCTTTTTTTCTTCTGGGTCCGACGCGATCTGTTGCTGCTGCTGAGGCGGCACCAGTTCTTGAAAAATCAGTTGCATATCCTGCGCAGTGAGTTTGACTGTCTTCGGGCTCGAAGATGAGCACTGAACAAACAACAGCCCGGAAGCCAGCATGCCTAACAGCAGCATCATCGCGATGACCTTTATTGATAATTTCATTAATTCTCCTCGTGTATTCTCGCCTTCTCGACTAGCTCGACGAGAACGCCGTTGGCGCTCGCCGGATGAAGAAAGGCAACAAGTTTTCCCTCAGCGCCGCGCCGCGGATAACCATCCAGCAGACGTATGCCGCGGGACCTGAGGTCGTCAATCTTAGAAGCGAGGTCGTCGACCTCATAACAAATATGGTGAAGACCCTCGCCGCGGCGCGCAATAAATCGGCCGACTGGCGTCTCCTCTGAAAGCGGCTCCAGAAGCTCGATCCGAGATTCGCCGACGGGCAACAGCGCGACGGTGACCCCCTGATCCTCCACGGTTTCGCTCCCGGCCAAATCCAGCCCGAGCGTCTCGCGATAGAAGGACAGCGAGTCTGAGATCGAACGAACCGCAATACCCAAATGGTCGATCTTCATATTGGTCATTGGTCATTGGTCATTAGTCATTGGCAATTGACCAATGACAAATGACCAATGACTATTCACTAATCCCCATCTTTGCGATTATTTCATCAACAACCGAATACGGGTCACGACGGCGATCGGCTACCGCTCGAGCCATCTCGCCTAAATCGGTCTCGTTTACAACCCTACTGAGCGCAGCCTTTAGCAACCTGTCCCGAAGCAACTCTACTATTCTATGTTCCGCGGTAGTCGCTCGCCTATCGGTTGAGCGACTTCTATCCGCGTCAAGAAATCCCTGGTATTGTGCGATCGCTGCGGTAAGGGCAGGCGTTCCGCTATCCTCGGTTGCCACGGTTTTTACTATTAGCGGCGTCCAGCCATCGGGCCGTTCCGAAATCGAGAGCAACATTTCAAGCTCTCGCTCGGTCCTCAAGACGCCATCTCGGTCGGCCTTGTTTATGGCGAAGATATCGCCGATTTCCATGATCCCCGCCTTCATCGCCTGCACCCCGTCTCCCATTCCCGGTACAAGCACGACGACGGTTACATCCGCGGCCTTCACCACATCAACTTCATCCTGCCCGACGCCTACTGTTTCAATGATCACCTTATTATAACCGGCGGCATCCAGTATCGCTACCGCGTCAACTGTGGCGCGCGCCAAGCCACCGAGGTGTCCCCGAGAGGCCATACTGCGTATGAAGATTCCCGGGTCCGTTGCCATGTTCTGCATTCGTATTCGATCGCCAAGCAGCGCTCCGCCTGTAAACGGGCTGGACGGATCGACCGCAATGATCCCCACCCGTTCGCCCGCGCCTCGATAGTGAGCCGCGAGGCGATCGACCAGTGTGCTCTTTCCAGCGCCCGGCGCCCCGGTAATACCAATTACCAGCGCTTTGCCGGTGTGCGGAAAAATATCCTTCAGTAGTTCAGTCCCGTCCGAGCGCCCGTCTTCAACCGCGCTGATCGCGCGCCCGATTGAGCGCTTGTCGCCGGAAAGAATCTTTTCTGACAGTAAGCTCATCGAATGAAACACGTAGCATAGACTTTAGTCTGTGGCCCCGCAGACGAGACGGTTAATACACATACTAGAGTCTATGCTACTTTACGCTCGCAAAATCTGGCGGGCGATAACTGTTCGTTGGATCTCACTCGTCCCCTCGCCAATCGTGCACAGTTTCGAGTCGCGCCAGAATTTCTCGGCTGGATAGTCTTTGATGTATCCGTATCCGCCGTGTATTTGAACGGACTCTTCAGAGACGCGCACTGCGACCTCGCTTGCGTACAGCTTGGCCATCGAAGATTCCTTGGTCGTTGGTTTCCCCGCGTTCTTCATCGCCGCCGCTCGATAGGTCAGCAGTCTGGCTGCATCTATCTGCATAGCCATATCGGCAAGCTTGAACTGTATGGCCTGAAACTCGGCAATGGATCGTCCAAACTGATGTCGTTCCTTTGCGTACTTCACCGCGGCTTCAAAGGCGCCTTGCGCGATTCCAACCGCCAAAGCGGCGATTGATATTCGGCCCCCGTCAAGAACCTTCATCGCCTGGATAAAACCCTGGCCGGGCTCGCCTATCAGGTTTGCGTTGGGCAACGTGCAGTCGTCGAAGATCAGCGCTGCGGTGTCGCTTGCCCGCATTCCGACTTTGTTCTCTTTTTTAGCCACTGAGAAGCCGCTCGTTCCGCGCTCGACTATAAAAGCCGATATGCCGTGTGAGCCCGCCGCTCGATCGGAGATGGCCAAGACTACCGTGGTTTCGGCAAACGTCGCGTTTGTGATGAAGTTCTTCGAACCGTTCAGCACCCAGGACCCACCGCGTCGCACCGCAGTTGTGCGCATTGAACTGGCGTCCGAGCCTGAGCTTGGCTCAGTCAGCCCCCACGCCGCAAAGTGATCTCCTTTTGCTAACGGCACCAGATACTTCTGTTTCTGAGCTTCGCTTGCGGCGATAAAAATATGCCCGGCGCCAAGCGAGTTGTGCGCGGCAATGGCGAGGGCTATGGAAGGATCGACTCGGGCTAGTTCCTCGATTATGGTCGCGTATTCAATGTAGCCCATTCCCGCCCCGCCATACTCTTCAGGAAAGAGAACTCCCATGATCCCGAGTTCGGCGAATTTCGGCTGCAGCTCGACCGGGAAGTGCGCGGCTTCGTCCCATTCAAGCACGTGAGGCTTTAGTTCCGCCTCCGCAAACTCGCGAATTGTCCGTTTAATCTGTTGCTGGTCTTCGTTCAACTCAAAATCCATCGCACCTCCGGGATCCACCACGAGACACACTCAAACCAGATTGTCAGCGACCAGGGGCTGCTGCGAACTGAACATTCTACACGCGCGAAACGAAAAAATCATGCTTGACAGCCGGCATTAAACTGGAAAATCCTTCAACCGGAAGCAATCCGGCCTGGGCGAGTTTACTTCCCATCACTTCTCTCGAAGTCAGAGGAGACGCATGGATATCGAAAAAACTATGCAGTTCATTCTCGACCAGCAGGCCCGATCGAATGAGACTCTTACCAAGGTGCAAGAGACAATTCTGGATGTGGTGCGGACCCTAGTGGATGTAGCGAATGCTCAGGAACGCACAAACGAGATTCTAGCCAGCCTCGCCGAACGACAAATCGAGGCCGAAGAAGCAAGACGCGCCACCGAAGCAGCGATAAACCGCTTGGCAGAGCAACAGAAAATCACCGAGGAGAACCTCAATGTGCTGCTCTTGACCGTGGAGCGTCACATTTCAAATCACAACTAGACTTCATCAGACTCGTTTTTTCTTGGTTCGCGAAAACGACTTGATATTTGGACGGTGGGGCTTTGCTGCTTTTGGTTTTCGAGGCACCTTAGCGGCCGTTGCCTGAAAGAATCGTTTCACCTCACTGGTTGTGAGTTCACGATGTTGACCAGGTGCAAGCCCAGCGTCGGCGATATGCCCGATCCTGACGCGGCGCAGCTTCACAACCGAATGCCCGATCGAATCAAACATCCGTCGTATCTGCTGGTTCTTGCCTTCCCGGAGCGTGACCTCAAACCAGGTGTTGCCGGCTTCCCGTGTTCTATCGATCATTCGGATCTCCGCGGGAGAAGTACGGGATCTGCCAATCGCTATACCGCGACGTAACCGCTCCACCTGAGCGTCGCCGGGCGCTCCCTTTACTTTCACGTGATAAACCTTTTCGACCCTGCCGCCGGCGGTTAGTAGATTCGTCAATTCGCCATCGTTTGTGAGGATAATCAATCCTTCGGTGTTGAAGTCGAGACGGCCAACCGGATGAAGGCCTCGGCGTGCCGAGGGCGGCAACAGGTGAGCTACGAGCGGGCGATTCTTTGGATCTGACGCCGAGGATAGATAACCGCGAAGTTTGTTGATGAGATAGTAACGTTTCTCCTGTGCGCGAATCGACCTGATAAGTCTGCCGCGCACCTTGATGTGGTCGCGTTCGGGATCGGCTTTCGAGCCAAGTTCCGTGACTCGGGCCCCGTTTACGGTGACTTCGCCTCGCACAATCATCTCCTCGACGGCGCGTCTCGAGGCGATGCCGGCGTTTGCGATTATCTTTTGGAGTCGTTCGAGCATAGAAGTAGCAAAGACTCTTATCTGTATGTCCGGTCGATTGTTTCCGTTGAGATGGCAGACGCAACTAGAGTCTACGTTACTCAACTTGTCATTAAGTCTTCAAAGTCTTCGAGGTTGGGGAGTTCGGATAGATCGTTGAGTCCGAAATGGATCAGGAAGTCCTTTGATGTACCGTACAACATTGGGCGACCTACCACCTGTTTGTGCCCCTTTGCGACGATCAGCCGCCGGTCCAGAAGCGTCTTTATCGCAGAAGTTGATGTGACGCCTCGAATCTCGAGAATCTCTGGAATCGTTATCGGCTGTTTGTAGGCGATAACCGCGAGCGTTTCAAGCGCGGCAAGCGACAAACGAGCTGACGGTTGCGACTTCAAATAGCGCCGCACATACTCGCTGAATTCCGGCCTGGTCGTTATTCGATAACCGCCGGCGAGCTGCCGGACCTCCAGCCCGCCGCCGCGCGCGTTGAACTCTTCGACAAGTTGATCCGCTGCAGTTTGAATATCCGCAACCGATTCGCCGTCGAGGATCGCCGCAAGCTGTTTTACGGTTATCGGTTCTTCGGAGACGTAGATCAACGATTCGATGATTGGCTTTAGTTCGTCAACTGTCATAAGGATAAGTGAAACGTGATGCGTAAAACGTGATGCGTGACCGGACCTCCGGTCACGCATCACGTTTCACGCATCACATTTCACGTTTCACCAACACAATGTCACCGAATATCTCGGATTGGGTCAGGCGGATTGCCAGCTCCTTGACCAGTTCGAGCACTGACAAAAAGATCAACACCATCTCGCGGCGCGAACGGGCGCGCTCGAACAGCGTCCTGGCGCTGACTTGAGCCGAATCCTCGAGCATCAGTTTGATCTCGGCGATCTTCTCGGACATCGTCATCTCATCTCGAGCGATCTCGATCTCGCTGATCGCTCGGCGCCGATCCATCACTTCTTTGAAGACCTCGAATAACTGAAAAACCGTCGCCGCAACTTCGGGATTGTCCTTATCCTCATCCATCGAAGCTCGGGTAAAGGCGGCCGATTCCATCATCGCCCGCTGGTGAAGCACATTCGCGGCGCCCTTGAATTTCTGATGCTCGAGCAATTGGTAGACAAGCTCTTTGCGCGGGTCCTCGATCTCGCCCTCGGGCGCATCCGGATCGCGCGGCAGAAGCATCTGGGTCTTGATGTGAATCAACGTCGCAGCCATCACCAAAAACTCGCCAGCCACGCCGATGTCCAGTTCCTGCATCGCGCGCAGGTATTCGAGGTATTGTTCGCTGATCCGCGCGATTGGGATGTCGTAAATCGAAACCTCTTCCTTGCGGATCAGGTATAGCAAAAGGTCGAGCGGCCCTTCGAACATCGAGAGCTTGACTTTGTACTGATCGGTAGTCTCAGCAAATTCGGGTTGTGATTCCCCAGCAAGCTGATTTATTTCCTGACCTGACGCTTCTTTCATTTCCGCAATCCGCAATCCACAATCCGCAATTCTTTTAGTCCCAATCCATCTTGATTGCTCGACGAACTTCCCCCATCGTCTTTTGCGCTTCGAGTCTTGCGCGCCGCGAGCCTTCCTTGATTATTGCGACGACCTGCTCCGGCGTTTCACGAAGCTGCCGGCTCCGTTCGGCGATTGCGCCATATCGCTCGATGATCGAATCAGCCAAGGCGCGCTTTCTATCGACGCAACCGATCCGAGCGCCGCGGCAATCGTCATCATAACGGTCAGCGTCGGCCGGGTTCAAAAAGAACCGATGCATCTGGCACACGTCACAGTTTTCCGGGTGACCCGGATCGGTCCTCTTAATCCGGGTGCGATCGGTGATCATCAACCTCGCTTTCTCTCGCACTACTTCGGCCGAATCCACCAGATAAATCGCGTTCGCGTAGCTTTTGGACATCTTCCGGCCGTCGGTACCTGGCAACACCGGGACTTCGGTGTGAAGCGCCTTAGGCTCGGGGAATACGTCACCAAAGAAGTTGTTGAAGCGTCGGACGATCTCGCGGGTCAACTCGACGTGCGACGCTTGATCTTTGCCGACCGGCACAAAGTCGGCCTTGTAGATGATGATGTCAGCGGCCTGGAGCACGGGGTAGCCAAGAAAAGCGTAGTTGCCGATATCCTTCCCGCTGATGTTCTCACGCTGCTCTTTGTAGGTTGGCACGCGTTCGAGCCAGCCAAGCGGCGTCACCGCCGAGAGGATCAGGTGAAGCTCCGAGTGCTCGGGTATCATCGACTGAACAAATATCGTCGAGCGCTCAGGATCGAGCCCGGACGCAACCCAGTCGCTTACCATGTCAACCGTGTTCTGCTTGATCGCGCTGGTATCGGCGTAGTCGCTCGTAAGCGCGTGCAAATCGGCGATAAAGTAGAAGCACTCGTATTCGCCTGAGTCTTGCAGGCGGACCCAGTTCTTGAGCGCGCCTTCATAGTTGCCGAGATGCAGATTCCCGGTCGGGCGCATGCCGCTGACTATTCGTTTCTTTTTTTCACTTATGGAGGGCATTGGCTAATACTCTTGCCGACCCATCTAGCGGAATCGGCGCGCGCCCAGCAGCATTTCGATAAGCCCGCTTATCGGATTGAAGATCGCTGTGAACACGCCGAGCAATAACAGAGCGTACAGCAAAATGAATCCGTAAGGACGTATCTGCTCGTAAGCCGCCGACATTCCTGGTGGCAGCAATTCCTCAAGCACGTGACTGCCATCTAGCGGCGGTACGGGAATCAAGTTGAACACCCCGAGCGCAATGTTGAGCATCAGCATGACGCTCAAGAACTTTGCCAGCGGCTCCAAATAGGCAGGCTGCGCAACTTCAGAAAAAACTGCGCCAGCGGGGACCACTAAAGTGAAGAATCCGCCGATCGGGAACAGCAAACCCCCGATGATTAATGCTTTGATGATGATGAACGCGACGGAGGCCAGAATGAAGTTGCTAATCGGCCCGGCGGCCGAGACGCATATGTTGGCTTTCGTCTTATCACGCCACAACAACGGATTGGTCTGCACGGGCTTCGCCCATCCCAGAAGCGGAAACCCCGTGATAAAGCCTAAAATCGGGAACACTAGCGTGCCCACTGGATCGATGTGAGCCATCGGGTTGAGAGTGATCCGGCCCTGATAGCGTCCAGTGGAATCACCAAATCGCTCAGATGTCCACGCGTGAGCAGCCTCGTGAAACGACAGTGAGAACAAAAGAACTATGAACCAGATGATCAGGTTTCCAAAATCGATGTTTTCCAAAAATGAATGCTCCGCGTCCGACTCGGGGTCCTCTTATAATCATCTGAAAGCTAACACGCGCTGTTGGTCATGTCAAAGAATGGGTATTGGAAGATGGTGTTTGGAAGTAGTAGGTGTTCAGGTATTGCGGTATCCACGTAGCAACGAATCTATTCGTTCTGGGTGTTTAACGAATTGCGACTCACAAAACGTAACGAATAAATTCGTTACTACGTGAGCCCTATAGTGTCAAAACGGCCAATAGCCTTCGATCCCAAGATGTACCCGGAATAGCTCGCGGTTGGTTGCCGCGATCATATTTCCCTGATCGTCAAAACAGAGACCCACGATGCCGATTCCGGCAACAGCCATCTCGGCCTCAGCATCGGGCGTAATCTTTACGATTCCGCGATGCCCCTTGCGACTGGCGGCGACGTACAGATTTCCGTCGCGATCAAACGCCAGACCTTGGGGCCGCCCGAGCCCCGAAAAGAATCTCGTCACTTCTCCATCCCGGCTGATCCGCATAACCGAATCGAAGCTCGAAAGCGTGGGGCCGGTCACGTACAGATAACCGTCAGGTCCAAACGCCAGATGGTAGGCGGCCATGCTCGGCTCGAGAGTCGCAAAACTTGTCCCTTCGCCGATATCGTTCACTCGGTAAATAGTCCCGCTTCGATCGCCTACGAACATCTGCCCCTCGGAATCAAAGGCGATCCCGGTGGCGATACCGAGATTACGCGCGAACTCCTCGGTTTCCTTGAACGGCGTCACCCGATATACCGTGCCGTCGTAGCGGCTTGTGATAAACATTTCTCCGCCGGGACTGAAGGCTAGCCCGGTCGGATTGATCATGTCGGTCAAAAACGGCTGGCTATCGCCGTCCGGGGTGATCTTGTAAACAGAGACCGGGACTTTCTGTCCGCGAGTGCCCGAGAGAGTTGTGAACACCGCGCCGTTATCGCGATCGTACGCGGGATTCGCCACCGGATGCAGGTTCTCGGCCATCTTCACCCCAACTATGAATGGCACGCCAGCGCTAACAGAACCGTTGGATTCCAGAGTTATGTATACTTCGCCGCCGTCGACAAACATCTCGGAAGGCACCGGCGCAATCACCCGGGTCGATGAGGCGCTTATCGGTCTCGTCTCCGCCCCGCTGAATCGGACTCGCGCATCGTCGTAGGTGGAGAAGACGAAATCCTTACACGTGATTATCACTTCGCCGCCTTCCACCCCCGCGTTGGGCACGATGCTTTCAATCACCGGCTCGGACATGCTCAATGGCTCCTAGATTCGCTCTAATCGCTCACGCAGTGATCGACTATATTACGACGGTGGTCATTGAAAGTCCACGATGCAGGCTTACGTTTCTACGCATGGAAAAGTCTTTCGATGTCATCCAAAGACAATCCGAGGAGACTATCAACAACAAGCTGTGCTTCGGAGAGTTGTTCTCTGGGATAGGAATTGGTTACCGCGAGACATCGCATTCCTGCCTCCTGTGCCGCTCGAATACCGTGAATGGAATCTTCGATCACCAGACACTCCCGCGGCTCGATTCGACTAGCAGGTGGCAGGTTGAGGAGTTCAAGTGCTTTGATGAATGGATCGGGATGAGGCTTACTGCGAGGCGTATCTTCAGCGCAGACGATCGCTCTGAAACAATCTCGCAACCCGCCGTGATTCACGATCGTCTCGACCTCCGCTCGGAGCGCGCCGGATGCAACAGCAAGCGGATATCGCTCTGCTGCTCTGTGTATAAACTCCGCGGCTCCTGGCAACAGTGTGAGCTCTGTTTTCATCGCGTGTTCGACGTGTCCGGCCTTCCTCGTGATCAGCTCCGTCAATTTATCCGGCGACATTGAAGCACGGTTTTGTGCGAATACCTTTGAAAAACAGCCCCGATCGTCGAGCGCGAGGTAGTGCGCGAAGTAATCCTCATCGGTGAGAGTGATGCCTTCCTCGGCGAGAACGCGTCTGAAACAGGCGAGGTGAATCGGCTCGGTGTCGGCGATCACGCCGTCGCAATCGAAAATGATGGCTTTGAGCATGCTGGTTTGAAGTTTCTGATGCCTATAAAAGGACCGAGGAGTGAAAAGCTTTAAAGCTCGTCACTCCTCTGATTGTTGGCGCTAAGCGTTCAGCCCGCAAGCTGAAGTTAGTTCGGTTGCGCTGTCTTTTTCGCCTCGCTCGCCTTCTTTAGTTGCTTTAGCGCTGTATCGGCTTCGGAGCGAGTAACCTCGCCGTCTTTGTTGAGATCCAGCCCTTTGAACGCGCGCTCGTTGGCCATTTCCTCGGCGGTGATTTTGCCGTCCTTGTTCTTGTCGTTTTTATCGAAAAGGGCCGCCACCTCGACGCCGCCGGTCGCCTCATTCGACGCTTCGTTCGCCGCCCGAAGGAAACCATTCATCTCTTCGGTTGTTAGCTCGCCGTTGTGGTCCTTATCAAGTGCGTCGAAAAGCGTAACGATCTTGGCAAACTCCTCGCGTGACACTTTGGTGTCGGTGTTTCCATCCAGAAGTTTGGCCAAGGTCTCGCCGAGCCGCGGACCTTGTACCATCATCCGTTCTCCGCCGGGCCGGCCCGCACCGAACTGAGTGGTCAGCGCCTTCCACTCCTCTTCATCGATTGAACCATCGCGGTTTGTGTCCACTCTGTCGAACATCTGAGGTGGAAACTGAGAAGGCATTTCGTCTTTGCTGATCTTCTTATCTTTGTTTTTGTCCAGATCAGCAAAAGTCGGCATTTGAAACTGCATCATTCGTTGACCACCGCCGCCCTGGAACCCCGGAGGAGGTGGCGGTGGCTGATCCTGTGCGGAGGCGGTCGTTGCTCCGCCGGCTATCATTGCAAGAGAAAACGCTACTCCCAGAATTTTTTTCATTGTTACTTCGAACTCCTAAATGAATACGCGTTCAGCTTAGAAATTAAACCTCAGGCTGAGGTCAATTCTCCTGGCGCCGTTAAAACTGAAGCCCCCAAAGCCACCGCCGCCGCCGCCGCCGCTGCTATTGGATCTCCCAAAAAACGGCGAAGTCAGCGTACCGTTGAACTGACCTTCGTTTTGGTGATTAAGGACGTTAATGGCATTGATGCTGAACGTTAAGTTGTATTTGTGTCGGGTTTGCCCAAAGCCGCCAGGGCCCATCATCATCATCCCGCCGCCGCCACCGCCGGCCATCATCATCGTAGGACCACCACCGCCGGGCCCACCACGAGCTTGTCCGCCGGCGTTTCCGCCCCCGCGACCACCCTGAGCGGCTGCGGCCTGACCACCGCGACCGGCGCCGCCACTGCCGCCGTCACCCCGGCCACCGCGCCCTTGATTCTGTGCCTGGGCGCCACCTTGTTGTCGCCCCTGGGTGGGTTGCGGACCACGGTTAGCGGCTGACATGCCGGGGAAGTTATTAGGCGGCGGACCGAAGCTGAAGGTCTTCGATATGCCGACGTTCATAGTAATCGAGCCCGGTCCCTGCCCGAAGTTGCGTGGGATTATTTCATCGCCCGGCTGCGGAAAGGGGTTGAACGTTCCGAATCGCGTTACGATTGCTCCGGGATCACCGGGATTCGCAAACGCCGGCCGGTCCATGAATGAATTGTCGCCGTTATTGTCGCGGCCGGTTGTGATATTGAACGGACCACCACTCTGCAAGTTGATATTTGGTGTAAGTCGCACTTCCCACGGCAGCGTAAAGTTTCCGACGATGCTGAACCTGTGCCGCGAATCAAACGACGCTCGCCCGTACTCGTTTGAAAGATCATACGGATTGGCCGGCATCGTGGACGAACGATCCGTATCGCTATGCGCGGACCCGAGCGTGTAGGTCGTAAACATCTGGAACTTCTGGTTAATTCTTGCTTGTAAGACGACTCGCAATTCGTGTCGTCTCGAGAACCCGGTCGACTCGTATTGAAGGATGGGTCCTTGATCAGGGAAGGGTCGTATCGGCTGGCCGTTCTCAAACCCAATCGGAGCGTTGATGTTTCGCATACGCAGCAGATGGATGCCCCGGAAGAAGTTGTAGGTGGTCGAAACAAACATGTTTTTGGGCAACTGACGGTCAAAGCTGACGCTACTTTGTATGGTGTACGGTGCGTTTATGTCCTCGGCCTTTATTCGCGTGGTTGGCGGAATTTGAGCGACAAGCGCAAGGTTGCTCGGGATAGTGGGGAAGAAGCCGGGCTGCTGAATCACAAATTGTTGCTGGTGTTCCCCGTCGAACCTGATCACATCAGACGTGATGCTGGTATCGAGCCTGCTATAAAAGACTCCGCCGCCGCCGCGAATGTTGGTCTTCTTGTCGACAGCCCAAATGACGCCGAAGCGTGGCGCTAAGTTGATCTTGTCCTGTAGGTGCGTTTGGAAATCGTGTCTGAGCCCTGCCGACAGCGTAAGCCTTTGCGATAGCTTCCAGTCGTCCTGCACGAACCATCCGTAATTCCACTGCGAGAACCCGATAAACGGATCGCCGCGATTGGTCGAGAACTGAGACGGACGGACGCCTGGCACGCCCTGCAGCACTGCCGAATATTGCGCCAGTGAGCTGAAAGTGAATGTGCCGTTGAAGTTCGAGCGATTCAGATTGGTAAACCGTTCGGCTTCGGCCGTGAAACCGGTCTTAATTGTGTGAGTCTTGTGCGTATAAGTGAGAATGTTGGCGAAATCCAGGTTGCGGTTGAGGTTGTCAGTAAAGCTTTGACCGCCTCCCCCGAAGAACGAGTCCAACACATTGATTGCGACCTCATTCGACTGTCCGCGCGACTCGTTCGAGCGCCGTCCCAACTGAAGACGCATCTCATTCACCGCATGTTCGCTTGCGATCGTAGTCAGCGAGAACCGCAATGTGTCTTCTTTGGAACTGGAGGATGTGGCGCGCTCGGGAAGATTGAAACCGCCGACGCCGCCAAGCGGCGACTCATTGATCGAATGCCGATACTGAAACCCGATCGTGTGTTTCTTGGTGAGGAGAACATCCGTGCGTACAGAAAAGTTGTAGCCTCGCCTTGGGGTCAGCACAGTTGCAAGAAACGGTTCCGGTTGAAACGTCGCCGGATTCAAAACGATAGCGTTCACTACTTCATTCTCATCAAGCGCATTTCGTGAAAAATCGAAGAAGAATCCCGCGCGATTTCGAATGATCGGACCGCTGAAGTAGCCGCCGAATCTGCGGGTCTGCAAAGGCGCCCGGAACGTAGCGTACGGGTTGCGCGCGTTGAGCGATTCATCGTTGAAGTTGAGATTGAAACCGCCGTGGTATGTATCAACACCCGGTTTAGTAATGATTTCGATTCGACCGAATCCGGTCTCCGTGTGCTCCGCCGAGAACGGATTCATATTCATGTTTATTCTGAGAATCGCTTCTTTTGGCGGGATCTGACCGCGCTCGCGGAATCCGCCGACAAACACGGCGGCGTCGGCGCCGGCCGCACCGGCCATCTGCTTTAGCGTTTCAAGCAACTCGTCGGGGTCATCGGGCAAAGCTTCGAGGTCTTTCTCGGTCAGAGTAATCGCGGACAGATTCTTATCCGGATCGGTGGAAATAGCCGTGGTGTCTTTGACCTCCACCTGTTCGGTGAGACTCACCTTCATCTTCACATCAAATGGCCCGATGGGTTTTGAAGTGAGATCGATCTGCTCGACGAACTTGGCAAAGCCTTCGACTTCCACGGTCAGCGTGTAGATACCCGGCTTTACATTGAAACGATAGCGGCCGCGTTCATCGGCCACGGTGGTGAGCTTTATGCCCTGAGAGTCTTCGAGCGTGATCGGTGCCGCGGCGATGTACGCGTTGGTTTCGTCGATGACCGTGCCGCGCAGTTCAACCAATCCCTGAGCGAATGCCGCGCCCCCCGCGATACTCAAAAGGTTCGCCAGCACTAAAAGTGAGCTGAGAAAGATTGCAGTGGTTCTTTTCATTATCTTTATTCTTCTCTTCTATTCATTTGTGGCAGCTTGCAAGTTCCACAGATTTGAGCTGCCGGCACACTAAAAAGGGGCAATGACTCGCAGCCATCACTTGTTCTTGGACCGCTCTCTTTCCTGCTCCCGCATTCGGTCATGTTTGTTGACCATTTCCTCGTACTTGGGAAGTTGCTCGGGAGTAAGCAACGCTCTAATGCGGTTGCGCGATTCTTCACGAACCGCGTTGAATTTAGGCTCGAACCCTTTTACCGCGGGTTCCATTTCCTTCCTCACCGCGCGATACTTTTCCTGAGTCTCGTCGAGAATCTGCTTAATCTGGTCCTGCTGATCAGACTTGAGTCCGACTTCGTCGTTCAATCGCTTTATGAGGTATTCGGGTCCTCCGCGTGGGCCGTTGTTTTTGCTGGAGGGGTTCAGTTGTTGATACAGATTTAGCGAAAGCGCCCCCGCCGCGAATCCAATTACGAATACCGTAACAACGATGATACGAGCCTTTGACCGGCTGTTGGTGCTACTTTCCATTTTCCTTCTCCTCGACCGCCACTAAGGTTTCGAGCACATCCTCTTGAGTTGGCTCGGGATAGTCGTACATTTCCGGGAATATGACGCGCTCTCTTGGACGAACCGCTGCCTGGTTTGTCCTCTGATTGGTATCAACAGGCGCTTGATTCCAAAGCAGCGTAGCGCCAAGCATTAGCAGCACCAGAACCGCCATCGCGGGAACCAGCTGGCGGGCAGTTATCAGCAGAGCCGCGGTCCACGATTCATCCTGCTGTGGGCGCGTAAAAATAGGGTCCGGCCCGCGGGCGATCTTCGCGCGCAACGATCTATAGAAGTCCTCGTCGGGTGTAATCTGTTCGGGCGCCGCTGCTGCGTCGAGAGCGGCGCGCTGTAAGACAAACAGCCTGTACTCAAGCGCGCAGCGTGAGCAGGTTTGAACGTGGCGGTTGGTCGCGGCTCGTTCGGTAACGCTGAGCTCAGTTAGAGCATTGTTGTGCTCGTCCAGCGCATCAAATCGCTTTCGCGCTTGCCGGCATATCACATTCGGTTGTCTACCCATCGTATCGGTCATTTCTTCTTGCTCCTCTGCATTCTCTCGCCGCTCAGAACCAATCGTTTCATCGCTGCCCTGAGAACGCGTCGCGCACGAAATGCTCGCACTTTTACTTTCGACTGACCCCACCCGGTCATCTCTGATACTTCCTTAACCGAAAACCCATCCCTATCGATCAGCACTACGACTATCCTGTCTTCCGGATCGAGTTTTGATAAGAGCCTGTCGGCGATCTCGGCGGCGTCGCGCTGGCGTTCAGCGCTGGCGTGACGATCACGCGCAACCTCAAGCATCTGCAACTCGAACCACTCGTCCTCCTGCTGCGTCTCGTGCGGCAGCTGTTGCTCTATTCGACGACGCCCGGCACGGAGGTGATCGTAGCAGGCGTTCACAGCAATCTTGGCGACCCACGCTTCGAACGAGCGACCCAGTGTAAAAGTGCCGAGCGAGAAATACGCCTTGGCAAATACTTCCTGAGCGATGTCCTCAACCATGTCGCGTCGGCGAAAGAAGCTGCCGATTATGCTGAAAACCCGCGAGCTGTGACGGCGAACAAGCGTCTCAAAACTGTCGTCATCCCCGGCGCGGCTTCGTTTGATCAGCTCGTCTTCATCGTTTAAATCGGTGCCGATCTCAGGCTCAACCACAGCGGCCGGACGCACGTCGACGTCACGGGTCGTCCGTTCCTCGGTCTCGCGATCCGGTATGACGCGGCCTAACTCGGCAGCCTCACTAGCCCGGGCCTGGCGTGCCGTGCTCTGCGCGTTGCGGTTTTCGGCCTGCTTCAATCCATACTCCACTGATTTGGGTACCGCCCCAGGAGGATTTAGCGAACGCGTGTCGCTTTCGGTTGTTCCAATCGCGACCTGCAGCCGCTGGCGCGATCGGGGCTGATTCGTTTGGGCTCACCTAACTAACGTAATAACGCTAGCTTTGTTCGCCTTTTTCATCAAGCCGCACCCTGCCGCCCCGCGAGGTTTTTATGCAAAGAACTATCGATGACCCCCGGCTAACTCAAGGTCAACATTGCATAAGACGATGTAGATGCTGGAACGGTTACTAATAAAGTGGGGGAGAAGGTCCGTGGTCCGTAGTCCGTGGTCCGTGGTCTGTAATCCGTGGTCCGTAGCCCGTAGTCCGTGGTCCGTAGTCCGTAGTCCGTAGTGTGGTCCATAGTGTGGTCCGTAGTCCGTGGTCCGTGGTCCGTAGTCCGT
>DASRIZ010000453.1:0-13781 GCA_035649735.1 Blastocatellia bacterium | reverse complement strand
GTAGTTCCGTAGTTGTCAACTATGTGTTGGCACTTAATACCTACGAACTATTACTAACTAATGGCTACGGACCACGGACCGCGGACTACGGACTACGGACTACGGACCACGGACCACGGACTGCGGACCACGACTCTCCCCGTCCGTTTCTTGACAGCCTGCGACGCTGGCCGCTATGTTCTTCTTTGCTTTAATAGACGGCGCAGACGTCCTTCCGGCTTTGCTCCAGTCACATATCCAAGGAGGCTCTTTAGCTTGGCGAAAACACCCAAACGGAAGAAGAAGGTCTCGGTCAAGGAGATGAAGTACAAGCACGACCCGATGATCCGGCTTTACGATAAGACCCAGGATTGGCTCCAGGAAAGAGGCCGTCCGCTGGTGATCGCAATCGGCATTATCGCGGGACTTGTTCTGCTCTATGTCGCAGGCAGCTATTATTTCGATTTTCGGAAGTCAAACGCCGAGGCTGCGTTCGCTCAAGCTATCGAGAAGTTCACCGCGCCGGTTAATGATCCAACAGTGCCGACAACTACTCCTCCCACCGGCAAATACTACACCGACGAACAAACCAAATGGCGCGAGTCGGCCGAAGCGTTCGAACATCTCGCCCAAGACTACTCCGGCTACTACGGGGCGATAGGTCGTTATTATGCGGGAGCTGCATATCTCCATTTCGACCGCGACAAAGGTATGAGCTTGCTCGAACAAGTCGCGAAAATGAACGAGCAACCGACCTCCGATCTTGCGCGACTTGCGGTCGCCGAGGGCCTCGCCGCAAACGGCGAATACGAGAAAGCGATCCCGATGTACCAGCAATTGCTCAGTTCCGCTACGAGTCTCAAGCCAGCAGTCGATGTCGGGCTTGGCCGGGCCTATGAAAAGACCGGCGACCTGGAAAAGGCTGTGGAAGCCTATCTGGAGGCCGCCAAGCCTGACAGATCTTCAGGAGCCGGGCAAGAGGCCGAAAAGCGTTTGTCGGCCATCGCTCCCGATCGGCTTAAGGACCTGCCACCTCCGTCAACGTTGCCCGTCACACCCTGAGTGATGTTGCGCCGAGCGCAACTGACTCTCTAAATGGAAAACCTGGCGCATACACTTCTTGGTCTTTCCTTCGCAAAGGCGGGACTGGAACGCGCCACTCCGCTGGCGGCGACCGCTCTTGTAATCTCGTCTAATCTCCCGGATATCGATGTGCTCGGCCGGCTACAGGGCGGCACCGTATCTTATCTCGAGCATCACCGCGGGTTCACACATGGATTCGTTGGGCTGGCCGTTCTCGCATTTGCGCTGACGCTGGTGCTGGGAATTTTGGACCGCCGATTTCGCTTGCGCCGCGACCCCTTTCGAAGACCGCTCAGACCGTTCAGGATCTTCCTGCTCGCGTATTTGGGCGGGCTTGGGCACTCATTCATGGATTTCACGAATTCGTACGGGATTCGCCCGTTGCGGCCGTTTAGCAATCGCTGGTTTTATGGTGATATAGCTTTTGTCGTCGATCCGTGGATCTGGTTGATATTGGGATCGGCAGTTGTTTGGTTGACCACCACCGACGCCGCGCGGACGCTCTTCTGGCTGGTTGTTTGGATCATCCTTTCTCTGGTAGTGGGCCTTGCGCTCCGGTATCCGACAGACACAAATCCCCTGACCGTTCCAACCGCCGTGCGAGTCATCTGGTTCGTCGGACTCGCGGTGATCGTCGCGGGTACGTTGATGAGATGGGGGCGAGCTGGTGGGCTTCTAGCGCGATATTCCCTACTGGTGCTTGTGTTTTACTACGGCGCCATGTGGATGACCCATCAGTCGGCGCTAAGGCGCGCTCAGGGCTCGCTAAAGGTTGACGGGATCGAATCGATAGCTGTGTGGCCAGCTCCGGCGAATCCGTTGCTGTGGCAGGGAGCGGCAAAGACAAGCGCAGCGGTGTTTACTGGAAACATTGACCTCTACAATCGCGGTGAGCAATGGCGCGAACTGCCCGCGCTCGATGCGAGGCTCGAAAACGCAATGCGCAGCTCAAGCGAAGCGCGCAGCTTTTTGGAGTTCATGCGATACGGCACGGCCAATGTCGAAGAAGGTCCGGACGGAGCGACGGTGGTTGCTTTGCGAGATCTTCGATTCGATTTGAGGATGCGCGTCGAACTGGATCGAGAGCTGAAGGTGATGAATGTTGATGTGCGTTGGTTCTGAGTAGCATAGACTTTAGTCTGTGTTCCTTGGTAGACATATCGGATCGGCCACCGACTAAAGTCTATGCTACCCATTAGTGCACGCATTAGTATTGCCTCCGTCCCGGCCACCCCCTAGAATTAAAGCTTCCCAATGGAGCTAATTCGCATACGTCCCGGCCTGGTTCCCTACACGCTGTCCTCCGCAGTTGTGATGACCATTGGATCGACGTTGCTGAAACAGGGGTGGGTTATTGCGGCGCTCGCCTGCTGGGGATTGCTTGGGCCGATTGTTTTAGCCGCGTTGCTTGATCGCATCGAGTTTGACGGCCACTCGATCCGACATCGCGGCCCTCTGGCCTTTCTGTTGACTCATCTGTTCCGGGTTCGACGCGAGCTGACGATACCGGATGTCGAGACAATAACTACGGAAACGACCCGTCTGAGCTTTGCGACGGGTGATGCCCGAATCAGTTATCACACCCGAATTGCGGGAGCGGGCGTTGACATAGTGGTGCGATCGCATCGCTCGGCTTACGCTCAGTTCATAAAAGCGTTGTTTCGCGCGGTGGGGCCTCACAAGCTCGACCCCCGTTCGTCTGAGATATTCGAGTATTTTGAGACAGGCACCGCGCTTAAAGGCTCGCCGGTGCTCAAAAGCGACATCGCGGCGATGCCCGCGCCGCTGCTGCGTCGCATCGGCAATTCGTTAAGACTTGCGGGAAAGCTCGCCCAGGCATCCAGTTACTTTCGGGTCGCTTACGAAAAGGAGCCTCGCAATCCGCAATTGTTGTATGAGATGTCTCGCTTTTTCTACTCGTCCGCGCAGAGAGAAGACTCTCGATTGCTCCAGCGATCGGATGCTTGTTTGAGACTTGCGTCACGGCTTGCCGGCAACGCGCCTGATCTTCTTGAGCGAATCGGCGAAGCATTTTTTGAGCGGCTGGACTTCAAACGCGCCTCAGATTGTTTTCGTCGGGCGCTCCAGCTTGATCCTGCCCGCTTTCGCGCGAACATCGGATTGGCCGAGATTGCGCTGCGAGACGGGAAACTCGCGCACGTCGCTCATTTTTACAATGCGGCCGCTTCGAGCGATGACGCGGCGCTGGCGCGAATGGCCGGGCGTGAAGCTCGCTACTACGAACGCCTGATGGGGGACGACGATTTTCTCGAAGCCGAGCTTAACCGCATACGGATATCGAATCAGATTCGGTGGGCGCGAAGGCTTGCGGCGATGACCTTCTTCAGCGCTTGGCTGGTGGGCGGGATCGCCGGCCGTCTTTCACCATTGGTCGAGTCTTTCGGCTGGGCAATCATGGCGACCTCGGGATTCATCTGGTGCGCCGCGATGGCTAGTATGCGATTCTTCCGGCGTCGAAGCACATAGCATAGCTTCCGATGTTGATTGTAAATCTGGAGGAGCCATCTCTGATCGTCGCGAGTTGTTTATGCACGAGTTTCCGCCCCATTAACCGCAAAGGCGAGCGGCACGATCAATCTAAAGCGCGTGCCGTGACCCTCTTCGATCGGACTAGTGAGTTCAACCGAGCCCCCCATCTCTACAACCCGCCTTTGCACGATCGCAAGGCCAAGCCCGGTTCCGCGTGACTTCGTCGAGTAAAACGGTTCAAAGACTCGCTGCTGCGCGTCTGCAGGAATCCCCGGCCCGCTGTCAGTTACTGTTAGAGTCAACGCCGCGGAGGCATTGTCAGCCTTCCGGACGCGCATATCCGTCTGCAGTGTCGCTTGAACCTTCACCTCGCCACCCGGCTCAGTCGCTTGCACTCCGTTCAGCACCAAATTGCTCAAGGCTTCGCGCAGCGCTCCGGCTTGCACGCCAGTAAGCGTTACGTCGATACCGGACTCGACTTTCAAGTCAACGCCGCGCTCTTTGGCTTCGCTGGTGGCCAACGTTACCGTGGCGTTAATCAAATCAGAAAGCTGGACCGGGCGAGTGTCGGCATGGCTCGGTCGAGAGAAGGCCAACAACTGTGAGACTGTGCGATTCAACCGGTCAATCTCGCTGACGATCAGGCTAAGGTCCTGATCGTAACCCGAAAGCGCTTCCTCTTCGCGCATGACTTGCGCGATGGATTTGATAGCCGACAGCGGGTTCTTCACTTCGTGGGCTACCTGCGCAGCCATCTGGCCTAGCCGCGCAAGATGCTCCCTGTTAACAAGCTCGCGTTCAAGCCGCACTTTTTCTTCCACCAGGAGACAGGTCTCGACTTCGACCGCGACCTGTGAAGCCAGCACGTCAAGAATCGCGCGCTTCTCCGAAGTCAGCGCGTGCGGCTCCGCGGTAATCAGCATCAATCCGATAAGCTCGGCTTCGCGCCTTAAGGCGTACGCGATGGTAGCACCAATCGCTTCGACGTCGTCATCCGTTTCTATTGCGTCGGCGTTCCATTCGACCATCTTCTCGGCAACTCGGCGTTCGGCACTATCGGCGGCAGTCGCAACAACAGGCACGACTCGAACATTCGTGAGATCCAGACCACGCCGGATCGTCTCTTCCGTGTAGTGCACAAGCGACGCCAGCTCGCCGAACCCTTCAGCACCCGATGATACCTGGCGCACTACATCGCGATAGAGACCGATCTCGGTTGTGAACAGCCGGTGGACCATCCGGTCGATTACCCGCACCAGCGGACTCGCGAGCGCCACCATTCCGAGGATGAGAATGACCTCGACGACCCCTGGAGTGATCTCAAATCGATCGACAAGGAATTGATCCAATCGCCTAACCCCGTAGGTGTACACGGCAATAAAGACAACCGCGAACATTGCGTACACCAGGCTGTCTTTGACCGCCACATCCACCAGCTTGTAGCGATAGACGTGATAGGCGACGAAAAAGATAGGTAACAGCGACGACAGTATAAATAGAATCCACGGCACATCATTGGGACCGGTGCGCAACAGCGCGACGACTACGAATTCAAAGATGCCGTTCAATACCAGAAGTACCGCGAGCCGTTTGAAGAATGCGCGCTCGCGAAGTGCCCGCGGGTCGAGGCGATCCTTGATCGACCAGTCGATCACCGCCGCGGATATCATCACCAGCAGGTACCAGATCGAATACGGTATCAGCAAAACCCGGAGCTCCAAAAAGTATGGTCTGTAGACCCCGGTGGTGATCTTGTAGATCGCGTACGGAAGGAACGCCATCGGCAGATACAGCGCGGCGCCGATCAACCGTACCGCGCGCGGGCTAAGGGTTCGATAGTTGTCGAGCGAAGCCCAAAAACCGACATGCGCGTGAAGCAGCGCGGCGGGAAGAAGCGCGACACCGGTCATCGCCAGGGTGTCCCAGGCTCGCAACAACGCCGTAAGCCGATTGACCCCTATCAGCAGCTCGTGAAAAGTAATAAACAGGTTGCCTAGAAACCACACTCCCAGGCAGATGTTAAGAATGTTGATCAACTGAACCGGCTGCGTGAGATTCTCACGCGACCCAAGTCTGCGGTTCCAAATCAGCCAGGCGATGTAAAGGTGCAATGTTGCGCCGGTCGCGAATCCGACAAGCTTGAGGATTTGGATTGGTGTCATGCTTCGGGGCCACGAAAGTGGGCGTCGTCTATGACCCGCGCAAGATTAAGTCGAGATCAGCTGTGACTACCACGCAATTGCATATCTGCCGCGTCGCGGATCCGCGCCTGCCTCGATGACTTTCGAAGTGTGGTCAAACTTTATCACCGTCGGAGCCGAGGGATTTCCGAACGCTGCTTGCACTTCAACCTTGTGACCGCGCGACGCGAGGTTATCCCTCACCTCCTTCGCGATTCGATCTTCCAGGTTGAGACTGCCCGGATTGAATCGGTGATCGTCAAACGAGCTCACCAGATGCAAGGTCTGGAAACGCGGGGCCTCAACCGCTTCCTGCACGTTCATCCCGAACTCGATGATATTCAGCAGGACCTGGATGAGCGTCTGGTCCTGATTGTCGCCGCCGGGTGTCGACAGCACCATGAACGGCTTGCCATCTTTCAACACCAGCGTGGGTGTCAGCGTGACGCGCGGACGTTTGCCGGGCTGCAGTACATTTGGATGCCCTTCCTCCAGCAGGAATGACTGCATTCGCTGTCCCAGCAGGACGCCGGTGTCACCCCCAACCACCGCAGGCAGCCACGCGCCTGACGGCGTCGCGCTAAACAGGTTCCCGTCTTTGTCGATCACGTTTACGCAGGTGGTGTCGTTGGCGCGTTGGTTTTCGGGTACTGAGGACTGTCCGGTGAGCGCCGGACTCGGGCCTCCGTTGATCAGCGGCTTTTTGTTCATCGGATCGCCCGGGCGTTGCTCGAGAGACGCGCGCTTTCCGTCTATCAGACTCCGGCGTATCGCGGCGTATTCCTTGGAGAGCAACTCGCTGGCCGGCACGCGCACAAAATCGGGATCGCCGTAATAGCGGTCGCGATCGGCAAATCCGAGCTTCATCGCCTCGGTCAGCGTGTGAATATAATCGGCTGAGTTGTGTTTCATCGCTCGAAGATCGTACCCCTCGAGCAGATTCAGCGCCTCGAGCATCACCGGCCCCTGAGCAAAAAAGCCGGTCTTATAGACTTCGTACCCGCGATACGATGAATGAGCTGGCTCCTCGACCTTGGCGTGAAACGCCGCGAAATCGGCGGCGCGAAGCAGTCCGCCGTTCGCCGCGCAGAAGTCTGAGATGCGTTTGGCGATCGGACCCTTGTAGAAATAATCGCGAGCAGCTTTCAAAGCTGCGTGGCGCCCGCGCGAGGAAGCTGCCTTCTCGGCTCTCACTATGGCGCGAAGCGTACGTGCCAGATCGGGCTGAGAAAACATCTCGCCTGGTTTCGTCAGGCGGCCGCCAGGCAGAAACACTTTGGCGCTTGACGGCCATGGTTCGTAGACCTTTCGGGTTCGTTCGATGTAGGTTGCGCGCAGCTCGTCTATTGGAACACCGTCGGCCAATTCGATCGCCGGTTGCATAACCTGCGCAAGGGATTTGGTCCCAAAGCGATCGAGGGCGGTAACCACTGCATCGAGCACCGCAGGCACGGTCGCCGGAAGAATGCCGGATGAAGGAATAAAGGGCGGGCCTTTTTGCTCGCTTTTTTTAGCCTGGTCCAGGAAAAACTGTCGAGTGGCGAGTTGAGGCGCGGTACCCTGGCCGTTTATCACAGTAACGACGCCGTTTGAGGGTTTGATAATGATCGGGACTTCACCGCCGAATGAGAAGTGAGAAAACTCAATAACCGAGGCCGCCAGTACCGCGGCGCAACCCGCATCGGTCGCGTTGCCTCCCTGCTGTAGAAGCCGCAACCCGGCCTCAACCGATAGCGGGTGACCCGCTCCGACAGCACCACGCTTGCCACGAACGACGGGGCGAAAGGTGTCGGCTACCGGCCGAGTCACCGACAATCCGATTACCGCAGCCACGACGGCCAGGCAAACTAAGTTTCGCAAACGACTCATATGATCCTCCGGAATAGCGTGGTGTGTTATTCCGAAGTTTCCGGCTTTGACTTAGAGTTGTCAACGCTGGGCAGACGGAAGACAGAAGGCAGAAAGCAGAAGGCAGAAGGCAGAAGGCACAAGACAGAAGGCAGAAGGCAGAAGGCAGAAGGCAGAAGGCAGAAGGCAGAAGGCAGAAGCGTTTTCTGCCTTCTGCTTTCTGCCTTCTGCTTTCTGCCTTCTGCTTTCTGCCTTCTGCTTTCTGCCTTCTGCTTTCTTCTCCTGCTTAATCCGCAAGCAGTGTATCGTCCAGGATCTTCCTCGCGATTCGTTCTCGATCGTCCCTCCGGCGCACCTTTCGACGGCGGTCAGTTCCCTCGTTGTCGATCCAGGTTACACCTCCGATGACTATCACGGTCTCCGCAGTGTAGCGAACTGAACGCCTCCTTTCCTTTTGCCGGCGCTCCTGGTTGTTTCGTCTTTCGACGGCTCTCGCGAATGACATCAATCGCCTCGTTACCTTCGTGGGCGTAGCTTGCATATGCCGGGGGCCCTGTAATCCCTAAAGGGTTATTGCGACGATCTTTTCAGGGATTTGTCAAAATTCCGGCGACCAGGTTGACGACAATCTACTGGGGAATCTGTTCACCAAGCGTCATCCTGCGGAAGAACGTTGCCTGCAAATCGGAGCCGGCTAAAAGCGGAGCGGTCGCTGCTTCCGATGGCGATCCTTCGATCGCAGCAAAAGCAACTTCCTCTTCGCCCCGGAAGACTTCTTCTCTGATCGCCATAGCTTCACCTGAGACCGACTCGATCTTCTCTATGACCCGGTCACGTTCTGCGCGCATCGCTTCCAACTTGAGCATTAGCCGATTAATCTCAGTCTGCCGCTCATCAATTTCGCGATTGAGAAGGAACTCCTCCTCCTCAAAAGCTGCAGCGCGCCGGTACAGAACGGCAACCTGATCCTCGAGTGCCTCTGCCATTTGCTCGAGAATCCTCATCTTCACCACAGGTCGCGACCTTAGGCCGCAAGGTAATTTGATTTCATCTAAATCGGTCATGAGTCCCCCTTTAAAGTACGGCTGCCGATCTGGGAAACGCGGCAACCCGCAACGCTGACGCGTTTCGCCGGCGAGCTATCTTGTCCTGATACATGCGCTGATCTGCGACTTCCATCAACTCGTCGAGCGCAGTTCCGTCCTCCCCATACGTCGCGTAACCGATGGATATGCCGATGCGAGCGAACTTACCGGGTCTAACTTCGTAAGCGAAGCCGTCGACCGCCGCCTGAAGCCGCGTCTTCATATCGAGCACCATCTCGGGCGTGACTCTGTGCATCACCGCCACGAACTCATCCCCAGCGTACCGAATCAACGTATCGCCGGAGCGCACCTGAGCGCGCGAGACTTGCGCAACACGACGCAGTATTTCGTCGCCTACGTGATGTCCAAACGTATCGTTGATCTTCTTAAAACCGTCGAGGTCCATCATCATCAGCACCAGCGCATATCCATGCCGCTCTGACCTGCTTCGCTCCTGGTCGAAGAAGCTGTACATGTAGCGCGAGTTGGGGAGCCCGGTTAAATTGTCCGTGAGCGCCGACTCCTGAGTCCGCTCGAACGCCAGAGCGTTGTGGACGGCTGTCGCGGTGTGACGCGAGATGGTTTCCAACAGCCTGACTTCATCAGCTGAGTATCTCCGGTCTTCTTCACAGTACAACGCCAGCGTTCCCACAAGCGTATCATCGTGCTGGAGCGGGAATATCGCCGTGGAACGATATGCGGCTGCGGCATGACCGAGCGGCCGCTGAAGATCCGCAAGCGGACTCCCTCCGATCAATACCTGTCGATGCTCGGCGACCCATCCCGCGCCACCCTCAGCGACATCCATCTCCATACCCTTTAGCGCTTCGGCGTTCTTGCCTATAACATGCGCAGCCCGAAGCTTGCTACCCTCCGCCAGATATATAACCAAAGTCGTAAAATTCGCGATGTTTTCGAGTTTTGTGGCGACGATGGGCAAAATCTCCGAAAGCTTCAACGTAGACCCGAGAGTTTGCGAGATCTCATAGAGCGAGAGGACCTCACGCTGCGCCGAAGCTATATCGCGCAGCGCCTTTTCAGTCGGCGTCCGAGGCACAGGACCAAAGCTGGGTTCAAAGAGACGATCGGTGGTGATTGGTTCTACGCCTAACAGCGAGACCGGTTGTGTGCGAAGCTCGGGCAGCTGGGCCTCCAGAGAATCAATCATGTCAAAGAAGACTTCCAGTACCACTGGATCAAACGTGCGTCCCTTCTCGCTGCGCATCAGTTCGAGCGCCTCTTCGCGCGTGTAGCGAGGGCGATGCGGGCGGTTTGTTGTAAGCGCTTCGTAGCAATCGACGACAGTCAATATTCGCGCACCAAACGGAATATCCTCACCCTTTAAACCGCTCGGGTACCCCGTCCCGTCATACCTCTCGTGATGGTGTTTTACGATCGGAACCACTTCGTAGGGGAACTCTACATTGCTGAGAATATCAGCGCCGACTACCGGATGAATCATGACCTTGGAGTACTCAGCCGCAGTCAGTTTGCCGGGCTTGCTCAGGATGTGCTCGGGAACGGCTAGCTTACCGATGTCGTGTAGCAACGCCGCTGCCTTTAACCCTTCCATCTGGTCTTCGGGATATGACACCGCGCGAGCAAGTCCCTCGGCCAGCGTTCGCACGCGCTGTATGTGTCCGCGCGACAGATCATCCTTCGCATCGATGGCCATGGTCAGCGACTCGACGGTGGCCAAATGCAATTTGGTCAGCCCTTCGATGTGCCTGTTGGATGTTTCAACTCTACCCATGTAGCTTCGGTAAGCGATAAAGGTCAGAAGAAGAATCGGCAACGAAATAACGAATGAGTAAAACCCAAAAACAGTAATGGCCTTGCAGATCGCACCGGCCGCCAGAGCGCCGATGAAGAAGGCTGGGGACGTCCATAAATAGTCTTCAGTCCATGTTTTTACAACGTTCCGTCCGCGAAACAGCGCTACGGTCGACGCAGCGATGCTGCTATTTATGAGGTAGCTCGTCAGGGTGATCACGCCGATAGCGAGAGCAAGCTCGTGGAGTCGATCAGTTCCATAAAGCAATCGATCGAGCGGTCCAAATAGTCTCACCGAAAGCAGCGAGGCGCTGAGCACTGCTATGTTCATTGCGCCCATGTTTATCAACGCGGTGCCTGCCAGCGCCCTGGTGTTACCGCGCATAGACCTCGCCAGTCCATCTATCGAAGCAAGGGCCGCCGCTGCCCACGGTCCAAGCATCAGTATCGCGATGCATACGAACACGTCGGTCAAGGTAATCTTGCTGCGAATTCCCGGGATCCAAACCTCTGCTTTCCAGCACAACAACATCGTGGAGGTGAGAACCAACATCCAATCGAGCCGAACGGGATCAAGCTGCAGGCGGTAAACTGCATAGAAAAGTACCAGGGTTCCGACCAAGCACACGCTTGTCGCGAACAGCTTTGCCTTCAAATTAACCGCCTGCTTCACGTTTTACCTCAAACACAAACGGCGTCAAACCGCTAGGCTTACGATTCGAGCTGAAGGGGCCGTGCTTCTTCTAAGTTTGCTCCTCGGGCTTACACCACGATTTAGCGACTCATTCCGCGCAGCACAATTACCATTCAATGCCTGTGCCGTTTGAAGCAATCATATCGCGCGGCTGATAGAGACTTTGTATGTTGGAGTTAGGAGGAGAAGCGTTGCGGACCGCTGCGTTTAGATAATGAAGCGACAGTCAAACTGGCGATCAAACTGATGCCGGTTCATTCACATTGACCGGGGCGATGACTGATGGTCAGTTCCCTCGCCGCAAACCCGCCCAAAAATCTGCCTGTTCGTACTCTCGGTCGACCCCTTCGTAGCGGGCCGAAATATCGCTATCTTCAAGCACATGTCCCTGAAGCCAAATGTTCGCCGTAATCTCGGCTCCTATGACGAGTTCCCCGCGCAAAGCTCGCCGGTTGGCAAGAACCTCGATGCGAATCAATCCGGCATCTACATAAATCCAAACAAGTTCGGCTGCGGTAACGGGATTTCGAACGTCACGCCAGGACAAGACGCGACCGCTGATTACATAGTCATTCTCACAAGCCTTGTCGGCGAATCCCTCGAGCCGTTCAGCTAACTCGAATCGGAAGGTGGGAAGATCAGTTTTGCGTTTGCCGTGCGGGCTCGGTTGCACTCGGGCGGCATAAGCGATCCCGGCAACCGCAACATTCAGATGGGGCTCGCGGAACACGGCTTCGTCCAGTTCGGTAAGGTTCTGAAGTTCGAAGACGATCTCGGGTGACCCGGGGACGCCGCCGCGGACAATTGCTTCACCATCTTCGTCGTATTCGACAAGCTCCCACGGAAGAATGGTCCTGACATAGCGGCTTCGAAAAGCCGGGCGGCAATCGGCATAGTAGAGTTCGGCACCGCTTTCGTAGAGGATCGACCAGACTTCCAGCCCGTCTCCAAGCTTCCAACACCTGCCGTGGAGCGCGCTTTCTCCGCGCTGAACTCGAGTGCGCTGGCCGTTTGTTTCGACATACTCGACCAGCAAGTTGTATGAATGCTCGTCGGCGACTTCAAAACCGATGGCCTCAAACAGTTCGGCCATCACAGCGCCGTCACCGGATTCGGATTCTAAGGCTTCCTCGGCGATTGGCTTACTCATGGCAGAAAAGTGATGCGTGAAACGTGATGCGTGAAACGTGATGGTGAAAGCTGAAACGTGATGAATGATGATGCTTCTTTTAGTTCGGCACCAACTACGAGCACGTTTCACGCATCACGTAGCACGCATCACGCATCACGTTTCATTTCTTTGTTTCTTCGCCGATCTCGGCGTTCAACGAGTACTCGCGCCCATCCCGTAAAATTCGGATGACGATCTTCGCACCCGGAGGCTTGCTCGCGATGATGCGATTGAATTGGATTGCAGACGTGATTACCTGCCCATCAACTGTGGTAATCAAATCATCCTTTCGCAAACCTGCTCGGGCCGCAGGCGTAGCTCGCTCGGCGCGGATTACCCGAACCCCCCGCGATTCGGGTCCGAGTTTTAGCAGCCCTCGTATGTCGGCATCGATATCCTGGGTTTCGACTCCCAGGAACCCGCGAGTCACCCTCCCGCGATCGACCAATTGGGAAAGAATCGATTTCAGAGTGTTTATAGGGATTGCAAAGCTCAAACCCTGTGTGCGCTCCAGAACGAGGGTGTTTATGCCTACAATCTTTCCCTGGGCATTTAGCAGTGGGCCGCCGGAATTCCCGGGATTAATCGCCGCGTCGGTCTGGAGAAAGTCGTCGAACTGACCGCCAAACCCAGTCCGTCCCTTAGCGCTCACGATTCCGAGGGTGACCGTGTGATCGAGCCCCAGCGGATTACCGATCGCGATGACCCAGTCGCCGACGCGCAGGGAATCGCTATCGCCAAGATCAGCTACCGGGAGCTGTGGCCCGCTTGGAACGATCTCGAGCAAAGCGATGTCGGTGGCTTCATCGTAGCCTTTTATCGAGGCGGGAAACTGACGGCCATCGTGCAGAGTAACGGTCACCTTATCAACCAGCTTCGGCGCGCCCTTTGGTTCAGGGCCGCGTTGTCCGGACCCGCGTCGGGGTTCGGTATTCGAAATGAGATGAAAGTTCGTAGCAATCAGCCCGCGCTGATCGATGATAAAACCGCTGCCGAGATTCTCGCCGCCCTCGGCGCTCGACCGGACGTTAACCACCACTTCGTTGACTCGCTCAGCAATCAGTGGAACATCCAGCACCACGGTCTTGCCCTGAGCCGGCGTCGCCTGGCCTGTCGCGAGATCCGTCACTCGCGGAGTATAGCGTACGTCCGAAAACGCGGAGGCTGGCTGTGACACCGAGGCAATCATCAGCGCCAGAACCGCCAACGGCATTGAGTTCATCTGTTTAATCATTACCTTGACCTGAGCGAGTCGTTTCGTCGCGATTATTGGCCGCGGGCGCGCGCGATCGCGTACCGCGAACGTTTCGGGCGGGTCCATAACGAGGCCGCTGGCCTGAGCGCACCATCTCCGCGAATAGGTCGACGTCGTAGTCGCACTCGCGCGACATCTCCTCGCGAATCGCGTGGAGCTCTTCCAGAAATCTCGGCTTTCGATACATAGGTGGTCGGTTGTTAGTCATTCGTCATTAGTCATT
>DASRIZ010000452.1:0-5352 GCA_035649735.1 Blastocatellia bacterium | reverse complement strand
TTCAAAAGGATGAAAAACCGAAAGAACCGGCAAAGACCACGCCCGAGCCTTTCTCGATTGATTTTGAGGGGATCGAAAATCGGATTCTCGCGATTCCTCTTCCGGCGGGCAACTACTCCGAGCTCGAAGCTGGGGCAGCCGGGCAGTTCTACTACATCGAGAGCCCTCCAGGTGACACTCCGTTTGGCGGCCCCGATCGTTCGTCACTGCACCTCTACGATTTGAACAAACGGAAGGACGAGGTGTTTATCCCGGGTGTCAGAGACTTTCTGGTATCCGCAGATAAGAAGAAGATTCTTTACACCGGAAATAATGCGTGGGCGATAGTCGCCGTGACTCCGAAGCCGCAACCCGGCGCGGGCAAGATCAACGTCGACGACATCGAAGTGCGCATCGAGCCGCGCGCCGAATGGAATCAGATATTCAACGAAGCGTGGCGCATAAATCGCGACTACTTTTATGCCACCAACATGCACGGCGTTGATTGGAATGCAGCGCGGCAAAAGTACGCGGCGTTTCTGCCTCACGTGGCCACACGCGGTGATCTGAATCGAATCATCCAGTGGATGTGCAGCGAGTTGGCGGTCGGTCATCACCGGGTCGGCGGCGGCGATTTCCTGTACCAGCCGAAGAGCGTTCCCGGCGGGTTGCTCGGCGCTGATTATTCGGTTGAGAACGGCCGGTACCGGTTCAAGAAAGTTTTTGGCGGCTTGAACTGGAATCCTCAGTTGCGTTCACCGCTAACGGAGCCGGGCGTCAACGTCAAGGCTGGTGAGTATCTGCTCGCAGTGCGCGGACAGGATCTGCGTCCGCCTGCGAATCTCTACAGTTTGTTCGAGAACACGTCGGGCAAGATCATCGAGATCACCGTGGGTCCCAATCCGGACGGCACAGGCTCGCGCACCGTTCAGGTGGTCCCCATCCCCAACGAGAGTGCGCTTCGCAATCGCGATTGGGTCGAAGGAAATCTCAAGAAGGTTGAGGAAGCGACCGGCGGTCGGGTGGCATATGTTTATGTGCCGAACACATCGACCCAGGGCCACGCCTACTTTAAGCGCTACTTCTATCCGCAGTCTTACAAAGAAGCGATCATCGTAGACGAGCGGTTCAACGGGGGCGGCCAGGTTGCGGACTACTACATTGATATTCTGCGCCGTCCGCTGAGCGCGTATTGGGCAATGCGCTACGGAGCAGATCTGAAGACGCCGACGGCTTCGATACAAGGTCCGAAGGTGATGCTGATCGACGAGACCGCTGGATCGGGCGGCGACCTGTTGCCATACATGTGGCGCAAATTTGGTATGGGCAAACTGGTCGGCAAGCGAACCTGGGGCGGGCTGGTCGGCACTCTTGGCTTTCCTGTGTTGATGGATGGCGGCATCGTAACAGCGCCAAACCTGGCCATTTGGACGCCGGAGGAAGGATTTACCGTTGAGAACGTCGGAGTACCGCCGGACATCGAGGTCGAACAAATGCCCGCCGATGTCATCAACGGTCGTGATCCGCAACTTGAGAAGGCGATTCAGGTGGTGATGGAAGAGTTGAAGAAGAATCCGACAAAGCAACCACAGCGACCGCCTTATCCAGTGAGGAACAAGCTGCAAATGCCCTGACACGGCTTATTTGCTATTTGCTATTTGCTATTTGTCACCAGTTCCCTCTGGTGTACTTGAGACTGACAAATGCGAGAAATAAAAAAATAGAAAATAGAAAATAAGTAGCCTCCTATCTTGGAGTAATGATGACTCGTAGAATCAAGCTTCTGGTGCTGATCTTAACGTGCTGTTGCACTATCTTTATTCAATCTCCAGAGGCGCAGAAGAAAACCTCTCACAAGACGCAGAAGGAAACTCTGGCAAAGCGGGTGAAAGTTGCCCGAGCCATAGATGATGCCGCGCTTCGTGGCGCCGATGCGCGGCCAGGCGAATGGATCACCCACGGACGAACCTACGCCGAAACTCGGTTCTCAACGCTTAAGCAGATCGATGCCGCAAACGTAAAGACGCTGGGTCTTGCCTGGTCGTTTGACACCGATACCACTCGAGGACTCGAGGCGACGCCGATCATCGTCGATGGGGTGATGTATACCACCGGAAGCTGGAGCGTCGTCTTTGCCCTCGATGCCCGCACGGGCAAGCAGCTTTGGAAATGGGACCCCCAGGTTCCGCGTACGTTTGGCCAGCGCGCTTGCTGCGATGTGGTCAATCGCGGCGTGGCAATTTACAAAGGCAAGGTCTATGTCGGCACTCTCGATGGCAGGCTGGCCGCGCTCGACGCCGACACTGGGAAGTTGTTATGGCAAGTCGTCACGGTCGATCAATCCCGGCCTTACACCGTGACTGCCGCGCCCCGCGTTGTGAAAGGCAAAGTGCTAATCGGGAACGGCGGCGCAGAAATGGGTGTCCGCGGATACCTTTCGGCTTATGACGCGGCGACCGGAAAGATGGCCTGGCGCTTTTACACCGTGCCCGGCGATCCTTCAAAGCCTTTTGAATCTCCGGCGATGGAACGCGCGGCGAAGACCTGGAAAGGCGAGTGGTGGAAGATTGGCGGCGGCGGCACTGTTTGGGACTCGATGGCTTACGATCCTGATCTCGATCTGCTTTACGTTGGGACGGGCAACGGCTCGCCGTGGAATCGCGAGATTCGCAGTCCGGGCGGCGGGGACAATCTTTACCTCTCGTCAATCCTCGCGCTCAAGCCTGATACTGGCGAGCTTGTCTGGCACTACCAGACCACCCCGGGTGACGCCTGGGACTATACCGCTACGCAGCACATCATCCTGGCTGATCTTGATGTTGGAGGCCGGCAACGCAAAGCGTTGATGCAGGCCCCGAAGAACGGGTTCTTTTATGTATTGGATCGCACAAACGGCGAACTGATTTCCGCTAAGGCGTATGTTCCGATCTCGTGGGCAAAAGAGGTTGACAGCAAGACTGGACGGCCAGTTGAGATGCCGGGCGTGCGTTACGTCGACAATGCGGCTTTCATAAAACCGGGACCGCTGGGAGGACACAACTGGCAGCCGATGTCTTTCAACCCGCAGACCGGGCTTGTGTACATACCTGCCCAGGACACACTTTTCGTCTATTCTCCGGACAAGAAGTTTGAGTATCGCCCTGGTACCTGGAATACGGGAATCGATTTCTCGCTTTTCAAGGACCCGGTGCCGCTGATGCCGGGGTTCCTGCTCGCGTGGGACCCGGTGAATCAGAAAGAGCGATGGCGAGTTCCTTATACGAATTTCTGGAACGGCGGCACGCTTACAACCGCGGGCAATCTGGTTTTCCAGGGAACGGCCGACGGGCGGTTTGTGGCTTACAGTGCGGACAAGGGCGAGAAGCTCTGGGAATTTTCAGTTAGGACCGGTGTCATTGCGTCTCCGGTGACCTATGAACTGGATGGCGTGCAATACGTTTCAATCATGGCCGGATGGGGTGGGGCGTTCCCGTTAACCGGTGGAGACGGAAAAGGGACGTCGCCTGCAGCGGGCAGGCTGCTCACTTTTGTGCTGAATGGAAAGCAACCGTTATCCGATGTAATTGCGCAGAAACCGACTGTTAGTCCGATCGGTGTTACGGCGTCGCCCGAGACGATCGAGGTAGGCGCGACTCTATTTGCTCAGTGGTGCGCGGTATGCCACGGATTGGGCGCCGCGGGGGGAGGGGCGACTGCTGATCTTCGCTACTCGCACCCGACCACTTTTGATAAGTATCGCGACATCGTGCTGGATGGGAAGTACCAGGGCATGGGAATGCCGTCGCTTAAGAGATGGCTTACTGCAGAGCAGGTCGATGCGATTCGCGCGTACGTGTTGACGCGCAGGGCGGCTCTTGCGCAGCAGTGAGCGGGGTATTGCGATGAAAAAGAAATCCGAAAATCAAACAAAAGAAGGGCGGCGTGAGTTTTTGCAATCGACGCTCGGCATCGCCGGGCTCTCCTTGTTACAATCGCCAACGCTCGCGATGACCAAACAAAAATCGCCGCCCGGTAACGTTTCGCACTCCGCCTCGATGATGAGCGCGGCCGCCAACGCTTTCCTCAGTTCATTGTCCGTTGATCAGCGCGCTAAAGCGAGTTTTGCGTTCGAGGATGAGCAACGATTCGACTGGCATTTTATTCCTCGAGCGCGAAAGGGAATTCCATTCAAGGAGCTGGACCCCGCGCAACGACTGTTGGGTAACGCTCTTATGGGCGCAGGTCTCGGTCAACGCGGGATGATTACTACCGCGACGATAATGAGTCTGGACGCGATCCTGCGCGAGATGGAGCAAGGCAGAGGGCCGGTGCGCGATCCCGAGCTCTACTTCCTCAGCATCTTCGGCGATGCTCAGTCCAATAAACCGTGGGGTTGGAGAGTCGAAGGGCACCACGTCGCCCTGAACTTCACTCTCGTCGAGGGTAAACATATCGCGACCACCCCGGCCTTTCTTGGCGCGAATCCCGCGGAAGTTCTTCAAGGCGATCGCAAAGGCCTTAGAGCGCTTGCGCCCGAAGAAGACTACGCTCGGATGTTGATCAAATCGCTTGATGACAAACAGCGCGCCCAGGCGGTCGTAAGCCAAAGCGCGCCGGCCGATATTCTGTCTACCAATCTGAGAAAGGCGGAACCGCTCAAGCCTGCCGGTCTTCAAACAAGCAAGCTCGGCCAAAAGCAACAGGACATCCTGATGTCTCTTCTGGGCGAATACGCTTCCAGGCACGCTCCCGATATCGCTGCAGTCCGGTTGGATAGAGTTCGCACTGCGGGTCTGGCCAACATCTATTTCGCGTGGGCCGGCGGTTTCGATAAGGGTCAAGCGCATTACTACCGGATCCAGGGGCCGTCCTTCCTGGTCGAATACGACAACATTCAAAACAACGCCAACCACATTCACACCGTCTGGCGAGATTTCAACTCGGATTTTGGCGCCGACCTGCTGGCGCTGCACTACAAGCAGGATCATCACCGATGAGAGTTTGGCGCGTTCGTTGTACGAAGTGCGAAACGGATGACTCCGTCCTTTCCAATGCGATTGCAGGAGAAACTATGAACAGATACAAAACCCTTCTACGAAATCTGGCATTCTCGGTCATACCGTTTGTTGCGGTGGTTATGTTTGGCTCCAAACCAGCTCTGTCGCAAACCTGCGAGAAGCTCGGGAGCCTCAAACTCGCAAACACGACCATCACCGAGGCGCGGACCGTAGGCCCCGGAGCCTTTACTCCGGCGACAGGCACTGCGGCGCCTTACAAAGAGCTGCCTGCGTTTTGCCGCGTCACCGGAATCATCAAGCCCACCAGTGATTCGGACATCAAGTTCGAAGTATGGATGCCGGGCTCGGGATGGAATGGAAAGTTTCAAGGCATCGG
>DASRIZ010000451.1:0-22622 GCA_035649735.1 Blastocatellia bacterium | reverse complement strand
TGTGGTGTTTCAGTTTTAACCTACGTCAGGGCCGTCGCTCCTCCAGACACCACCGGCTTCAGCCCGTGTGGTGTTTCAGTTTTAACCTACGTCAGGGCGTTGCGTCCCCAGACACGACTCGCGGGGAGTTAAATTGCGACTTTACTAGGGAATCGATTTTAATTAGAATATGCTCTATAAATTCAGAATACAAGGAAGGCCGCCGGAGGTGTCTGGGACGCGAGGGTCTGGCGTAGGCTGAAATTGAAAACCACGCGGCTGAAGCCGGTGGTGTCGGTGACTGAAACCGTTACGTAGGCTGAAAGTGAAAACCACGCGGGTGAAGCCGGTGGTGTCGGTGACTGAAACCGTTACGTAGGCTGAAATTGAAAACCACGCGGCTGAAGCCGGTGGTGTCGGTGCACTCGACTCCGTTACGTAGGCTGAAATTGAAAACCACGCGGCTGATGAGCCGGTGGTGTCGGTGACTGAAACCGTTACGTAGGCTGAAAAGTGAAAACCACTCGGCTGAACCTGGTGGTGTCGGTGACTCGAATCCGTTACGTAGGCTGAAATTGAAAACCACCTGGGTCGAAGAAGACCGACATTTTTAACTAGTCTTAATCGGGTCGGAATAATTCATCCAAAAAGACCGAATTAATTCGAGTGAACTGACATATACCGGGTTAGCGGCCGGTCGCGGCGAAACCGCTGGTGCCGTAGCGTTGAGAGGTGTAAGCTCTGGATGATCCACGGCATTTGAGGTCGGCTCTCGCTCTAAGTCTAGACTTATCAATAAGATGGTTCCGCTAACGGATTGTGTGCGGGAGGTTTCTTTTCGGAGTTTGGTGATCGGAATTGGCTTGGGTTTGATGATCAGATAGTGTGGCACAGGCATTGAGTAATGAGAAACCGCAGGGTCCCAGGATGGAGTTCTGCAAGCTTCAAAGGTTTAACACTACGTCAGAAGAGATTAGAGAAAGATTGTAAGAGGGCATACGCAGTATCTACTGCAAGAGGGAGCGACGAATATGAAGGTCAATAAAAATGTTTTCAAAGTGCTAACCGCAGTTTTACTCGCCGCCTCATTTGTGATGACGAGTTCTCCGATGGGCGGGCGCTTTGAAGGCACCGCAATAGCCGAATCGAGGCCGCAAGGCAAAAAAATTGCGCCGGACGTGGAAGAGGCGATCGGTTTGGCATCAGAGAGAACCCTCCGCGTTATAGTTGAAACAGCGCCATCATCCAGGAGCAATGCGTTCAGCAAGTTTTCGGCCAGGGTCGGCGAGCTGGGCGGGGTAGTCCGACTCGCTCTGAATGGTGGGAAGAGCGCGGCGGTGGAAATTGCGGGGACCGCTCTTGAGGAACTGGCTGCGGATAACGCAGTCAAGTACATCTCTCTTGATCGAGACACCAAGGCCACCGGTCATCTCGAGATCACCACCGGCGCCTCGTTGGTCCGAAACTATGGGACGGCGACCACCGGCACGATCGACGGACACGGCATCGGTATAGCGGTTCTTGATTCCGGCGTTTACTCTGCGCATCACGCATTCGATGGCAGAGTCGTTGCCAGCATTGACTTCACCGGTCAGGGTAGAACCGACGATCCTTATGGACACGGAACACACGTCGCTTCGATTGCTGCCGGTAACAACCATGTCGACAACGGAAAGTACACCGGCATCGCTCCCGAAGCAAAGATCATCAACGTGCGAGTTCTTAATTCAGTGGGCGCGGGTTCGATGTCTAATGCGATTGCAGGCATTGATTGGTGTATAGCTAATAAGTCTCTCTATAACATCCGGGTCCTCAATATGAGCTTTGGCTCGGTGGCGGTTGATTCTTACGTCAACGACCCGCTCTGTCAGGCGGTGCGGCGTGCGTTCAACGCCGGCATCGTCGTTTGCGTGGCGGCCGGCAATGTCGGCAAAGACCTGAACGGCACCAAGATATTCGGGGCCATCCACTCGCCAGGTATCGAACCATCAGCAATCACTGTCGGCGCCGCAAACACCTTGGGGACAAACAGCCGCGCCGATGACACTGTAGCGACCTACAGCTCGCGCGGTCCGACGCGCGGCTACTACACAGATACCCTGGGCGTTAAGCACTACGATAACCTCGTCAAACCAGACCTGATCGCACCCGGCAACAAGATAATTGCCGTGGAGTCACCGAATAACAAAATACTCTCCACCACTCCCGCTCTGGACGCGAACGTGAGCTTCTTGCCGGCACACGAAATGATGTATATGAGCGGAACGTCGATGGCGACGCCGTCAGTGGCAGGAGCGGCGGCACTCTTGATTCAGAGAAACCCGAGTTTGACTCCGAATCTTGTGAAGGCGATCCTTCAATACACCTCGAAACCTCTCGCGGGTTTTAGCAACTTCGAGCAGGGTTCGGGTGAGCTCAATGTTGAGGGTGCTGTACGGCTCGCAGCTCTGGTCCGTACCGATCTAGCCGGCCGCTCGTTGGGTGATCCATTGCTTTCCGGGCCGGCTCCAACCCAAACAACGACGATTGCTGGACAGACCTTTTCATGGGCCCGCGGTTTCATGCAGAGATGGAACTTCGTCACCGGAAGCAACTTGATGTTGAAATATCAAACGGTCTACGGTACCGGCGTCTTGTTGTCGGACGGTGTGCTCTTGTCTGACGGAGTGTTGTTGTCTGACGGTGTGCTCCTGTCCGACGGAGTGTTGCTGTCTGACGGCGTGCTGTTGGCGGATGGAGTACTGTTGTCGGATGGGGTGTTGTTGTCTGACGGGGTCTTGCTGTCTGACGGAGTGTTGCTTTCTGACGGAGTCTTACTGTCGGATGGCGTCCTCTTATCCGATAGCTACCTCGCTCTAATGCTGGGAACAACGGCTCAATCCATTCTCGCGCTGGATGCTTTGAACGGCGATCTGACCGATGCGATGTTGCCCGAGCCCGAGCTCAACCCGATTGACTAGTCGCATTGAGTCAGGAGCCCAATAGGGTAAAGATTGGTTAAACAGGACTAATGGTTTAAGGAAAAACACAATGCATTCCCAGCTTGAAACCAACAAAAGCAGCAGAATGAATCTGGCGGGGTTCGCGTTCAAGAGGAGCGAGCCTCTGAAGGTGGAAGAGCTCAGGGCAGAGCACGAAGCCGAAGTAATGGACTTCCTGCGCGAGCGTCCCACTCACACCTTCGGGATGGCAGGGTTCATTCGCAGCAACGGACTGGTCAGCTCGCACAATCGCGGCACTTTCTATGCCTGCCGCGATAGCGAAGGGCACCTTCTAGGAGTGGCGCTGATCGGTCATTACATATTATTCGAGGCCCGGAACGACGCAGCAATCAAAGCGATCGCCCGGCTGGCGCAGAATTGCCAGGACGCTCATATGTTGCTCGGAGAGCAAGACAACATCGAGGTCTTCTGGAAGTACTACGCCGAGAGAGGGCAGGAACGGCGCCGGGTCTGCCGCGAATGGCTGCTGGAACGCAACTCGCCGGTAGAAGCCGGCGACGCGGTACCCGGTCTTCGACTCGCCACTATTGACGATCTTGACCTGGTTGTTCCCGCTCACGCTCAAATGGCATTCGACGAAAGCGGCATTGACCCGCTTGCAACCAACCCGGAAGGCTTTCGACAGCGGTGCGCGAGACGCATCGAGGAAGGACAAACCTGGGTGTGGGTTGAAGATGGAACACTGATGTTTAAGGCGGATGTGATAACCGATACTCCTGAAGTCGTTTACCTTGAAGGCGTATGGGTCGATCCTTCGGAGCGCGGCAATGGCAACGGTCTTCGGTGTATGTCGCAGTTGAACAGAGAATTCCTGATGCGCACTCGCAGCGTTTGTCTGCTGGTCAACGAGACGTTTGAGGCGGCCCAGCGTTTCTACAAAAAGGCGGGGTTCAAGGTCGCCGGATACTACGACACTATCTTCCTGAAGCAGCAGAAACACGGTTAGTAGTAAAAGCTCGGCGTTCCTCTCTTTTGATGTGGGACGCCGAGCGCCCCCCACCTTCTTCATCAAGTCTTGTCTGCTTGTCTCAATCACTGCATCAAAGCTAATATCAGGAACGATGTTCAAGCCGGTCCTGTTTGCTGTTGCAATGTCATTGATCATTGATGTGTGCGGCTACAAGCAAGCCGGCAAGGGCAAGAGTCTGCCCGCAAACATCAAGACAATCGCGGTTCCGGTCTTCCAGAATTCAAGCCTCAAGTATCGAGTCGAACAGCGATTCACCCAGGCCGTCATTGACGAAATCCTAAAGCGTGCCCGGGCGCTTCGCGTGGTCACGACTCAGGACAATGCTGACGCCGTACTCAACGGCGATATTCGAAGCTTTCGAGCTCCCGGTTCGATACTCGATGATCGCGGACGCACGCGTGTCTGGGATGTTCGAATAGTGGTCAGCATCGTAGTGCGAGACCTCAAGACCCATAAAATAATCTTTCAAAACCAGCGCATGACCTTCGAGGGAGAATACCAGCTCTCCGACGACCCGCAGTCGTTTTTTAACGAGGAGAATCCCGCCGTCGATCGGATCGCCAGGGATTTCGCCCAGACAATCGTCTCAACCATAATGGAAGGGCTGTGAGCGGACGCCCCAAAAAGAAAAGCGGCCCATCGTTTGAAGAGCTTCGCCGTGAAGTTGAAGGCGGGGGAGTCCATCCTCTCTATCTGTTTGTCGGCGAGGAGCAATATCTCCAGGAACGCGCGCTTCGGTTGTTGTATTCGACAGTCGACGAGGCTCTGCGCGTTTTCAACGTATCGACATTCACGATCGGCAGCGACAACGGCTTCGGCTCGAAAACCACCGCGGCGATGGCGATCGACGCGGCGAATCAGATGCCGATGATGTCAGCACGGCGCGTCGTGGTGATCCGCGAATTCGATAAGATAAGAGAGGACGAGCAGGAATTGGTCTTCGCTTATGTTAAGCGCCCTGCGCCGACCACGACGATGGTCTTCCAGGCTGTCTCACCAGATAAGCGGCGTAAGCTGACGACCGCGCTTGTCAAAGCCTGCAACGTAGTCACGTTTGATCTGTTGGATGAGGGTCGCGCGAAGCGATGGGCACAAGACCGTCTGAAGCTCCGCGGGTGCAGCATCGAGCCGGCCGCTTTGAATTTGTTGATCGGGCTTGTCGGCACCGGGCTAACGCGTCTGGTTAACGAACTCGAAAAGCTAGCGGCCTTCGCGGACGGCGGTGTGATTGACAGCGATACGGTTCAGGAGCTTGTACCGCGGGCCCGCGAGCACACGAACTGGGAGCTCTGGGATGCGATCAACGCCCAGGATCGCCGGCGGGCGTTGAAGCTGATGGAGCGTCTGCTGGACGACACCGACGCGCTGCCTATACTTGGAGCTCTTGCGAGTCTTTATCGCCGGTTGTTGACCGGGAAGCAGCTTCAGGAGGCCGGGGCGTCGACGCCGGAGATAACAAAAGCTACCGGGCAATGGAGCGATAAATTCCTGACCAGGTTGCGCCGCGCATCGAGAGGCGAGATAGTGCACGGACTCCGGCGTATCGCGGAAGTAGACAACGCGATAAAGAACTCGGAGGGGACGCCCCGGCTTCAGATGCAATACCTGATAGCCGAGCTGACTTTGCCATCCGCCGGCAGACCCTAAAGCAGGTTGTAGCACAAAAGACGAGCGGCTCGCCTCAAATCTCAAAAAGCGTTATCGGAGATTTGAGGCGAGCCGCTCTGCCAATCTGCGCTAGTATTTGTTGAGCCGCGTAGTTACGTCGCCGCGATTAAGCGGACATCTGGTTTACACCGGACGTCAGCCGCGATTTGTATCTAGCTGCGGCGTTCTGATGAATGATGCCTTTTTGAATCGACTTATCGATCAATGACACAGTCGCGACCAGAAGCGATTTGGCTTCTTCTTGATTGCCCTCGTCGATAGCGGCGCGAAGCTTTTTTATCTCGGTGCGGAGCTGGCTCCGGTTGCGCCGGTTCGCTTCGTTGCGTCTTTCAGCCTGGCGGTTCCGCTTCTCCGCTGATTTGTGATTGGCCATGAGTTGAGTCTCTCCTCGTTACTGCTGACAAATTTGCAAATAAAAAGAACGAGTAGAATAACGGGCCGCGCAAACTAGTGTCAAGGTTATGGTAGAGCGTCAGGTAAGTTATGCGCTTGTGGGTTTCACTCCTTTCCGAAGCGGGTTACCGAGAATCTTTCTGCGCGCACCGGTGTGCCGACTTTGATCCCGGCCTTGGAATGCACCGCCAGCCATTGATCATTAGCCGATTCAAGCCCCGCTATTCGGGGCAACAAAAGGCCGCGACGGAACCCGTCTAACGTTTCGATCATTACTCCATAGACCGCAGGGTCGAGGTCTTCAGGTCCCTTAGCCGGTTCAGGTGTCGAGAGCACATCCACGCTGTATTTCAACTCGAGCAACTCGTCGGTTGAAACCGGCGGGAACCTGGGATCGCGGGTTGCTGCGCTGATCGCGTTGTGAACGATCTCGCAGGCTACGTTTGAGCATTCCCCTTCGATCGTGCCGATGCAGCCCCTCAGCTGGCCTCCGGATTTCCGCAGCGTAACGAAGACGCCGGCTCGCAGGGCCAGTACCCCGGTGGGATTATCCGGAGGCTCGATGACAATGCCATCGCGTATGAAGGCTTCTATCGCTAGCTGAGCTAGTTCCTGGGGTAACATGGACATACTATTTTCTATTTCTTATTTGCTATTTGCTATTTGTCCTTTGTGCCCGAGATCACATCCAATCGAAAATAGAAAATAGCAGATAGCAAATAGCAAATAGAAAATAAGTCACTCTTTGCCCGCATCCACAAGCACCGCGACCATGTACCCCACCCCAAACGGCCCTTCGTAGCTAAGCACCTCTGGGTCGCGAGGGTTCTCATCTACCGACCCGAGCGCGATCACAATCGACCGGTAGCCACACTCACCGGCGCGATTTCTAAGACCGGGGTCGATGTCTATCACGCTGCGTACGTCGCCGCTCGAGATCGCGCTCACAATCTGTTCATCAAAAAGGTGGGCCGTGGGCTCGTATTCATAAGGTCCGCCAACGATCAACCGGTGGCTAAGATCCCCGCTTGCAACGACCGCCAATCTACGATTAATCGCCTCCGCGGCATTGGCGATTGCGCGCCCGAAGGATAAGTGTTTTTCAATTGACTGAAGAGTGAACCCGATGACAACGATCGGGCCTCGCCAACCCGCTTTGTGAAGATAGTACAACGGGACCAGTGCTCCGTGATCCAACGGCTGATTGCCCGCCAGACGACGCAACTCGACGTCTTCGCCGGCGGCCGCCTTCTGAATCGCGTCAATCAACTCGAGGTCGTTCGGAAACTCCAGCCTTATGGCCGGAGCGTAAAAATCCCGGAAGTCACCGGCGACTTCTTTAGTCGAGCGTGCCGTAAAAGCGCTTGGGTCGAGCGGAGAATGAGGCGAGATGACAATGACGGTGTTGGGGTCGCTAACAACCAGCCGGCGACAGAACTCCGTGAGTGCACGCTGCGAGTCGGCCACTTGCTCGATGCGGGTTCCGCCGACTTCGGGAATGAGTAGCGGTGGATGGGGTGCAATACCCGCGAATACAATCGAGCCGGGCATGGTGTTCTCCCAGGAGAAGTTGCAATCGTCTCGTCTCGTCCTACGGCTCATCGCAAAATCAGGAGTGAACGAGACGCCGAGGGATCGAATTCCTCTAATCAGCCTGTTCTGATGATAACCCTCGCGAATTTCAATTTGCAATTTTCAGTTTGGCACTTCGATTATCGGTAGTGGAGTCATAGTATGTTGGCGCCTCATCATTGCCGATCTCGCAACTATCGACAGGACACCGCCACGCGGTTATCGTCAGTTGCGTTGCTGAATCTTTGACCAACACTCTAGTACCCCACTGCTTCGATTATCACATTCCTTGACACCCCTCATGTCGTCTGCTAGATTCTGGCGTTTAATGCGAGCTTAGTGCTCGCGACTATGCAACCCGCCACAGGGAATTACCGATAGGAGGCTATTATTAGTGGGTACCAGTAACAAGCGTTTGTTTACGTCGGAGTCTGTCACCGAAGGGCATCCCGACAAGATCGCCGATCAGATTTCCGACGGCGTGCTTGATGCGGTGATGCGAGACGATCCTCACGGCCGAGTGGCTTGCGAAACTCTGCTGACCACTGGACTCGTCGTCGTTGCCGGAGAAATCACTACCTCGGTATGGGTCGATATCCCGAAAATCGTCCGCGAGACAATCCGCGATATCGGCTACACCCGAGCTAAATATGGATTCGATGCTGATACTTGTGGCGTGATCACCGCGATCGATACTCAGTCGAATGACATAGCTATGGGAGTTGATCACGGCGGCGCGGGCGATCAGGGGATGATGTTTGGCTACGCCTGCAACGAGACTCCAGAGCTGATGCCGATGCCGATTATGCTCGCTCACAAGCTTACCCGCCGCCTGTCGGATGTTCGTAAGGAAGGCCTGCTGGATTACTTGAGACCCGATGGCAAATCCCAGGTAACTGTCGAGTACGCGGGTCATAAACCTGTTCGAGTCAACACCGTCGTCATCTCCACCCAGCATTCTGAATCGGTAGCTAACGACCAAATCCACGAAGATGTAATCAATCACGTTATCCGCTCGGTGGTTCCCGGCGAAATGATGGATGCGGGCACGGATTTTCACATAAATCCGACGGGCCGCTTCGTGATTGGCGGACCTCAGGGCGACACCGGACTCACGGGACGCAAGATCATCGTCGACACCTACGGAGGAGCCGGGAGGCACGGCGGCGGCGCCTTCTCGGGAAAGGATCCGACAAAGGTCGATCGTTCGGCTTGCTATATGGCCCGATACATCGCCAAGAACATCGTGGCCGCCGGACTTGCCGAGCGGTGCGAAGTGCAGTTGGCTTACGCGATAGGTATCGCCGATCCGGTGTCGGTGCTCGTCGATACAAAAGGCACAAGCAGCGTCGATGAAGAGAAACTTTCCGGGATAGTGCGCGAGCACTTCAAGCTCACGCCCGCGGGAATTATCGAGAGCCTGAACCTTCGCCGGCCGATATTCAGGAAGACGGCGGCTTATGGCCACTTCGGCCGCAACGAGCCCGAGTTTACCTGGGAGCGCACGGACAAAGCCGAAGCTCTTCGCCGCTCCGCCGGTTTGTAAATTAAGTTGGAAATGGTCAGTGGCCAGTGGTCAGTTGTATCGTGGCGGAATGTCTCCGGCCACTGACGACTGACCACTGGCCACTGATACTTTTATAGGGAGATTGTGAATGACTACCAGCACTCAAACGCCAAACTATGATGTAAAGGATCTCGCTCTTGCAAAGGCCGGCCGAATGCGGATCGAATGGGCCGAACGCGAAATGCCGGTGCTTCGCTTGATAAGAGAGCGCTTCGAACGCGAGCGTCCGCTCGAAGGAAAGAAGATGGTTGCCTGTTGTCACATCACCACCGAGACTGCCAACCTCGCCCGCGCATTGAAGGCGGCAGGAGTCGACGCGGTGTTAATCGCTTCGAATCCGCTGTCTACTCAAGACGATGTTGCCGCTGCGCTTGTCGTCGAGTACGGCATACCGGTCTTTGCGATCAAGGGAGAGACTCCCGAGACTTACAACCGTCACGTGCGAATGGCGCTCGACCACGAGCCTGATCTGATCATCGACGACGGTTCGGATGTCGTAGCTACGATGGTTAAGGAGCGTCCCGAGTTGATCGACAAGATCATCGGGACAACCGAGGAAACGACGACCGGGCTTGTCCGTCTGCGTGCCCTCGAGAAGACCGGACGCATGACCTGGCCGACCATCGCAGTGAACGACGCGCAGACCAAGCACTTCTTTGATAACCGCTACGGCACGGGTCAGTCGACGCTCGATGGCGTAATTAGAGCGACGAACATCCTACTCGCCGGGAGGACGATAGTCGTAGTTGGCTACGGCTGGTGCGGCAAAGGCGTGGCGATGCGCGGCCGAGGCATGGGCGCTAACGTCATCGTTTGCGAAGTCAATCCGATTCGCGCCATCGAAGCAGTGATGGACGGGATGCGGGTGATGACAATGGAAGAGGCCGCTCCGCTTGGAGATATCTTCATTACCGTTACCGGCAACCGCCACGTAATCGATGGTAAACATTTCGCCAAGATGCACGACGGCGCATTGGTAGCAAACTCGGGCCATTTCGATGTCGAGCTCAATCTGGAGGCGCTCGCTGAGTTGAGCGAGGAGAAGGAGCAACTGCGTCCGTTTGTTGAGCAGTACAAGCTGAAAGCGACCGGCAATCGAGTGATGGTGCTTGGAGAAGGCCGGCTGATCAATTTGGCGGCGGCTGAAGGTCACCCGGCGTCGGTTATGGACATGAGTTTCGCAAATCAAGCGCTCTCGTGCGAATACCTGGTAAAGAACGAGGGCAAGCTTGTGCCGGGATTGCACCTGTTGCCCGAGGAAGTCGACAATGAAATTGCCTCGTTAAAGCTTGCCGCGATGGGGATAAAGATCGACGCGCTCACAGCTGAAATGCTGGAGTATATGAACACGTGGGAAGCCGGAACCTAATCCTCAGGGTCAAGGGCCTACAGAATTCAAGTAGTGCAAAAGCGGCATACGCAGTTAGCTTCCAGATTACTCTCCGCACAAGAAGAAGCACGGGGACGGGCTCTCCTTCCCGTGCTTCTTGTTTCGTAGTCCGGCCTTCAGGCGGCATCTTCTGTTTTTCATTTCGCGTAACAGAGGATTCCGCCTGAAGGCGGGACTACGAAACTTCCTATCGATAAATCTTTCAACTCCGTTTGAACAGAACAAACTTTGTGTTATCTTGCTTCCGTTCTAAAGGCTTCTAGGTTACACGAAGACTCTTAATCGATTTTCAAATTGATATTCTGAAGGCGCGCGCGCATCTGTCTGTGAGCGGAAGGGCATTCTATTGCCTATGACTCGGATAGCACAGCAACTTCATAAAGATAGCCAGGTCGGTTATACGAATAATCTCGAGCACATACTGGATGAGCTCAAGCGGCTTGATTTGCTCATTCATCAGAGACTGCTCAAAAAGCAGGAACAGGAAGGAGCGAGTGCCTTCGACCAGTTCAAGGGATTGGTGCTGCTGGAAGATGAGATGCTTGGGTTAGTCTCAGGTAACCCGGGTGATGAAAATGTCGACGAGCCAAACGAATCAGCTGCTCAGATGTTGGTCCAGGACATCGACCAACTCGAAAGCTGGATTGCGGAGCGCCGAGCTCGCGGCCTTGAAAGTGGCGTCGATCTCTGGCTTCCACGCCTTGCCGAGCTGTTCAATCTCAGCCGCTTAGATGAAGAGTGCCTGCTTGTCTGTCTGGCCGCCGAGATGGATCCAAAATATGGGAAGCTTTATGCCTATCTCCACGATGATGTGACCCGTAAACGACCGAGTGTCGAGCTGGTATTGAGTCTATTCTTCGATACGATAGAAGAGAAACTCGCGGCACGTTCGGCATTCGATGCGCAGTCGCCACTGATAAGATACCGGCTTCTGCAAGTGACTGATAGCTCACCGGATCGCAATTCACCTCTGATATCACGGTCGCTAAAGCTGGATGATCGGATCGTGAGCTTTTTGCTGGGCTCAAGACAGATCGATGCGCGGCTTCAGCCCGCGGCTTGTGTGATCTGTTCGGGGTCAGAAACAGAGCCCACAATGTTGATCGAAGGGGTCCGAAGCCGGGTGGTCAGATTCGTCAAAGAGCATTCGCATGCCGCGCGGCCGGCTGACCAATCCGTTGGCTTCTATTTCAGCGGGCCCTACGGATCGGAGAAGCGATTGCTGGCAAGCGCGATTTGCCACGACCTGGATATTCCGCTGATCGCTGCCGACATAAGCAAAATGTTGGCCTCCGAGATTCCGTTTGGGGAGATGATATGGCTGCTCGGTCGAGAAGCTGAGCTCCTCAGCGCCGCGCTCAGTCTCGAAAACTTCGACAGTCTGGTTGCCGATGATGACAGGTATGGCTTTGAGTTGAAGGCGCTTGAGGAGACGATTCGAGCTTTCTCCAAATTAACGTTTCTGATCGGTCTGCGATCCCGAAAGCCTCAGGACTTCCTTGGCAATTTTATTCACATTGATTTTCCGGTTCCCGATGATAAGTCCAGAAAGCGGTCGTGGGAGATCAGTCTCACCGAGATCGCCTCTTTGACCAGCAATGTCGATGCACAGGCGCTGGCCGGCAAGTTCAGGCTTACTCCGGGCCAGATTCGCGATGCGGTGAGCGCCGCCGAAACGCTGGCGCGTTGGCGCTCGCCTGATGATGTCAGGGTGACGATGGGCGATCTAAGCGCAGGATGTCGCGCGCAAGCCAATCCGAGGTTGGGGACATTGGCGTCCAAGATTGAGCCGAGGTGGGAGTGGGATGACATCGTGTTGCCGGCGGATCAAATGGCCCAACTTACCGAAATTTGCAATCAGACTCGCCATCGCTACGCGGTGTATGGCGAATGGGGCTTTGACCGAAAGCTTCCGCTGGGCAAAGGGGTGACTGCGCTTTTCACTGGGCCTCCAGGGACGGGCAAAAGCATGGCGGCCGAGGTGATCGCCAATCGGCTGAACCTCGATCTTTACAAGATTGACCTATCGCAGGTCGTCAGCAAGTACATCGGCGAGACTGAAAAAAAGCTCCACCAGGTTTTCGATGAAGCGCAGTCGAGTAACTCCATTCTGTTTTTTGATGAGGCCGACGCGCTCTTTGGCAAGCGGTCTGAAGTCAAAGATGCTCACGACCGTTACGCCAATATCGAGGTCGGCTACTTGCTGCAAAAGATGGAAGAGTACGACGGTATCGCCATTTTGGCGACCAATCTGCATCGGAACATGGATGAAGCGTTCACGCGACGCATACGAGTTATCGTCGACTTCCCATTCCCTGATGAGCAACATCGCAGGCTTATCTGGAAATTAACATTTCCACCAGAAGCTCCCGTTAGCGACGAGGTGGATTTTAACTGGCTCGCGCGCGAGATAAGACTAGCGGGCGGCAATATCAAAAACATCGCTCTTGCGGCCGCGTTCTTGGCCGCCGACGAAGGCAGCGCGATTCGAATGTCGCACCTGCTGCAGGCTGCGCGGCGGGAATTTAAAAAGATCGGGCGCATATGGAACGAGGAAAAGCCGGACGTGCAAGAGTAGGTTTCCACAACCCCGCAGATTAGAAGCGATGGTTCGACGATGATTGATGACGTAAGCAAGACCTTGAGATCAATTCTTGACGATCGCGCGCTAGAAGAGAGCTGCAAAGAGCTTTTCGATGCGGAGGTATTGTTTGACCGCCCCACCGAGCAGTTCAAGCCCGCGCAGCCGACTGTGGATTTGTTTCTCTACGACGTTCGAGAAAACACAGAGATGCGAAACAACGAGCCATTGATCGAGCATCGCAACGGAACGGCCATCGTCAGGCGCCCGCCGCTTCGGCTGTCGTGCTCGTATTTGGTTACGACGTGGGCTTCCGGTGAGGGCGAAGAACCGCTGCTCAAAGAACAACGGTTGTTGAGCCAGACGCTGCAGGTGTTGTCGCAGTACCCAATTATTCCCTCGAAGTTCTTTCCGGCAAAGAGCCCGCTTGAGACCCAGGAGCCGCCGCTACCTATGAGAATAACTCAGATGGATGGGGATAAGGATGCTGCCGATTTCTGGTCCGCCATTGGCGGCAAGTTGCGCCCCTCTTTCGTCATTACAGTGACGCTTTCGCTGCCGGTCCTCGAGCCACGTGAACCGGAGGGAGAGCCGCTGGTTACTACAAGAAGAATAGACATTGGAGAGAGAACATCGCCTCAGGAAATGGGAATCTCGTCCCATACGCTGACTTCAACGAGGATTGGAGACCTGTTCAGGGTTTTCGGATCGGTCGTTGACCCTGGAGGCGCCGCGGTGAGAAATGCAATTGTCACGATTTCAGAACTTGGGGTGAGGGCGACAACTGATGTGGATGGACGTTACAGCCTGGGTCTTGTTCCGAAAGGTCGGCACACTTTGCGAGTGTCGCCGGGATGGAAAGGCTCTGAATTGAAGTCGAAAGAAGTGACCATAGATGTCTCGGCAAGCGTCGAGGTTGAAAAGGTACGATTGGATAAGTGACCAGTTTCCCTAATGCGGAAAAGGAGGAAAGAGTATGCCAGAGTATCTATCTCCAGGAGTATATGTCGAAGAAGTTCCTTCGGCAGTAAAACCCATAGCCGGGGTCAGCACCAGCACTGCCGGTTTCATAGGAGTTTTTCCTGATCAAATCTCCATTCCTCCTTTTGGCCTCGTTGAGGATGAGGTCATTGGAAAAGGTGAAGAAGTTGGAACGGAAGCTCAAAAGAAGCCGAGGACCAGCTTTGATCTTGCCAACTATCCGGTTTCAACCGACCCGAATACGTTTGAGATCCAGGTTAATAGCCAGGTCGTCGCTAAGACAAAGGCCCGGGTTATTAATGACGATGCGAATAAAAAGTCTCGGGTGGTTTTCGACGAAGATGCAGCTCCGCAAGTAGGCTCTAATATCAAGGGAAAGTACATTAGCATCATTAGACCGGTGATCAATGAAAAGATTGGAAAAGGTGAGGAAGTTGCAGCGACGGGTACTGAACCTAAGACCCTGAAGACCACATTCGATCTTGCAAGCTATCCGGTTTTGACCGGTCAGGGGACATTTGAGATTCGAATCAAAGGTGTCGCCGCTGATACGAGTAAGATCGAGCTGAAGAATGACACCGCCAACAGAAAGTCCCGCGTTGTTTTCAAGCAAGAAGCAGCCCCGGCAAAGGATGATGAGATCACCGCGGATTACATCAGAGGTGGTGATCCCTCAAAGCCGGCTTCGTTGCAACCAGCTTTTAAGGCCGTGGCCACCGAACAGGTAAAACTGTGCACTAACTTCACTGATTACAAGAAAGCGTTTGGCGACTTTTCTATCGACTCAAACCAGAGCAATCTGACTCACGCCGTTTACGGTTTCTTTAACAATGGCGGCACTCGTTGTTATGTCGTTCGTGTTAAGCCTCAAGAGAATAGCGGAAACGCCGACGCCAAGTCTCTCGCAAAAGCGCTTGAGGCGTTTGAGCGCATCGATGATATCGCCATTGTCGCCGCGCCCGGCATAACAGATGACACGGTTCGTGATGCAGTAGTAGCTCATTGCAGACGGACCGGCAACCGCTTTGCTGTCTTCGATGGGCCTTTGACTCCCACCGGCGGCAAACTGGAAAGTCTGACTGCAATCAAAGCCGCGCGCGGTGATATGCCCAAAGTGACCGATTACGCGGCCTGGTACTTTCCCTGGATCAAGGTTGCTAATCCCATCGCGCAGTACGTGCCTGGCTCTTCCGATGGAACAGTGGCGGTGCCTCCGAGCGGTCATGTAGCAGGAATTTACGCCAGGGTTGATACCGAGCGCGGCGTGCATAAAGCTCCGGCGAATGAGCCGATACTAGGCGCACTCGACGTTGCACGGCCATTGAGCAAGGCGGAGCAGGATGGTTTGAATCCTTACGGCGTCAACTGCATACGAATGCTCAACAATAACATTTTGGTTTGGGGCGCTCGAACCATCGGCGGCAACTCAAACGCGGATCTTAAATACATCAGCGTGCGGCGAACCCTGCTGTTTCTGCGCGAGTCGATCGATAGAGGCACGCAATGGGTAGTCTTTGAGCCAAATACCCCCGCACTCTGGCAAAAAATCACTCGCAACGCATCGGCGTTTCTGACGAACGCGTGGCGTGGAGGAGCGCTATTTGGCAACACTCCTCAAGAAGCCTTTTATGTCAAATGCGATGCCGAGACCAACCCGCAATCGGTGCGCGATCAGGGTGAGGTAGTGACCGAGATTGGCGTTGCGATCGTGCGCCCGGCTGAATTCGTGATCTTTCGCTTAAGCCAATGGGCCGGACCCGGCGCGTAATCCGAGGAGCTTCATGGAATTCATCAAAAAGGCGCCGGGGGTCTACAAAAGCGAAGTCATTCTATCGCTCGAGCCTGCGCTGCCAACCGGCGTACCCGGATTCGTCGGGTTTGTAGCAAGAGACAAGAGATACCCGAGAACGCTCGGTCCGCCGGAACCGGTGACGCTGCACCGAAAGAGTGATCTCGACTCGAGCTTCGAAAGCATGTCCAAGGGCTATCTTGCCGACGCAGTTACAGGGTTCTTTCTCAACGAAGGTGCGCGTTGTTACATAGCAGCGGTTGAGTTTAACAAGGATTGGGATGTGAAAACGCAGGCGAAGGCTTTGATTGATGCTTTGGACACTCTGGCTCCTCGGACCGATCTGGATTTGATTGCCATACCGGACGCGATGATGCTGACCGATTCACGCGAGGGCCAGTCTGTTTCGACTGAAGCTGTCAAGTTGTTGCAGGTCGAGATGCTCGAGCATTGCAGAAGAAACGGCGGGCGTATGGCGATTCTGGATTCGTTACCCGGACAGGATGAACAGTCCGTGAAGCAGCAACGGATTACTCTCTCTGCGGGGTTAACTGAGCCCATCGATGGCGCGCTCTATTATCCGTGGATAAGGACCGACGATGGCAGGCTAATTCCGCCTTCCGGGCATGTCGCTGGAGTCTTCGCGCGCAGCGACGCGCGAGCCGGGGTGTTCAAGGCGCCGGCCAATGAAGAAATCAGAGGCGCTCTTGATTTTGAGAGACTGGTTACCGCGGATGCTCAGGGCTCGCTTAACTCGGAAGGCATCAATTGTCTAAGAGCTTTTCCCGGGCGGGGCATTCGCGTTTGGGGCGCGAGGACGCTCAGCCGCGACCCGGACTGGCGTTACATAAGCGTACGCAGGCTGTTTTTGACCCTCCAACGCTGGATTGATTTGAACATGGCGTGGGTGACTTTCGAACCTAACACACCGCAACTCTGGGTTCGGATCACTCGCGAGGTGAGCTCTCATCTCAGCGAGCTGTGGGAAGCGGGGGCGCTTGCGGGAGAAACCGCCGACGAGGCGTTTTATGTCAAATGCGACACAGAAACGAATCCGCAGGAAGCGGTAGACGCGGGGCAGACCATCACCGAGATCGGGCTGGCACCCATCGCGGCGGCGGAATTCATCGTGATTCGCATAGTTCACCACACGGCCGTGGAGCCTCGCTGATCAGGGCTCGACGGCTATGAAAATCGAGGAAACCAAATCTGGAGGAGGGTTTTTATGGCGACAGGACAAAGAGTGGACCCGTATCGCGGCTACAATTTTCTGGTTGAGATTGACGGCATCACTCAGGCTGGGTTTCAGGAAGTGGACAGCCTGGATTCAAGCACCGATCCGATAGAGTATCGCGAGGGTTCAGATCCGAATCACTCGCGAAAACTGCCGGGCTTGAACAAGTTTTCTCCAATCACCCTGAAGCGCGGCATCACCGATTCGGATGAGCTTTGGAAATGGCGCGAGACGGTCGTCTCCGGGCGGGCCGAGCGCAGGCATGGTTCGATCATTTTGCGCGACGACAAGGGCGAGGAAAGGATTCGATGGAATTTTCTAAATGGGTGGCCCTCGAAGTGGACTGGGCCCGCGCTCAATGCTACCAACAACGCCGTCGCCATTGAATCGCTCGAGATAACTCACGAGGAGCTGGTGAAGGCTTGATCACGGGATAGGCGTCCCCCACGAAAGCATGACAACGCTTACGCGGATTCAAATGCGGCCAACAAGCGTGGGCGCCGGTTAGATAATCCGAATCAATAGAAGTCTCTCGAGGCTGAAATCAGGAGAGTTATGCTGCAAACCGAGTTCCCGTTCACGCTGCCAAAGGGCTACAGCGACAGCGACGGCAATCTGCACCGGGAAGGTGTGATGCGACTGGCGACTGCCTTTGACGAGATCGCCCCGCTAAAGGACCCGCGTGTTCAGAGCAACCCGGCATACCTGTTGATCATTCTTCTGTCGCGGGTGATCACCAAACTCGGCTCGCTGGACTATATCAACCCAAAGATAATCGAAGACTTGTACGCGGCCGACCTGGCTTACCTGCAAGACTTTTATCGTCGCATAAATGAGGAGGGGAACGACCGTGTGTTGACTCAGTGCCCACATTGCGAGCGGCAATTCGAGGTTGAGATAAGCGGCCTGGGGGGGTCTGGCGCTACCCCATAGAGCGGCTCTATGAAGAGGTAGCGTACATTGCATATCACTTTCACTGGCCGCACGCGGAGGTGCTCAACATGGAGCATCGAGAGCGTCAAAAGTGGGTGGCGGAAATCGCTAAGATAAATCAAAGACTCAACAAGCAGACATCGCCGTCATAGCCGCGAGAAGAATTTCTTAAAAAAAGACTCTTATCCGGCTCGCGAAATTTTTGTCGAAGGAGACGAGGCTATGCCCATACTTGGATGGAACACAGCATACACACTGTCGAGCAATGCGACAGGAATTCGCAGTGATCCCTATTTGGCTTTCAATTTCTTTGTGGAGATACAAGGAATCATCTCAGGCGGCTTTTCCGAAGTGAGCGGGCTTCAGGCGGAGACGGAGACTCAAGAATATGCCGAAGGGGGCTTAAACCAATTCGTCCACCGCTTCGCGGGACGCACGCGATACCCGCCGCTTGTTCTCAAGCATGGCCTCACCTCCCTGGACGGGCTTTGGTCGTGGCACCAGAAAGTGATTCAGGGAAAGGTGACCCGGCTGAACGGAACGATATATTTGCTCAACGAGATGCGCCTCCCATTAATCTGGTGGAATTTCAAGAATGCCTTTCCGACCAAGTGGGTGGGGCCAGATTTACGAGCTGGATCCAGCGATATCGCATTCGAGAGTGTCGAACTTGCGCACCAGGGTTTGAGCCGGCCGATACTCGCCGTTAAGGCAGCGGGTCTGGGCGCGAAGGCGACGCAGTCTGCCTCCGTCATACGCGCCAAAGCGGCAGGCTTCCTCCGATCGCCTGGAGGTTTGTGAAATGTCAGACGCGCCCCTAAGAGGCGACGGCCCGTCGGAAAGTAGCTCTGCAGACGATTTCGCCGAGCGACTTCGTCAAAGGGCAATCACGCCGCTTGGTGTGATCGATGTGAGGTATGCGCAGCGAAAGTACTGGCGCCTCGTTCGATGGCTCGACAGACGGACGTTACTGCTGGATCGAGTAAGGACCCTGTACGGAGTTGAAGAGGCGCCAGTCACCGGCGGGCTGGCGTTCGGCGTGCAGGGTACCCTCGGCGCGCAGACGGACTTGTTTTCAACATCGACCAATCCTTTATTGCAGGCGGGTGCTCAGGCGGCGCGCCCCGATGTGCAGCAACTCATCGTTGAGTCGCGCGCCCAGGCTACGAGTCTCGAGGAGATATTGGCTGAGAACCCGGCACAACCAGTCCCCGAGCGGGAACCGCCGCTCGAGGGGAAGTTCAGAATCCGCCGGCGGCCTCCGGCAACGATTGCTTCAACATCCGGCGCGGATTTGCCCGTTAGTCACCTGCGATCAACGGCAGACATACAGACAACATCGTCGGAGCGTGCTTCGTCCAAAGGATCTGATCCGGATTCAAACTCGCCCGACGACGGCGATGTCTCGGCAAGGCAACAGCCGCGCGACTCGAGCATCACTGCACCCCCGGTAACGGCCGAGGCAACAATCACGAAGCAGTCGCCGCCCGATTTAGTGCTTAGCAGAAACATTGTTGAGACCTCAGTAGCCACAAAGGGGCAGGACACTCAGAGTATGAGCGCGACAGAGGATGCCCCAATTGCGTCAGAAAGGAGTTTGCGAGACGGATCGCAATCATCTATTTGGCGGCAAAGTGATCGGGACGCTGGAAATGTGAAACCAATCGCTGCGGCACAAGTTTGGCCTCTCCTCCTGATAAGACCGCTCGCCGCTGAATCGATCGGTTCGGAAATGCGGGAAATGGTTTGGCGTAGACCAGGAGTTAACGCGAGTGCGGGTGATTTCGAGACACCAGGCTCAAGGGCATCCGAGCCTGCGAGCTTGAGTTTATCGAGCAGTGGCGCTTTTGTTTCGCAACAGAGCGAGCGAATCGCCACGAATGCGAAGACGCAGGTGGAAAACAACGAAGTACGAGTCGAGCATATAAGCCCTCGGGTCATTCGCACTATCGCTGAGCGAGTCCTTCGCACCATCAGTCTCGATCTCAAGCTCGAGCGTGAAAGAAGAGGATTCACGAAATGGCGTTAGAAAAGTTGAGAATCGTTCCGCAGGACAAAAATCTTAGCGAGGTCGTGGCGCTGTTCAACCCTAACACCTATTCGATCAGCAAGAGTGTTGAATACCAGCAGCATCGCCGAAAAGAGCTAAACGCGCCGCTTCTGAGTTTCGTCGGGGGCGGAAGCCGCAGTCTCAGCCTGGAACTCTTTTTCGACGTGACTGAGTCCCCGATTGTTGAGGGCCGGCGGACAAATGACGTTCGCCAATTGACTAACAAACTCGTGGATCTGACTCGAATAAGCCGTAACAGCATGCGGCCACCGGTATGCCGCGTTTTTTGGGGGAGCAGCCGCTTCGCGAACTCTGATTTTCCTTTTACCGGAGTCGTCGCGAGCCTGGAGCAGAAATTCACACTTTTCGACAGCAGCGGCTCGCCGCTTCGTGCTGAGGTTGCCGTTTCGTTTATGGAGTTTCTGGGCTGGGGTAAGACTGCGGAAAAGGACTTGCGGAAGTCCGATCCGGATTTCACAACGCGGGTAATTCGACGCGGCGACAGTCTCGCCGGTATTTCCGCCGAAATCTATGAAGATCCCGGCGCCTGGCGAGTGATTGCCGAGGCCAACAACATCGATGACCCGCGAAGTCTCGAAACAGGCAAGTCTGTGCGAATACCTGACTTCGAATAGGATGTCGGTTTTATGCCAGTATCCCCGAACAAAGACGATCAAAATGCCGAGTGTGAGATGGTTTTCGGCGGGGTGAAGCTCGACAAGCTGCTTATGACATTTGTATCGTCTGCCTCCGTCGATCTCGCTGTTGGTAAGCCGGGCATGTTCACGCTGGAACTGGAGGGGTACGGTGAGAGCCAGGGTTTTAGCTGGATGGAAGACGGCAGGTTCACGCTCGGCACGACAGTCGAGGTAAAGATGGGCTACCAGGATCGCCTGTCGACCATGTTCTTCGGCGAGGTCATTGGCGTTGATGGTTCGTTTTCATCATCACAGCCTCCACGTTTGACGGTGCGCGCGTATGATCTCAGCCATCGGCTGACCAGAGGGGAAAAACGACGCACCTTCAGCAGGCTCAAGTACAGCGACATCGCTCGAACTATTGCCGCCGACGCCGGGTTGACTCCGCGAGTAACCGACAGCGCCGATGTGCACGAGTACGTTGAACAAACCGCGCAGAGCGACCTGGCTTTTCTATTAAAGCTCGCCGAAGAGATTCGTTACCACTTGTACGTAATTCGCAAGGAGATGGTCTTTCAACCCATCTCAAACAAATCAAAGGCGAGTGTGAAAATGAGTCTCAACGACGATCTGATGGATTTCAATCCTAACCTTTCTCTTGCCCGTCAGGTGAGCGGTGTAATCGTTCGAGGATGGGATTCCACGAAGGCGGTCGAAATCGTTGGGCGCGCCAATGCCGGCCAGGAAGTTTCGATGGGTGGAAGACGGAGCGCTTCCAGATTGGTGCGGGATACCTTTGACAGATCGGGCAAGGCCGTCCGGCTGATTACCGATCACCCCGTCATGACGCGGAGCGAGGCCGATAAGCTCGCTGAGGCAAGGCTCAACGAGATCTCGTTGGACTTTATCGAAGCCACTGGAACCGCCCGGGGTCGCGCGGATCTGTTACCCGGCGAGATCATCGAAATTTCCGGAGTGAGCAAGTGGTTTAGCGGACGTTATTTCCTGACCGGTGCGACTCATCTCTACGATTACGCGAGCGGTTACACGACCACCTTTAGCGCGCGGAGGAACGCCTTATGAGCATCAGCGGCAGCTTGCTCGATCCGATCGATGAACAGGGCAAGATCTACGGCGTGGTTGTAGGCGTTGTAACGACAACCAAGGATCCGGAGGGACTGGGCCGCGTAAAGGTCAAGTATCCCGGGCTCGGTCAGGATGCTGAAGGATTTTGGGCGGGCGTTGCCTCGCCAATGGCCGGCGCAAACCGGGGCATTTACTTTTTGCCGGAAGTTGATGACGTGGTCCTGGTAGCTTTCGAGCGGGGCGATGTCAGATTTGCATATGTGATTGGTTGCTTGTGGAACGGCAAGCAAAGACCGCCAGTGAAGAATGACGACGGGAAAAATGATGTCCGCCTCATAAAATCGCGCAGCGGACACGTCATCCGGCTGAGCGATGCAGACGGCAAAGAGATGATCGAGATAATAGATAAAAGCGGGAAGAATAGCATCTCGATTGATACGGAAAAAAACACGATCACCATCGCATCCGAAAAAAACGTCTCGATCTCGGCGCCAAAGGGAACGATTAAGCTGGACGCGAAAGAGATCGTGATCAAGTCGTCCACTCAAACAAAGATAAAATCGGAGGCGGGATTGGACCTGAAAGCTTCGGCGGCGCTGAGCATCAAAGGAGCCACAGTCAATATCAACTGAGTTATGGGACAACCGGCTGCTAAACAGGGTGATCGTATCATCGCCGTTGATATGCACATCGTTATGGTTCCAACGGGTCCGACCCTGACGCCTACGATGCTACCGCATCAGTTCATGGGAATGTTGAATGGCGGGCTCAGCAGCAATGTGAAAATTA
>DASRIZ010000450.1:0-18984 GCA_035649735.1 Blastocatellia bacterium | reverse complement strand
GCCGCCCGGTGCGAGACGGCGACGTGACTCCGGCATGTGTTCAGACCTGTCAGACGAAGGCGATGTACTTCGGTAACATCGCCGATCCGGAGAGCGAAGTGTCGCGACTGTCGAAAAGCAACCGGGCGACCAGGCTGCTCGAGGATTTGGGAACAAAGCCTCGAGTGATTTATTTGAACAAGGGCGATTAACGCTCGCGTGTGACTGATGTCCAACGGACGACCCACAAACCATAAGATCAACGCGGACCTGCTAAGACCACTAAACAAGCCCGGGCCTGGCTGGTACGTCACGGTTGTGGTGAGCGGACTTGTGGTGGCCGTCGCCGCCGTTGCGCTCGGCTATCAGTTTTCGCGCGGGTTGGGTGTTTGGGGAATAAACCGGCCTGTCTTTTGGGCTCTCGATATTACCAACTTCGTTTTCTGGATAGGGATCTCGCACGCCGGCACTTTGATCTCCGCGATTCTGCGAGTCACCGGCGCGGAATGGCGGAGACCCGTCACCCGCTGCGCCGAAGCCATCACGGTTTTTGCTCTTATGATCGGCGCGCTGTTTCCGATCATTCATCTCGGACGACCGCAGTTCTTCTACTGGCTGGTGCCGTATCCAAATGAGCGAGGGCTGTGGCCGAACTTTCGCTCGCCGCTTGCCTGGGATTTCTTCGCTATCAATACGTACCTGCTTGGTTCGATCATCTATTTGTATCTTCCGCTGATCCCGGATCTCGCGCTTCTAAGGGACAAATCTCGCGGGTTGCTGCGCAGAATCTACGGGACGCTCAGCCTTGGTTGGAGAGGAACCCAGCTTCAGTGGGACCGGCTCGAGCGAGCTGTGCGAGTCATGGCCGTCGTGATCATCCCCGTCGCGGTTTCGGTGCACACAATTGTCTCGTGGGATTTCGCGATGACGATTCGCCCAATGTGGCACTCGACGATGTTTGGGCCGTACTTTGTTGCTGGTGCAATTTTCTCGGGGATTGCCGCTTTGATTCTGGCGATGGCGGTGATCAGGCGAGTGTTTCACCTGGAAGAGTATCTCCGCCCGATTCACTTCAATAACCTCGGGCTTCTGCTTCTGACCATGAGTCTGATCTGGTTCTACTTTACGTTCGGCGAGTATTTGACTTCGTGGTATGGCAACGAGCCGGAAGAGATGGCTGTGTTTAATTCCAAGATAAGCGGCGTGTACGCACCGTTATTTTGGGGCACCGTGGTGTGTTGTTTTGCCATTCCGGCGCCGTTGCTTGCGATAAAGCGATTCAGGACGATCAAAGGGACGATGATCGCGTCGGTTCTCGTGGTCATTGGAATGTGGTTCGAGAGATTCCTGATCATCGTGCCGACTCTTACGCAGCCGAAGATGACTTTTAACTGGGGGAACTACGCTCCGACCTGGGTTGAGCTGGCCCTGACAGCCGGGACATTTGGCTATTTCGTTTTGCTGTATTCAATTTTCACGAGGCTGTTTCCGATCATCGCAATCTGGGAATACAAAGAAGGATTGCCGCTGGGTGAGCACGGTGAACCGACGATAGTCGGCACGCCAGATGTCGAATACGAAAGCGCTTAAAGATGCCTGAACCTCAGATCAGTGTTTTTGATACACGGTACGAAGCGGTTGAAGCGTTGCACGAGCTTCAGCGGCAAGGTGTATCGGACTCGGCGATCACAGTGATGTCATCGGAGCCTTTGCATCTTGAAACGCTGGCGCTTCCAAAGACAAGGATTAGCGGATTCGCGATAATCGGAGGCTTGCTCGGGGCTGCATTCGCAATCGTGCTTACAGTTTGGACTTCGCGTCGCGTGGGCCTGGTGACCGGAGGGATGCCGATCGTGTCGTGGTGGGCGTTTGGAATAATCATCTTCGAGCTGACAGCGCTGGGGGCGATACTTGTGACGCTGGGCCGGATGATTATGGAAGCGCGGTTACTTAGGCGCCCGCCGGTGATTGGTCAGGACGAGGCGATTGCAAACGGAAAGATAGTTATTGCCGTCAGGCGCTAAGCGCTGTGAGTGAAGGGCGGAGACTAAAAGGAAGGAATTGAAAATTGAGAATTGAAAATTGCAAATTGAAAATTGGCCGCGCTCTCAGCCATTGAGACTTTGAAGACGGAAATTTTCAATTTTCAATTTTCAATTTTCAATTCTCAATCTCAATTCCTTCACCCTTCGCCTCTTGCAACTCATCCTGAAGCGCCTTCTCGAATCAGCGCACGTCCAATTACCATTCGCTGAATCTGATTCGTGCCTTCATAGATCTGGGTGATCTTAGCGTCCCGCATAAACTTTTCAATCGGGTAATCACGGCAGTAGCCGTACCCACCGAACAGCTGCACGGCGTCTGTCGCAACTTTCATCGCCGTGTCCGTAGCGAACACTTTGCTCATCGCCGAAATCTTCGAGACGTCTTTCACTCCGGCATCGACTGCTCTTGCGGCGGTATAGACCAGATGGCGCGCGGCCTCAACCTGCGTGGCCATGTCCGCAAGCATAAATTGTATCCCCTGGAACGAAGCGATCGACTGACCAAACTGTTGCCGATTCTTGGTATATTCGAGCGCCAAATCGAGCGCACCTTGCGCAATGCCCAGGCCTTGAGCCGCAACAAACGGACGCGCAACGTCGAGAGTCATCATGGCGTGCTTGAACCCTCGCCCTTCCGCGCCTCCGAGCATCTCAGCCGAAGAAACGCGGCAGTTGCGGAAATGCGTCTCGTTCACCGGCACGCAACGAATCCCCATCAGGTCTTCGCGTTTGCCCAGCTCAAAGCCGGGGGTATCGCGCTCGACGATAAAAGCGGTCACGCCGCGAGTGCCTCGCTCGGGATTCACGGTCGCAAAAACGCTGTAGATGCTCGCGGCCGCTCCGTTGGTCGTCCACTTCTTGTCGCCGTTGATGACGTAGTCGTCTCCGTCCCGCTCTGCCTGCGCTTTCAGACTACCGGCATCCGAACCCGCTGATTTCTCCGACAGGCAAAACGCGATCAGCTTCTTTCCCGAAGCGATATCGGGCAAATACTTTTTCTTCTGCTCCTCTGTTCCTCCCATAACTATCGGAAGCGAGCCGAGCGCATTGACGACGTAAGTACAGCCGATACCTCCGCATTTGCGGGATATTTCTTCAACAACAATGCAGAGATTTAGCAGACCGGCTCCCGCTCCGCCGTAGTCCTTTGGTATCCAAACGCCCATCATCCCCTGTTCTTTTAAGGCGTTGATCACGCTCCAGGGATATTCGCCGGTCCGATCGAGCTCGGCGGCGACCGGTTGGACATGAGTCTCGGCGATGCTCCGCGCCAAATCGCGGTAATGAATGTTCTCTTTGGTCAAGAGTTCGTCCATGGATGAGTCCTCCTTGCTTATGTAGGTGTTTACGTCGTCTGATGAATCGCGGATTGTATAGGTCTAAAGCTGCGGGAGTCAAAGGAGTAGCATAGACTTTAGTCTGTGTCCCTAAATCAACGGAGTCACAAGAGACACAGACTAAAGTCTATGCTACTCCCGTCTGTGTTTCAGTGAGTAGCCATCAAGAGAATACGTTCGTTGGCCATTGCGGTGAGCTGTTCCTCGGCGTGCTCGCGCAGTTCGGCGGGGGTCATACGGACCATCTCGTCGATCGTGTAAACTGCCATCAAGCGCTTTGTGACTTCGTACCCAAGCAGATAGCCGCCGCGCGGCGGTGCGTCTCCGAGGTGAGCACGAGTGAACCACTGCTGGTACTGCTCCGGAGGAGCACTCTCCCTGATCAAATCGAGAAACTGTCCTGCGTTGTAAGCTAGATCCTGCTGCTGAGCCGCGAGTTCGTCCCTGTCGAAATGCAGATACGTCTCAGGTGTTTCGTAGGGAAGGACTTCCTGCGCCCCGGCGGCGGCCATGCCTTCGATCATCAATGGAATATGGGGAGTGCAGAATTCAGCCGGCGACATTTCGTCGGCGTCCTCAAAGAAAAACCCAAAATGGTAGAGGTGGAAAAACTCGTGAGTGATTGCCACTCGAAGCTGCTCGCGGCTGTAGTCCGCCAACACTTCCGCGCCGAGACAAAGTGTGTCGGGCACTCCTTCATCGTTTTGCACCGGTCGTACCGCCCCATCGAACCGGAACATGCTCAGTCCGATGTACAGGGCGCCTTGCTGGCGGTATTCACGAAAGCGCGACTGGAACAAGATCACCGATTCGACAAGCGGGCTTGTAGGTAGATCGGCGATGGATCTGTTGAACTCTCGAATCGCCTCGACCTGACTCGGCACTCGGATCAGGAAATCGTCAAGGATGGCGCGGCGGATTTCCGGGTCTGTTGTCCGATAGACCGCTCGATCGAAATAATCCTGGTACTTGTTTTCCACCATCCGCTTCCACAATCTTCGTTGAACTCTCGGTGTCTCATCTTGCGCGTAGTCCCAGAAAACGAGGAAGTCGTCGACAATGTTGATGACCGGCTGATTATTAAGGAGACGGCTGAGGATGGATTGATACGAGTCCGATCTGGTATGCGCGAGCGGCGATTGGGTGAAGCACAGAACTATGCCGGCCGCGATAATTAGTCTCTTGACGCTTGCCATTCGCAGCTCCATTTCCATCTGCTGAGATGTGGCGCCGCCTCTCCGAAAGTTGAACGTATTGAGCGTTTAACTTTGCGGTCTGACTACTCTAAACCAATTCCTGCAAAACGCCAACAGAATAATTGACTCACGGGGAGAGCCGCTCGTATAGCTCGAACTCGGATTCTGCAAGGTCATATTGCTCGAGCCTGCGATAGGCCTTGCTCAGATAGTAGTGAGCCATCGCGTGGTTGGGTTGGATCGATAACGCGAGTTTCAGCTCCTCAACGGCGCGGCGGGTCATCGAATAATTGAGCGTCCGTTCTGACTGTATCTCGTATGCCGCTCCGAGTTGGAAATGGCCCTCGAAGTCGTTTGGCGTGAGCCGGTTGAACTCCTCGAGCATCTGCGCCGCCTCGTCGTACAGATTAATCTGCATGAGAGCCGTACCGAAGTTGAGATAATAATTCGGGATCGAACGGGTGTATTGAACGTCGGGAAGCGCCTTACGATATTCCTGAGCTGCCAGCCCGTGGTTGCCGCCGCCCTGGTACGCAAGGCCTCGAAGATGATGCGCCCGAGCGCTGGCGGGATCAACCTTTATCGCTCGATCCAGAAAAGGTGACGCGCGCGGGAAGTCTTGTTTTGTCAGATAGAGCTTGCCGAGATCGATCAAGGCGAAAAAGTGATTGGGATCAAGCGTCAAAGCAGTTTGCCAGGCTTCGACAGCTCCGGCCTCGTCGCCGCGCGCCAATCGGAGCTCACCCAGAATCCCTTGTGCCTGCGCTGTCTCGCCAAACGCGAGCGAGTACATTACGAATTGTTCGGCGCGGTCCTTATCATTTCTTCTAACGGCCTCCAGCGCCGCTTCAGTTAGAAGCCCAACTTCACCGGTAGAAAAACTTCTAGCGCTCTCGATATACGACAGAGGCGAAGCCGCGTGGCCGAGCAACTGTTTCAAATTCCTCGCAACGGTTTCTTCGGCGGTTCCGACCCGGCGGGGCGCGTTGAATTCGATCAACGCGTTGTCATCGGTGTTGAGCCGCGCCCCGGCTGAAAGGTTTGTCACCTCCGCCGGTCCAAGATAAAACCGCGAGATGATATCGGACGCTCTGAAAGTCCCGATCCGTCTGAGCTCGGCGCCGGATTTTCTATCGTCAAGATGAGATTTGATGATCGAAAGATCCAACCGGCGTTCGCTCTTGCTCCCCAGCAACATGAGGTCGCCTTCCGCGCCGCGAAACAGATACACGTTTTGAAACGCCGCGCGAAAAGTGGCTATCAGGGTACGGACGTCTTCGGGCGCCATTTCATAGATCTGAAGCCACTGGCTGAAGAGCCCGTCGTCCTTTAATCGCTCGGCGCCGCGCTTGAAATACTCGAGAGTGAACAAATTCGCGACTCCGGTCACCCAGGGATTCGACGGCTCGGACACAATGACGTCAAATTTCTCATCCGTCGTGTAGATGAAATTGCGTCCGTCGTTTGAGATCATCCGAAGCCGCGGGTCTTCGAGCGGGCGGTTGTTTACGTCTTCGAAATGGCGGGATGCTTCGATAACCGCCGGTTCCAGTTCAACGCAGGTGACCCGACTGACGGGGAACTGCTCGACGGTTCCCAGAGTGACTCCGCTTCCTAAACCGATAAGCAGGACATCGTCGGTTTTTTCGCGCACCAACAACGGAAGCGCTCCTATCAATATCTGGGTCGGCATATCACCGGCTGTTGAAGCCTCGGGCTTGCCGTTTACTTTAAGGACCCGTCCGCCGCCCTGCCGTTGCACTGCGACCGTCGCTGTTATGCCCTCTTTATAGAAGATCGTCTCGCCCTGACCGCTCTTCAGAAAGTCAAACAGCTGCTGTTTGTTCTTATCGGTCAGCGACGGCGCATACCGATAAACCGCGCTCGACATAACCTCGGGGTCCCACGGCGGCTCACCAAGAATGACCACGATGATTAGCAGCACCGATGTTGCGAGCCCCAGCATCGCACTGGCGTTGGCGCGTTTTCGCTTATCTCGTTTCTCGGCCGGCCGTTGGGTTGACGCGGTAAACGCGGCGGCGGCGACGAAAAAGTTGAGCGCCACGCAAAGCCTCAGACTGCCCAGCAAACCCAACCACGGCACCAGGATAAAACCGCTTGCGAATGAACCGGCGATTGCGCCAAGAGTGTTAGCCGCATAAGCATCGCCGACAGTTCGCCCGGTGGTTCGCACAAGCTTTCGGCTCGAGATTATTCTCACTACCAACGGAAACAGTGCTCCCAACAAGAAAGTCGGGACTATCATCACAAACGATGCGATCAAGAACCGCGCAAACAGAAGAAGTCCGAACGCGCTGCTGTCGACCCAACGATACAGTTGGACGAATACGTATGGAAGATCGTTGAACAGGTAGGCCCCGATCAACGACGTGATGCCCACACCCACCTCGATGTACGCGAACGTCCGCACCGGTCTTCGAATTCGGTCAACCAGCCGCGAGGCGATGGTCGCGCCCGCGGCGAGCCCGACAAGAAAAGTCGTGAGCATTATGCTGAAAGCGTAGACCGATGATCCGATTATTAATGCGAGCACCCGGCTCCAGATCACCTCATACGAGAGGGCCACGAATCCGCTTACCGCAAATCCCGCGATGACGATCGTGATCTGGGTACGTTGATGTTCACTCTCGGGCGAGGTCGACTGGCGTTGGGAGACTACTTGTTCGTCAATTGGTTCGGCGGGCGTTTCGTGAGGTGCTCGCGCGGCCTCGACCTTGCGGGAAACGGTCAGGGCAACCACCCCGAGAAGAATGTTCAACGCCGCGGCTGTGGTTGTGGCGGCTTTCATGCCCAAGGCGGGGATCAGCACAAAACCGGTGGCCGCCGCGCCAAGCACCGCGCCGAAGGTGTTCAGGGCGTAGAGCGAGCCGACGCGCAAGCCGATTCGACCGATGTCGCGAGCATAGAAGCTCGACAGTACGGGCAGCGTTGCACCCATCAGCGCCGTCGGGATAATCAACACCAGGATGGCGAACACAAACCTGACGATGCTCAAGGCGAAAAATGAGAGTTGCCACCTCCAGAAGTAGTGATAGCCCCCCGGAAGCGCCGCGAAGATCACCGGCACCGCAAGGCCGTAAAGCCCAATGCCAATCTCAAGCAGCCCGTAGAGTCTGAGCGGACGTTGAACAGTTTCTGAGCGGCGACCGAAGTAGTAGCTGCCTAAGGCGAGGCCGCCCATGAAGGCGGTGAGCACGGTGCTTACAGCAAATGTGGTGGCGCCGAAAACCAGCACCAGTTCGCGCACCCAAATGACCTGATAAACCAGACCGCTGACGCCGGATGCAAAGAAGCAAAGGAGGATGGCCCAAACCGCGTCTGGCCGCTCATTGCTCGCCGCTGCTTTTGCCTTCTGCATTCTGTTTTGAGTCAGTCGCGATCCGAGAATATGAAGCGCTCGAAGGCCGAGTTTGGCTTCCTAGATCAAGGGGCCACACGCATTAACACGACGCACGAGGCTAAAAGTTCCAAGCGGCTTCGATGGCATTTTTGCAGACGCCACACGAACGTGACAAGGAGAATCTCTATTTTCTATTTACTATTTGCGATTTGCTGTTTTCTATTCATTTTGAATTTGTGATTTGTCCATGTCCTCAATAGGGGAGCAGAAGGCGCTCCAGTTCTTTTCCGTTCGAGTCCACACAGACTATCGATCGCGAAGGAACGGAAAGAGTCATATCGCGACCGGCGATCTTAATTTTCCGCCTCTTTGACTTGCTGCTATCGTTTATCAAAGTCACCACAATGCTGCCGTTAATAGATCTCACCGCCCAGTAACTCTGATCGCCATCGCTACCATACGCGAGGACATCTCCGTTCCAGGCAAGCCGAGAATAGAGTTCGTACACTTTTCCGGTTGGCGTCAAATGCCAGCCGCGTGACATTGCTTCACCCGTCAGCCTGTCGTCGTGTTGACCCACGACGGTTGCGTATCTTCGACCGTTTGCCCAATACATAATCGAATGATCGGGCACCGAATGCGTGTACATCGCTTCGATCTCCGGACGGCTCAAAACCTCGGCCACCTTGCGCGCGAATTCCATCGCGTATTTGTTCGTCAGGTGCGGATTGCCTTCCAGACCGTGTCGAATGTTGAACTCCGTTACCAGGTAGCGCATTTTAGGGGCGAACGGTTTCACGACGCGGTTAAAATTATCGATGGTCCCCCCTCGCACGCCTTTGGAATATAGATGCAACACCCCAAAAATGTCAGAGCGCTGTCTCATATTGACGCGAGCATCTAAGGTCCGAAGCATCCGCGTCACCCACTCGGTGTCCGACAGCCTGGTTGGAGTGTTGTTGTCGCGGCCTTCGGTGAGCGGCAAAGCGAAACGCAAGCCCAACGGCGTCAGCCCTTCAATCACATCGGCAGCGCGAGCGGCGTAGTCTTCGGGCAGCCAGGGCCGGTGACTCAACCACGGTTCGTTCGATAACTCGATAGCAACAATTCTGGGTTTCAGTCCCCGATCCAGGAATTTTTGAAGCGCATCCCTCGCTACCTGCGGACCTTCTTCGACGTTTATCCCCACTATGGTTGTAAATTCGTGCGCTGCTATGAAGTCTACGTATCGATCAAGAGGAAACCATTTGTAGACGTTGGTCGTCTTGTTTTCAGCCTTTAGTCGTGCGGTCTGCTCTGGCCCCACCGGCGAATAGAAGCCGTGCGAGGAGAAACGCAAGCTCTTCAACCCGGCACGCCTGAAAGCTGCCGCCATTTCGTCGCCTGCTTCTTTGTCGAGCCAGGCATCAATCAGCGGGGATGGCGTGCCGGCGAACGACATATCCGTTCCCAGCACCGGCGCGCGATGAGAAACCACTTGAGCGCCAGGACCCACGCTCGGGGTCACCGCGAGTGGGAATTGCGTCTGTACTTGACCGAAACCCGAAAGCGTTACGGCGGCGCTCAAAACAACAACCAGAAAACACTTCTGAATATGCATAGACTTTCGATGAGATGTCTCCGGGAGTGTGAATCGTGGCTCATCGTCCGCAAGGTGTATCCAGGAAAACCAAGCAAAGACGGACCGTTCTAAACCTGGTCGAGCACCTCGCTGGTAGCAGATTGATTCGATGTTGCATCAGACGGCTTGTACACCGAACGCCGAACCTTTATCGAGTATTTGACTATGCACCAGAGCGCTTTGACGCCGTCTTTCCAGCCGATCTTCTTTCCTTCCTCGTAGGTTCGGCCGTAGTAGGAGATTCCCACTTCGTAGATCCGCAGTTTCATTCGCGCGATCTTGACGGTGATCTCGGGCTCAAAGCCAAAGCGGTTTTGTTCGAGCTTTATCGATTGAATAACATCGCGTCTGAAGACCTTGAAGCCTGTTTCCATGTCTGACAGGTTCAAATTGGTGAACATGTTCGACACCAGCGTGAGCAGCCGATTGCCGACGGAGTGCCAGAAGAACAAGACTCGATGCTGCTTTGTAGTGAGGAACCGCGAGCCGTAAACCACATCGGCTTTGCCGTCGATCAACGGACGAAGCAGCACGGGGTACTCGGCGGGATCGTATTCGAGGTCCGCATCCTGCACCAGCACGTAGTCACCGGTCGCGTGCTTGAAACCGAGCCGCAGCGCTGCTCCCTTGCCGCGGTTGCGAGGCTGCAAAAATACCAGCGTATTCTCATAGCGCGCTTTCAGTCTTTCAAGCTCATCCCGAGTACCGTCGGTTGACCCGTCATCAACGACTATTATTTCCTTTGGAAAGTCTACGTCGTGAACGCGGCTGATCAACTCGGCGATTGTCGCCGCCTCATTGTAGACGGGGATCACAACTGAAAGCTTCATTGAGGAATTACCGAATCAGATTTGAGTAAAAGCGATGGTAATAGTCGCCTTCCGCGAAAGTCAACTAGCGCACCCATACCGGATGCCTGACCGACTCCTTCTCGTCGTGCTTTCTTCACTCGGAGCGCCCGGTCTGCCTCAGCCTCATCGTTCTCCTCACACCCTCGCGCAGCAGCGTCACGGCCGATGCGAGCAACAATGTCCAAACAACGGCGGAGAAAACAAATAGAAAATAGCGCATCGCGAGTGTGTACCGAAACTCCGTGTGCATGACGGATTGGAAGAGGAGGTAATAGAGCGGCACAATCAGAATTAGCAGCGCGCGACGCGGGCTTCCTACAACCAGAATTCCGAGACCAACAATAACGAAAATTAGTCCGGGTTCTTTAGTAATCCGCTGAACGGCCCTCGCCGGCGGGCGCAGCCAGGAAATGCTTCTGCCGATCGACAGCGCTGACCGGTCAATGGTCTCAAAGGCGGGGTCGTAATGAGCCCGAAGCTCTCGACTGGATTTCGCCGTTCTTGATGCGTTTAGCGCGTCTTTGAGTTTTGTGTCGGTGCTTCTAAAGACGAGCGGCGCGTGCGCGGTGTCTTTCATCATCTCGGACATACGCTCGAACAGGGCCCCGAAATACCAGGCAGGATGCTCGGCTATTACTTCGAGGCTTCTTCGGAGCCGCTCGCGGTCCCGTTTTATGCCGTCTGGAGAGGCCCAGGATCCACCATAACTCGGGTTGTCATACAGAGCGACCTCGTGCAGGATCACTTCGTCATCGGTAGTCGCGCCAAATCGGCCACCGCTTGCATCGCCAAGCCCCTCCCACATATTCAAACCTACGCCGATTTGTATAGGAACGAACTCACCAAACAACAAATAGTTGCGTATGGTAATCGGGGCTATAGTGAGAAACGAGACCAGTGCGACAACTGCAGCATTGAGAATCGGCCGCCTCCTCCGGGATGAGATGATTACCAATCCGACTGCAGTGAATAATCCCAACAACATCGGATTGGGTCTGACCCATGCGGACACTCCGATCATCAACCCTGCAATCGCGTAAATCCACAGAGCCCCCCGTCGTTGACGCCCTGCCCTCACGATCAAGTACATCGCGATCAAAATCGGAAGTGCACAGAGTGAATCGCTGAGAATCAGATTCGAGTAATAGGACAGATGATGTGAAACGCCGGAAAGCAACCCCGCGGCAATGCCGACGCGCCAACTTATCAGATTGCCAACAATCAAAAACATCAGCACCGGAGAAACTGAGTTGATCAGATTCTGAACCAGCTGAACCGTAAAGTAGCTTCTGCCGCTAAGTGAGTAGACTCCGCTTAGAAATATTGAATACGCAGGTGCGTGAGACAGGATAGAGGTATCCGAGGGATCCGGGATGTTGGGCATCAGAATGCCCTGTCCCGCCACAATCGATACCGCACGGGAATCGAAGTCGCTGGACATCACTGAACCAGGCTGGTCGGCGGTGTGCATGGTGGGTTCGAGATCCACCGCCTGTAGCGACTTTACCGAAAAGGAGATCGCGAAGATCAAGAAGCCGATTGCCCACTTTATCTTGACGCTCAGGGATTGACGGGTTCCCAGCGTAGTGCAAAGCCAGCGTCTAAAAGCAAATCTGTATGTCCCTAACGTCATTGATCAACGTCTCGAACGCGAGACGCCGAGATTCTAAGTTAGGCTTTTGCCGCAAAGCAAAGGCGCGTCAGGTTTTCGCATACCCAAATTTTTTCCGAAAAATGGGTATGCGTGAAACCTAGCTTACCGAACTTCCTTGACTCCGATGAAGCGAGATACGATATTGGCTCTCAAGCTCCCAAGCCGGGATGCCGCGACGAAAGGTTGGATTCTAAATGACGGGACCTGACTTCCAGGACGTGTTGAGGGCGCGCCGACGGATCAGTCCTTATCTTTGGCGCACGCCGATGCATTCCTATCCGGCGATCAACGAGCTGATCGGCGCAAACATCTTTATCAAACACGAAAACTATCAACCGGTTGGCGCGTTCAAAGTCCGGGGCGGAATCAATCTCATCTCACAGCTGAATCCCGAAGAGCGCAAGCGAGGAGTCATCGCAGCCTCTACCGGCAATCATGGTCAGTCGGTCTCTTATGCCGCCCGTTTGTTCGACGTCAAGGCGCGAATTGTCGTGCCGGAAGCCGCGAATCCCGGAAAGGTCGCTGCAATGCGGGGGATGGGAGCCGAAGTAATCCTCCACGGAGAACGGTTCGATCAAGCCCGGCTTCACTGTGAAGCTCTCGCTCGCGAACATGGCTATCGCTACATTCATTCCGGCGACGAACCGTTGTTGATCGCCGGCGTTGCTACTCAAGCGCTTGAAATGCTCGAGGATGAGCCGAGCCTTGAGGTTATCATCGTTCCGGTCGGCGGAGGCAGCGGCGCTGCGGGCGTGTGCATCGCGGCTAATGCGATCAACCCAAACATTCGAGTCGTGGGTGTGCAGTCAGAATCGTCGCCGGCGGCCTATCAGTCGTGGCTGGGAAAGCGGCTGGTCGAAGCTCCCAACAAAACGTTTGCCGAGGGGCTTGCAACTGGCACCGCGTTCGGCCTCCCGCAGGCAATCCTTTGGGAACGCTTGAGAGAGTTCATTCTTGTTGACGATGAAGAGATAATGCGAGCAATGGTGTGGATGGTTGAACGTGCGCATTCGCTGGCCGAGGGTGCGGGGGCATCTGCTTTGGCCGCCGCTTACCGCATAAGAGATGAGCTGGCGGGTAAGAAGGTAGGGCTGATTTGCTCGGGAGGCAACACGTCATTGGAGCATCTGAAGCTCGCGCTCAGCCGTGTTTGAAGAGGTAGCATGGACTTTAGTCTGTGTGCGTTGAGCTCCATTCGCTTGAGCTTGAAAAACATTTAGCATCATCCGAGTAATCTTGCACACCAGATAGCGTTGAATTAATCGCGAGTCGTCTTCCGTCTATTGTGTAAGAGGGTTTCGCTTCGGTTGACCCCATGCTGGTCTTGTCTCACACAGAAAGGACTTTCTGATGGCTAACTTCCTATCGAACACTTTTGGCCGCCTCACTGGTTTCCTAACCGGGGGAACTCCGTGGTTTAAGCTGCCACCGCTCCTGGGTCTTCCCAAGGTCTTTAGCATTCGGAAGAAGATGCGATCCGACAATCTCTACGACACCGGAAAAATCGATCCAATTGAAGTGCCGCCTCTGGGGAAGCCGGGCGAGCGCGAACGGGCATCGCGAACCGTTGATGGCACCTACAACGATCTGGAGCAGCCGAGGATGGGAAGCGCGGGAGCTCGCTTTGGTCGCAACGTACCGCTCGATCGCACTACGGTAGACAGCGCAGCGCTGCTCACGCCGAGCCCGCGAACGGTCAGCCTCGAATTGATGACCCGGGATCAGTTTCAGCCCGCTGAATCGCTCAATCTGCTGGCGGCCGCTTGGATTCAGTTTGAAGTTCACGATTGGATGAGTCACGGGAACAACGACAAAGACATGCCATTCGAGATACCGCTTGCGGACGACGATCCCTGGCCCGAGCGCCCGATGCAGATCCGCCGCACACGACACGACCCGACGCGAAGGCCCGGCTCGCCCAGCCCGATCCCTACCTACTCCAACACCGAGACGCATTGGTGGGACGGCTCACAGATATACGGCAGCGATCTCGAGACACAGATCAAAGTGCGTCTTGGTGTTGACGGCAAGCTTAAGTTGGGGAGCGACAACCTTCTGCCGGTCGATCCGCACTCGGGCATCGAGGTATCGGGCGTCACAGGCAACTGGTGGGTTGGGCTTGCGATGCTGCACACGTTGTTCACGCTGGAGCACAACGCTATCTGCGACCGGCTGAAGTCAGAATTCAAAACATGGACCGATCAGGAACTGTTCGATCGGGCGCGGCTGATCAACGCAGCTCTTATTGCTAAGATTCACACGGTCGAATGGACGTGCGCAATAATTGCGCATCCCACAGTCGTCAGAGGCATGAACGCCAACTGGGAAATAATCCGCAAGTCCAAAGCCGATCATCACGCGGCGCCCTATTCGATCACCGAAGAGTTCGTCGCAGTCTATCGAATGCATCCGCTTATGCCCGATGACTTCACGTTTCGATCTTTTTCAAACGGCACTATAGTTGAAGAACGATCGCAACCCGACATCTCGTCCGCTCACGCTCGAGAGTTGATGACAAAATTCTCGATGTCGGATTTGTTCTATTCATTCGGAGTGATGCATCCGGGAGCGATCAGGCTGCACAACTATCCCCGGTTTCTTCAATTGCTGGTGCGTGCGGACGCCCCGACGATCGATCTGGCCGCGGTTGACATCCTTCGCGACCGCGAGCGCGGCGTCCCGCGTTACAACGAGTTTCGCAAGCTTATCGACAAAGAGCCGCTGAAAAAGTTTGAGGAGCTGTCGAGTAACAAGGACTGGGTGGAAGAAATTCGTCGTGTTTACAACGGGGACATCAACAAGGTCGACCTGATGGTGGGTCTATACGCCGAAGATCTTCCCGAGGGATTTGGTTTCAGCGAAACCGCCTTTCGGATATTCATCCTTATGGCGTCCCGGCGATTGCAGAGCGACCGGTTCTTCACAACCGACTACAACGAAAAGACGTACACAAAGACAGGCCTCGCCTGGATCGAGGACAACAACATGAGAACGGTCCTGAGACGCCATATTCCTGCCCTGGGCCCGGTGGTTGATAAGGTCGACAACGCCTTTAAGCCCTGGCCGAAGAAATAGCGAGAGAAGTCTGGGGGAGAAGACTCGTACCTTTTATGCAAGGAGACCCCAATGCCTAACGCTGATGACATTCGCTGGTTTAAGCAACAGTTTCAAAGCTCGATCGAGGGTGTGCTTCAAGGTACACCGTTCAGTGTAGACATGGTTACAGCGGTTGCCTGCCAGGAGACGGGTTTCATCTGGCAGGTACTGCGAAAACGACAGCTCAGCGTCCAGCGGATACTCGAACTGTGCGTGGGCGACACCATTGATGCGAAGCCGGGCGGTGGCGGGCGCCGGCCGTTTCCAAAAAACAAAGCCGATTTGATCTCAAAACCGCAGGGCCAGGAGATGTTTAACATTGCTCGCCAGGCGCTGATCGACATGGCGCAACAAATCAGCGGGTACAGCGCGGCGGTGGCAAACCCAAACAAATTCTGCCACGGCTTCGGAATCTTCCAGTTTGATCTGCAGTTCTTTCTCACCGAGCCCGACTACTTTCTTCAAAAAAAATATGCCGACTTCGACGCGTGTCTGGAGAAGTGTGTTGGCGAGCTGCAGAATGCGCGGAAGCGTATCGGGTTGCAAAACCAGACCTCGCTGACCGATCTCCAGAAGGCCAGTGTGGCGATAGCCTACAACACCGGAGGATTCAACCCGAGCAAAGGACTCAAGCAGGGTCATTTCGATGGCACGAAGTTTTATGGAGAGCAGTTCTTTGAATTCCTTCAGTTGTCGAAGACCGTACAAGTGGACGAGGGTCCCGTCTCACCGCCTCCGACGCCGACAGCCCCTGCCACTGGACCGAAGTACGTAGTGAACGTGAGTGCATCGCCCCTAAACTTGCGTCGAGAACCAAGCCGTGATCCAAATAATCCTGATGCAAACGTAAAAGTGCGGCTTCCAAACGGCCAGATCGTGACGGCAGTTACAAATCAGCCGGTCAATGGGTTCCTGGAGGTCGAGGCGGACGTCCAGGGTGTACAACAGCGGGGCTTCGCTTCAGCGCAGTTTCTGAAACTCCTGGCTGACTGAGACACCGTCGAAAACCCCGTTGTCTCTAGTCGAAATCAACCGCGGAGATGCTAACGAGGTAGCGCAATGGACTTTGATAACAGTTGGGATGCGGTGCTCAAGCCGGGTAAAGCAACCGTCTACTTTGAGGCACTGGGCGACACTACTTTTGAAGCCGACTCGTCTTCATACAGCAAGATCAACGCCTGGTGGATGGCGGAGCTTTGCCGGTTGATCTACAGACAGGGTTCCGATGAAATCGACGAAGCCACGGGGCCTACGCGTAAGGAAGTGTTGGCGCGGGTGAAGCTCGAGGAGGTTGAGTTCTTCAACGAAGGGGACACCGAGGCTGCGCTCATCAAACCGGCAGAGACGTCCGAGCCTCAGTTCGCCGCGGTGGTTCTGCGGGGCACCAACGACCCCAGAGATTGGCTGACGGACTTCAATGTGATTCCGGACGATTGGGTAGAGGGTGGGCTTGTTCATCGGGGCTTCGCAAAGGCCTTCGACCTGGTAGGAGACAAGGTAATCGCATCGCTCAATAATCACGTCCCGGCTAACTGTCCGCTTTTTATCGCAGGTCACAGTTTGGGCGCCGCGCTGGCTACGCTTTTGGCCTCCCGGCGCCGGCCGCACGCTTTGTACACGTTTGGCTCGCCCCGAGTTGGTGACGACGATTTTGGTGAAACACTCGATGGCGTAAGAATCTTCCGGGTAGTCAATAATCGAGATGTGGTGACCACGGTGCCGCCGCCATTGCCCTTCCATCACTTGGGCGAGTTGCACTACATCACTCATAAAGGCGATATGCTGGTTAACCCTGATGACGAAACGGTTGCGCAGGACCGCCTAAAGCGCGATCGGTTTTCGTTCTTTTCTCTGGATTTTAAGAATCTGTTTACCAACGCCCCCGAACCAATTGCGGACCACGCGCCGGTCAATTACGTAGCGCATCTTGAGCGGCAAGTTTAGAAATCGACCGCGGATAATGTTCTGTGGTCTAATCAACCACTGATGACATCACACATTCTGGGTATAGACCTTGGTGGAACCAAGGTTTTGGCGGCTGTGCTGGACCGTGATGGAAATATCGTTGCGCGCGCTCGCGCCAAGACACGAGGGTGGCGCGACGATGAAGAGGTTTTCCATACCATCACTCAAACCGGACATCGGGCTCTCGAAAAAGCCGCCGTAGATCAAGATCATCTCGCGGCGGTTGGCATCGGCGCTCCTGGCCCGATCGACTTTGATACTGGCTGCATAATTGAAACAGCGAATCTTAACTTCAAGAACTTTCCGCTTGGTCCCCGGGTTGCCGAAGAGTTCGGCCGTCCAACAATACTCGAGAACGATGTGAATGCCGGAGTCTACGGCGAGCTCAAGTCCGGCGCGGCCCAAGGCGCTCGCGATGTGCTGGGTGTGTTCGTTGGAACGGGGATCGGAGGCGGCCTCATCTTGAACGGAGCGTTGTATCGAGGCTTCAGCAAAGGCGCCGGTGAAATTGGTCATATGATTGTCGAGTCAGGAGGACCGCGATGTGGCTGCGGCAACCGCGGCTGTCTCGAGGCCGTCGCCAGCCGCACTGCGATAACTCGCGACATTCGCAAGGCAATCAAGCAAGGTTATCGCGGGACAGTTTCCAAGAGGCTAAGCTCCGATACCGACCAGCTTTCGGGTAAGGACCTGAAAGCGGCGTACGACTCCAGCGATGAGCTTGTAAAGAGGATCATGCATCGCGCTGCCAGGATGATCGGCATTGGAATTGGAAGTCTGTTGAACGTTCTCGGCCTGGAGCTGGTAGTGCTTGGCGGTGGAGTTGTTGAAGCGTTCGGAGATGATTTTGTTGTTCGCGTCGAGCGCTCGGCTCGCGATATTGCGTTTGAAATCAACTCGCGCGATGCAAAGATCACACGAGCCGCCCTTGGCGATGACGCCGGGGTAATCGGATCGGCAATGCTCGCGCGCGAGGCGCTAATCCGTAATGCCGAAAGACAGAGCTAGCTTGGCACCGCCGTTCTGACACCACCGGCTTCAGCCGCGTGGTGTTTCAGTTTTCAACCTACGTCACAGCCTCGCGTCCTCCAGGCTCCACTCGGATGAAAGCCGATGGTGTCTTTAGCTCACGCGCGCTTCGGCAAGCAAGTGTTTGGGTGGGACACGCAGATCTCTCACCAATCTTACCCACGACATGACCTTCAAGACGTAATAGCTGAAATCTACTTCCCACCAGTAAAAACCCTGCTTCACCGAGGCCATATAGTGATGATGGTTGTTGTGCCATCCCTCGCCCCCGGTCCAAAGCGCTATAAGAAAATTGTTACGGCTCTGATCGGTCGTTGCGTATCTTCTGCTGCCCCAAACGTGCGACAACGAGTTCACCGAAAACGTGCCGTGATACAGGATGACCGTGCTCAGGAAGAAGCCCCAAACCAACCACTGCCATCCCCCCAGCAGGAACAGAAGCACCGCCAGCGCAACCGGGGGAATCAGGTGATAGGTGTTCAGCCAGCGCAGCTCAGGGTAACGCGAGAAGTCCTTTATCGCATCCCAATCGGTTGGGTCGAACTTTGGGCTCACTATCCAGCCGACGTGTGACCACCAAAAACCCTCTTGTACCGGTGAGTGCACATCGCCTTCCTGATCGCTGTATCTGTGATGTCTGCGGTGATGCGCTGCCCACCACAACGGACCTTTTTGGACAGCCATTGTCCCAAGCAACCCGAGTAAAAATTGAAAGACGCGGCTGGTCTTGAAGCTTCGATGAGAAAAATAGCGGTGATAGCCGGCCGTAAGAGCGAACATCCGTATCGCATATAGACCGACGCAAAGCAGCACTGCCGTGATACTGAAGTCAACGAAAAAAACGCTTATG
>DASRIZ010000449.1:0-5916 GCA_035649735.1 Blastocatellia bacterium | reverse complement strand
AAAAAATAGCCATACGCGTGGCAGAAGTCGTCACGGCATCTGTTGATGCTTCTCGGCATCATCGTCATTTTCGATGCCGTTCGGCTCGGCTTCCGGTGGGGAGCGAACGGGCCGCAAAGCGGGTTCTTTCCGTTCTGGCTGCCTTTGATCATGGTGCTCTGCTGCGCGGCGATCATCGCGCAAGCGATACTGCGCGACGCGGGAAAGAGATTCGTGAGCCGGGAACAGCTCGGGCCGGTTCTCAAGGTGCTCTGGCCGGCGGTTGTGGCCGTCGCGTTGATGCAGTATCTCGGGCTGTATGTCGCCTCCGCGCTCTACACGGGTTTCTACATACGGTGGGTCGGACGCCACTCGTGGATCACCGTCTTTGCGTTTGGGGTGGGCATTCCCGTTGTTACCTTCCTGATCTTCGAGAAGTGGTTTCTAGTGCCCATGCCCAAAGGTCCACTCGAGGAGTGGCTAGGTTACTAATTAAGTCCAAGAGTTTATCGCCGTTTATGTGATCTTAAGATCATCCTGCGCGGTGAGCTGATAGGAGGATGATTCTTGCGGGATACCGCTTGGCCGATCTTCTAACTTGGGTCGTGGGCAACTAGGCTTTCCAAGAAGCTCCGGCTGTCCTTTGCCTCATCTACTTGTTCTGGGGTTTTCTTGGTCTATCCTGGAAGTATATGACATGGACAGAATTGATTGCCTTCTATTTTGAAAAGGATCGGAACAACCGAACGCCTTGATTGTCGGCGCTCTCAGGCGCGCTGCTGAGGCTCACGCCGCTCTCGACGAGTTTCTAGAAGCGCGCGTGATGTGTGGGGATATATGTGAATTTCCCAAACAAAAAGAAAAGAGCCGCTGTCATGAAACCATGGTATTTTATCCTGATCGGTATACTTGCTCTTGCACTCTCTGCTTCAGAGGCAGCTGCGCAGATTCAGCCATGGAATACTATAATCCAGTTCAATCGTTTTCAGGTGCTCAACCAGTTTGGCAACGCGGCTGTATTTGATAAAGAGACTGGGCTGGTTTGGGAGCAGTCTCCGGATACAATCCCTCAAGACTGGCTGAATGCGCAAGCACGTTGCAACACTAAGACCGTGGGTAATCGTCAAGGCTGGCGTCTTCCCACGCTTCAGGAACTGGCTAGCCTCGTAGACCCCACAGTGCGTTTTGGTCCTACTCTACCAGTCAATCCCTTTACCAATGTGCAGTCATCAATCTATTGGTCGGCTACGAGCGCTGCTAGCACTTCGGCCATCGCGTGGTTCGTGAGCTTCGCCGATGGTCATGTAGCCAACGCTGTCAAAACTGATACGCACTTTGTCTGGTGTGTGCGCGGGGGGCAGGGCGTGGATGCGCAATGAATGGCCTCCTGCCCCTAGTGCCCTGCCTCGATCTGCTTGACGAAACCACTCGCCTCGATCTCGCGCAGCGGACCGTTGTCTCCAATATCTTCCGGCCTCGCTTTCGCGGCCTTCGGATTTGACTCGACCATGGTATCCAGGAGGAATTTTATTCCCTTGAGATTCACATATGGCACGGTGGGAAGCGGGGGGATGTTGTAATCATAGGCTATTTGAAGGGTCTCGGCATCGTTGACTCGCAAATGGCGCTCGATCACTTTAAGAGCGAAGGGACGGTCTCTTTTCATTCTGTGAATCCCCTCAATCAAAGCTTTCAGAAACCTTGTGGTAAGATCACCGTTCTTTTCGACAAACGATTTCGTCGTTCCGATGCCACTGTGCTGGTAATCGAGGCCGATCGTTGAGTAGTCGATCAGCGTTTGCAATCCCTCTTTTCTGGCCCGATAGGCGAACGACTGCTCGAGCAATGTAGCTTGAATCGCTCCCTGAGCGACTGCGGCCAATCGCTCTGGGTTACCCCCTGTCTGCAGGAGGATCACATCTTTTCCCGGTTTAAGGCCGTGCTTCTCAAGACCCCAGCGGGCCAAAAAGTCCGCCGAGCCACCGAAGCGTGCGATGCCCAGTTTTTTCCCTTGCAGATCCTCGATTCTCTTGATTTCTTTGGAAACAACCAATTCGTAGGGCGCATAGTTCACGGTGCCTGCGATCATCACGGCGTCACGACCTGCCAAGTGTGCGTTGATGATCCCTGAACCAGCAATGGTGATGAAACTCATCTCCCCCGATAACATGGCCGCGATGGCTGTGGATGAACCGGACATCACGAGCGGCTTGACATCGAGTCCGTATTTTTTGAAATATCCTCCATCTACAGCGGCTAATACCGGCGCGTTAGTGGGCGTGATAGATACGAGGCCGGCATAGACAGTGGGTGGACTTTGTGCCCATGCGGATGGAGCTTGTACGAGCAACAAAAGGAAGAAACCTGTGGCTATAGTTTGGATTTGTTGCATAAGGAATCCGCCATTCCACTTACGCGAGAAGGACACGCGAAGAACAAACGCCAATGCTTCGTTCATGGTTGCGCCCGCTTTAAGAGAAGCAAGAGCTGCCAGGGGTCGCAAGCGGCGCGGTCGTCAGAGCAGTCGCTTTTAGTAATGAAATTCCCTCTCGCTCGATGGCTTCGTGAAGCGTCTCGTCTTCGGTTTCAACCTCCACCTCTTCCGGCACTCTCGTTCATTTAAGCGTTCAGCTTGCGGTTCTCGTCTACCACTTTCTGTAAGGCAGGAATTTGCCGTTTAAGGTCACGACCACCCGGTCGCCTTTGGGATCGGGCTTCTTTTGGATATCCATTTCGAAGTCGATGGCACTCAGGATGCCGTCACCAAACTTCTCGTGGATAATTGCTTTCATCGTCGTCCCGTAAACCTGGATGATCTCGTAAAATCGGTAGATAAGTGAATCTACAGGGACAGTGCTGTCCAGGGATCCCCTCATAGGAATCTCCTTCAGCGCAGCGACAACACCCGATGCGACATCCTCTCCTAGGCCAAGTACCTGCACCGCCTTTTGAGCCTCCTCTGGCGACATAGGATGTTGCCCAAGGAGCGCAGCCGTCGTCCATACCGTGTGCCGACCCACAGCTGTCGCGATCTCTTCCCAGGTCAGTCCCTTTGTCTGCTTGGCTTCGAGGATCTTGGCCGTCGCCTCTTCGCGACTCATAACTTTTTGGTCCGCCATCTCAGTTACCTCCTTAAATTTTTTATTTTTTGCATACCCACGACTGAGCGTCTAGCTTTTAGGCAGTTCGATCTTTCTGGAGTGCTCGATCAGGAAGCGAACCACATGCTTTCTGATCCGCGGAGAGTCTGGTTGCTCAATGACTGTTTCCCGGTTGCGCATGACGTACATTGACCTCTATGATCTCCGCCAACCTCACCTCGGTACGGCTAGTCATCAGCGCAATCTCGTCGGAGAGCAAGATCGCCTCATCGAAGTCATGAGTCACCTTGAAGACTGTGTTCTTTGTCGCTCTTCTCTGCCTCCCTTTCCTTACTGACTAAATCCCGTAGCTTCCGGCCGATTTGATCTTGAGGTGCCATCTCCAAGAGTTTGTCCAGTTGGCGCAGAGCCAGGTCCAGATGGTTTAAGTTCGCATACTGAAACCCTAACTCAAAGCGAAGTGACGGGTCATTGGGGTATCCTTCTACGGCCTTCTCTAGTTTAGTCAGTTGATCGGTGTAATCCTGCATATCCGCGTAGAATCCTCTGAATTTGCTGACCGCTTCGCGCCATTTCTCCTCCGGTAGTAGCATCATCGCCTGCTGAGCGGCAGCTGCTGCTTCATCGTAATATCCGGCAGCGAAAAGTGCCTCGGCCAGCATCATGATCGTTGTGCCGTTTTTCGGATCATCCACAACAGCATGCCGCCATGCACGGACCGCCGACCGGTAATCCCGAGCTTTGAGTGCATCCTCTCCTTGTCGAACAAACTCACTCGGCCCTCCGCTCGATTCGATCTGTTCAGCTTCTTTGGTCTCCTCGGGCAGGTCTAACTGAGCAGGGAGTGCATAAGCATGCGCAAGCTTGTTACCAAGAGGTGAAATCGCATCAGCAGGAAGGGTAGTCCATTCACGATAATAACTACGGCAGGGGTCGTAAGAGAAGTACGGCCAGAACGGACCGTAACAGGTATACCCGTAGAACGGATAACCAAAGATCGGGAATCTCAACGGGAATATCAAGAGGTGGTGGTGATGATGGCGCCAGCTATGCCAGGCAGGACGAATAAACGAACCTGAGGTTGTATGAGAGAAAACAGAACTGCGGCTACCAGAGTGACCACGATGCCCGCCTGTGTGGCCATGTCCTCCGCCGTGCCCTCCTCCACGTGCAAATACAGGCGTAGAACCGAAGACAAAGACGATGCCGGTGATTAGTGCAAGCGTCCCGATTCTGGTTGATTTTCCGATAGAGCGTCTCATGGCGCGCCTCCAGAGACCGCGCCTGTATACTACTGACGCCAATCAACTCGCCCTGCCACTCCCCTTACTCTGCCTTGCCACCTTCTTTTTAAGACGGCGAAGCGATGCCGTTAGAGAAAGGCGACGCGGGCTAGAAAGCCTGCGCCGCAGGAACCACTCTTACAACCTCACTGAAATACCTCGGGTAGGTGATAAATGAGCAAAGCGGCGCGGTGATCATTCTCCATCACCATGACTTCCTTTGCTTCGCGATTTAATGCAACTCCTCCAAAAGGATCTTTCAGCTTAGTCACACATGAGGTCCTAAGGATCACCCATGGCGCTGAACTCGACGATTTCGCTCGGCTGCTTCTCGTCGAAATTGACCGCGTCACCTTGCGAGGTGATCCGGTCCCGATGCGAGCCCGCGCCAGGCCGAGTGAACCGTGCAGGTGAACCGGATCTCGAACGACGAGCATGCCTGTCCCCGCATCTCTTGTGATGTCCGAAGCGTTATTAATTGCGAAGATGGCGTTGTCTCCTGTACTAGAAGTAACATCACCTCGTTTTGCACTGACTTCATCTTTCTTTAACGAGCCACCTCTTTGTTAACAAAAAAGCCCGGCTGGGAAAGACCCAGTCCGGGCTACGACGACGAAACCAAAGATGTGACCGGATCGAGATGACCCAGCGTTAAAGCAGCTTAAAATTATTCGAAACCGTGGTGGGTGTCAAGGAAAGGCTCAAGGGCCCGCAGGTCGTTTGATTGGTAAATCAAGGGCGCGTTTCAAATCGATTGAGCCTTAAAAAACTTTTTGATTGCTGTCCGTCCACTTCTTCTAATCCAGCTTTCGAACCGAAGCTCCTGAGCACCAAAATCGATGTATCTGCGTCCTTACGCGATAAACTACCCGGTCAAGCTATGGTAATGCTCGTCAGAGATTCGCTGGTACTAGATCGAGGCAAATCGGAGATGATTTAGCCTGATGGTTACGCTAATCCATCCCCGGAGGAAAAACTGTTGTGGAGAGAGACTGGCCAAAAGATAGTTCTTGTATCCAAAAGATAGGATTTACTTCTCCTCCACAACGACTTACCCAATCTGAGTAAACTCAATCTGCACGAGCCTGAGCGATAATCGGTGGACTTTGCAACCCGGCGATCAGAATCCGTCGATAGGGGGACGAAGTCGCCTCTATGGTCCCGTCGGCATCCCAAAAAATTGGGCTGAAGAACCAATAACTCGGCTGATGTCGTCTCGCCGTCATCAAATAAAGAGGGCCGCGAAAGGAGATAGCAATGAAGATTCTAGTGACAGGTGCAACTGGTACGGTCGGCAGCGAGGTGGTGAAGGCGCTGCTTCAGCGCGGAGCAGAGGTACGGGCGCTGACTCGCAAACAGCCCGAGCCGGTTAAGTTATCCGATGCAGTGGAGATTACTTGGGGTGACCTGACCGATCCGGTCTCGGTCACGCAAGCGATGGTTGGCGTGGATAAACTCTTCCTGCTGATAGGCAATGTCGCCGATGAGTTCACGCAGGCGCTTACGGCGTATGGATTGGCGAAGAAGGCTGGGCTGAAGCATGTGACCTATCT
>DASRIZ010000448.1:0-4977 GCA_035649735.1 Blastocatellia bacterium | reverse complement strand
TGCCTTCTGCCTTCTGCTTTCTGCTTTCTGCCTTCTGCTTTCTAACTTCTATAACTTCGGCGCCGGGGGCGGCAGTTCTCGCGCTTCGACCTCAGACTGAAACCCAACCCTTGCGTGAGTCCCATCGCAGAACGGTTTGTTTTGCGAATGACCACACCGGCAAAGAGAGATTACCGTGCGTCCGGCCAGACCAAATGTGTTTCCGGCCGCGTCTTTGATGGTTATGTTGTCTCCGATAACGCGATAAGGTCCGTTATTGATAACTACGATTGCATCTTCATTTTGATCGCTCATTGAGTATCTCCTGTCATTTTGGAAAAGTCCGGTTGGTCATTGTAGCGCACCGGCCGGGCTATCAGAAAGCAGAGACAAACCTGGGTAGTGGTCAACAGTGCGTGATTCGGCAACGGATGATAAGCGTAGCGGTGTCCTCTCAATAGTTTGCTCAAGTGGCTATGACCGCTGGCCGCTTGGCGGTTGCGAGCGGGTCAGGTGAACGCTACGCGGCCAGGCAATCATCAGTCACGCAAATCTATCGAGAGGTCACCGCTACGCGGTTGAGAAAGTTCCGGTGGTTTCGATGCAGGGCCTGCTCTGCGATTCAAGACAACCTAGTCCTCCCCCGCCCGATTCGTGAATTGCATAATTGCAAGCCCGGCACCGACCAGTTGACAAATCACGATTGAACAAACACATCGCCCGCATTAGTATTCACGCGCGTCGTCAATCGTAGAGACTCGCAAATGGCTCAACCAACACAGGAAGGTCTGATTCGCGGCATTCGTCGATGGGACCTGGTGGCTGTCGCCATCAACGCCATCATCGGAGCGGGTATATTCGGATTGCCCTCGAGGGCCTTTGCTCTGGTAGGTCCCTATAGTCTGATTGCGTTCGTGGTGTGCGCGATAGTTGTTGCGCTGATCATTCTTTGCTTTGCCGAAGTCGGGAGCCGATTCAGTGAGACCGGAGGTCCCTATCTGTATGCTCGCGAGGCATTCGGCTCCGCGGTCGGGTTTGAGGTCGGCTGGCTGATGTGGCTGGCAAGGTTGACGGCGTTTGCCGCCAACTGCAATCTGCTTGTCGATTACCTCGGTTTCTTCTGGAGTTCCGCAACGACTCATTACTGGCGTGAGGCAATCATCGTCGTCGTTGTGTCGGCGATTGCCGCAGTAAACATCGCCGGCGTGCGGGACGCGGCGCGAGTCACTAATGTTTTCACCATAGGCAAGCTCATCCCGATAATTCTTTTCATCGCGGTGGGACTGTTCTTTATCAGTCCAGCCAATTACTCATTTGCTGAGCGGCCGGCTTACGGCGCGTTCTCGTCGTCTGTGTTGATATTGATCTATGCCTACTCCGGCTTCGAGATGGCGGCGATCCCCGCGGGTGAAGTTCGCGATCCTCAGCGCAATCTTCCCCTGGCGTTGCTGACCGCGATAGCCGTAGTAGCTCTTTTGTACATTTCAATTCAACTCATCTGTATCGGAACGCTTCCGGGTCTGGCTACATCGCAGCGGCCGCTGGCGGATGCGAGCACGCTGTTTCTGGGCCGGGCGGGCGGCGCAATCATCTCGGCCGGCGTTGTGGTATCAATAGTAGGCAATCTGAACGTTATCATCCTGTCAGGCTCGCGGCTGCCTTTTGCGATGTCCGAGCGCGGAGAGCTTCCGAGGGTTATAGGCGCAACCCACCGGCGATTTCGCACGCCGCATATTTCAATCCTGATTACGGCCGTGATAGTTCTCGGTCTAACGTTAGGCAGCACCTTTGCACGCCAGGTCAATCTGAGCGTTATCGCACGGCTGTTGTCGTACGGCGTTACCTGCGCAGCGCTTTTGGTTTTTCGGTACAAGAAAGACGCCCCTCCGGCGATGTTTAAGGCGCCCGGCGGTGTTGTGGCGGCGATTGCAGCGCTGGTGCTCTCAGTGTGGCTGCTGTCAAACCCGATCGTCAACAGCGACGGGAGCATGCTTGATGCGCGCGATTCGGCGATAGCGGCGGGAGTTGGATTGTTAATCTATTTTGGCTATCGATTCATCGGTAAGACTTCCAGAAAAGATGCAACAACCTGAGTAATCGTTCAAAGCTACGAGCATTTTGTTGTTATCCGAAGTGTTGCAAGAAGACCGTCCACCTTTGCCTTGACCAAAGCACCTATCGAGAACGAGATCTCTCACAATTCAACCTTCCGCAGCCGCAATGCGTTTGCGATAACGGACACCGAACTGAAACTCATCGCAGCGCTCGCAATCATCGGGCTCAACAGGAGTCCAAACACCGGATAGAGCGCTCCCGCCGCTAACGGAATTCCGAGCGCGTTGTAGATAAAAGCGAAAAAGAGATTCTGTCTGATGTTTCCCATTGTGGCTCGGCTAAGCCTGCGAGCTCGCACGATCCCGCGCAAATCGCCTTTCACCAGGGTAACGCCCGCGCTCTCGATCGCCACGTCAGTGCCCGTTCCCATCGCGATCCCGACATCTGCCAGGGCCAGCGCCGGGGCATCATTTACACCGTCGCCGGCCATCGCCACCACGTGCCCTTGAGCTTTCAAGCGTTTTACGACCTCGCCCTTCTCCTGCGGCAGAACATCGGCCTCAACTTCATCTATGCCGAGCTTTCGAGCAACCGCGTCCGCGGTGGAGCGGTTATCACCGGTGACCATCACGATGCGAATCCTTTCTTCGTGCAGCGCTCGGATCGCATCAGGCGTTGATTCTTTTATCGGATCGGCCACGCCAAGCAAGCCTGCCAGCCGGCCATCAACCCCGACAAACATCACTGTCTCGCCATCCTTGCGGCGAGCCTCGGCCAGTTCGTTGGCCTGGCCTGCATCGATCTTCTGTTGGTCGAGGAGCTTGTTGTTTCCAAGCGCAACGATGTGATGTTCGACCTTTCCAACAACACCCATTCCGGTGATTGACTGAAACTCTTCGGGTTCCGAGAGCTTCAGGCCTTGCTGGAGCGCGGCAGCTACGATGGCTGCGGCCAATGGATGTTCGCTTCCTCGCTCGATGCTCGCGGCCACGCGCAGCAACTCGGACTCGTTCATCCCGTCGAGGGGTAACACAGACGTAAGTCGCGGCTTGCCCTCGGTGAGAGTGCCTGTCTTATCCACGATCAGCGTGTCGATCTTTTCCAGTATCTCGAGGGCTTCAGCATTCTTGATAAGTACGCCCTCGGTGGCGCCGCGTCCGGTACCGACCATAACGGACATCGGAGTCGCAAGCCCGAGCGCGCAGGGACACGCGATGATAAGAACAGATACCGCGTTGACGATTGCGTGAGCCAGCTGTGGCTCGGGCCCAACAACTGCCCACGTCATAAATGCGATGACCGCGGCAACGATCACCGCAGGAACAAAGTAAGAAGACACTTTATCTGCCAGCCGCTGAATCGGAGCGCGGCTTCGTTGAGCTTCACTGACCATTCGGACGATCTGCGCAAGAAGCGTATCGCTGCCCACGCGCTCCGCCTTCATGATAAAGCCGCCGGCGCCGTTGACCGTTCCGCCGGTCACTTTGGCGTCTTTGCTTTTTTCGACTGGGATGGGCTCGCCGGTGACCATCGACTCGTCTACGAAGCTGCTGCCGTCGAGAATCACTCCATCAACCGGGACCCTTTCTCCCGGACGAACACGGAGCTTATCCTCGGGCTTGATAAGCTCAATCGGGGTTTCTTCATCTGTTCCGTCGTCGCGGATTACCGTGGCGGTTTTTGGAGCGAGGCCGAGAAGCGCCTTGATTGCACTGCTTGTCTGACTCCGAGCTCTTAACTCGAGAACCTGTCCTAACAGAACGAGGACCACGATCACCGCCGATGTTTCAAAATAGACTCCCACCACGCCACCGTGACCGCGGAACGATGCTGGAAAGATATCCGGAAGCACCGCGGCTATGACGCTGTACCAGTAAGCTACTCCGGTACCGATTGCGATCAGAGTGAACATGTTTAGACTGCGATTGACGATCGACGCCCAGCCTCGCTGAAAGAAAGGCCAGCCTCCCCACAGGACGACAGGCGTGGCCAGCACCATCTGAACAAACGTGAGTAGTCGCATCGAGACCGCGTGCTGCAGCGGCTGCGCCGGGATCAAATCCGACATCGCAATCAGGAGCAAGGGGATCGTCAGAATCAAACCGATCCAGAATCGGCGCGTCATATCCTGCAGTTCTTCGCTTTGCTCTTCGACGGCGGAGACGACTCTCGGCTCCAGAGCCATTCCACAGATCGGACAGGAGCCCGGAGATTCTCGCACGATTTCGGGGTGCATCGGACAGGTGTATTCCGTTCTTGTTGGCGACGGAACAACGCCAGAGGGCTCGAGCGCCATCCCGCACTTTGGGCATGAGGCAGGTCCCGGGTTGCGAACCTCTGGATGCATCGGACAAGTGAATTCTGTTCTTGTTGACTGCGCTGAAATGACCGGCGGATCAAGCGCCATCCCGCACTTTGGGCAGAGGCCCGCGCCCGGCTTGCGAACCTCTGGATGCATCGGACAGGTGAATTCTGTTTTTAGTGACGGCGGTGAAAGGAGCGCCGGTTCAAGCGCCATCCCGCACTTTGGGCAGGCGCCCGCGCTTGGCTTGCGTACGTCTGGATGCATCGGACAAGTGAATTGGCTGGTGCCGACTGTCGTCAATCTTTAACGTTCTCCCGCCCTCCGTCAGGAGGGCCATGTTTATAGAGGCGAAGTGCGAACCGACGTTTTGCCCTCCGTCAGGAGGACCATGTAAACTCAGCAGGCCGAACAACTCGTCTTATAGCGTCAAGACATGGCCCTCCTGACGGAGGGCGGGGCGCCTCGTCACCGCGTCTATAAACATGGCCCTCCTGACGGAGGGCGGGGGGCGCCTCGTCACCGCGTCTATAAACTTGGCCCTCCTGACGGAGGGCGGGCGCCTCGTCACCGTGTCTATAAACATCGCCCTCCTGACGGAGGGCGGGGGCGCCTCGTCACCGCGTCTATAAACCTCGCCC